>CADEGS010000472.1 GCA_902826945.1 uncultured bacterium | reverse complement strand
GAGGAGACCGACGGCGAGCGCGGCCAGCAGCGCGAGGGCTGGCCGGCGCGACGGGGCGCGCGCGTGCCACGGCCGCGCTGGCGCGCCGCTCCCGCGCCGGACGAAGCCTCCGCACCCGACTAGGGAACGGCCGAGCGGCCGGTCTCACCGCCCGACTTCCCAAGCGTCGTTCTGGAGCACGACGAGGTAGCCGTCTGGGTCCGCGAACGTCCGGCCGCGCGCCTTCCAGTAGGGGTTGAAGGGCGCCACCTCGCGAAAGCCGGCGGCGAGCATGCGCTCGCACGCCGCGCGCCAGGCGGACGCGTCGGGGAGGTAGAAGACCGCCAGGTCCTCGACGCTCGGCGCGGGCGCGACCGGATGCTCGCGGCAGCGCGTGAACTCGAGGTGGTAGCCCGCGCCGGGCAGCCCGAGCATCACGCCGTCGAAGCCGTCGTGGTCCTCGAAGCTGCCGACGACGCGCAGGCCCAGCCCGCGGCAGTACAGCTCGCGCGTGCGCGCCAGGTCGCTGGCCGGCCGGGCGATGCGGAGGTGAGCGATCATGGCGCGCACGAGCCTCGCGGGACGCACAGCGGCGAGCAAGCCCGAGCTGTGGCGAGCGTGTCGCGGAGCCGATCTCCGCGCGACCCTCGAGGCTCGCGCCGGCCTCGACGCCCGCGCCGGCCGCGCGTCAGCAGGCGGCCGCGCGCGCGAGGAGCTGGCGGCGGTCGGTCGGGCTGGTCGCGAGCTCGGCCGCGCGCTCGAGCTCGGCGCGCGCCTCGTCGCGGCGGCCGAGGCGCAGCAGGAGCTCCCCCCGCACCGCCGGCAGCAGGTGGTAGCCGGCGAGCGCCGGCTCGTCGGCGAGCTCGTCCGCCAGCGCCAGGCCCTCCTCCGCTCCCGACGCCATCGCCACCGCCATCGACCGGTTCAGCTCCACGACGGGCGATCCGGTCAGCGCGACGAGCGCGTCGTAGAGCGCGACGATGCGCGGCCAGTCGGTGTCCTCGGCGGCGCGCGCGCGCGCGTGGCAGGCGGCGATCGACGCCTGCAGAGAGTACGGGCCGAGCGGCCGGCGCAGCGCCGTCGCGCGCTCGAGCGCCTCCAGCCCGCGCCGCACGAGCAGCCAGTCCCAGCGCGAGCGGTCCTGGTCGAGCAGCAGCACGGGCTCGCCGTCGCTCCCGACGCGGGCGCGCAGGCGCGAGGCGGAGAGCTCCATCAGCGCCACGAGCCCGTGCACCTCCGGCTCGTCCGGCACGAGCCCGGCCAGGATGCGGCCCAGGCGCAGCGCGTCCTGGCACAGCTCCGGCCGCAACCAGCGCTCGCCGCGCGCCGCGGAGGGGTTCCCGGGCCGGACGACCCGGGTTCTGCCCCGGCGACGAGCGAGCCGGACGCCGATCGACACGGAGCCGTCTTTTTCGGGTCGGCGGTCCGGCAGCCGGAGAACGCCCGGGACGCCCCTCAGGCCCGCGCTCGCCCGAGCACGTGGCGCAGCAGGCGCGGCAGGCGCTCGCGCCAGCTGTCCTCGT
>CADEGS010000471.1 GCA_902826945.1 uncultured bacterium | reverse complement strand
CTCGCCCTGCTGCTCGCCGCGGCGGTGCTCGCGGTCGCGCTGCCGCCTTCCTACCGCGGCGTGCTCTTGGCGCTGCACCTGCTCGCGCTCCTGCTCTGGCTCGGGCACATGTTCTTCTGGTCGTTCGTCGTCGGGCCGCTCTGCAAGCGCTGGCCCGAGCGGGCGGAGGCGGACGCGCTGCGGGCCGCGAGCCACCGCTGGGGCGCGCTCGGCGGCCCGGCGCTGCTCGTGCTGTTCGCGACCGGCAGCGCGCTTCTCGTCGCGCGCGGCGGCGTCCCCGGCGTGTTCCCGTGGAAGCTCGCCCTGGTCGGCGGGATGGTCGTGTACCAGGTGCTCGTCGGCCACCGCCGCGCGCCGCTCCTGGTGCAGCTCAACATGCTGGCGGCGCTGGTCGTGCTCTGGCTCTCGGCGCTGCTCGTGCACGGGGCGTGATGGCTCGCCGGCGCGCGCTCGTCCTGGGGCTCGACGTCGGCGACGGGCCGCTGCTCCTGCGCTTCGCGCGCGAGGGCGCGATGCCGTGGCTGGCCGGCTTCCTCGCCCAGGGCGTGCACGGCGCGCTGGCGACGACGGCCGAGCTCTTGCACGTCTGCGCCTGGCCCTCGCTCTACACCGGCGCGCCGCCGGGCGTGCACGGCGTCTACTACACGTTCGGGCCGCGCCCCGGCGTGCAGGGCGCGGTGCGCTTCTCCGACGGGCAGTACGGCGCGCCGCCCTTCTGGAGCGTGCTCGACGCCGCCGGGCGCGACGTGATCGTGCTCGACGCGCCCTACTCGCACCCCGCGCCGGCGATGCGCGGCGTGCAGGTCTTCGAGTGGGGCACGTGGGCGCACTACCGCCGCGGCGAGTGCCTGCCGCCGGCGCGCGCGCGCGGCGTCGCGGCGGCGCTCGGACGCTACCCGCTCGGCCTGGAGGCCGGGCGCGTCGGGATGCGCGCGCTCGAGCCCGACGCGCTCGCGCCGCGGCTGTGCGACGCGCTGCACGCCAAGGCCGGCGCGATCCGCCGGCTGGCCGAGCGCGAGCCGTGGGACGTCCTCTTCGCCGTCTTCGGCGAGACGCACGCGGCCGCGCACTACCTGTGGCCGCGCGACCCGGACGCGCCGGGCGCCTTCGACCCGCTGCGGAGCGTGTACGCCGCGCTCGACGCGGCGCTGGCGGAGATCGTGCGCCCCTGGGACGAGGAGGTGGACGTGCTGCTCGTCTCCGGCGACGGCGCCGGCGCGAACGGCGCGAGCTGGCACCTCCTGCCCGAGGTGCTGCGCTCGCTCGGCTTCGCGCGCCCCCCCGGGGGCGGCGAGGATGGCGGCGAGCAGGCGCCGCGGCCGCGCTCGCTCGTCTCGCGCGCGCGCGACCTCGTGCCCACCGCGCTGCGCCAGCGCGTCTCGGGCTGGCTGCCCACGGCGCTCAGCGACCGCCTGATGCGGCGCAAGGCGGCCGAGGCGCTCGACTGGACGCGCACGCGCGCCTTCGCGCTGCCGACCGACCTCGAGGGCTGCGTGCGCGTCAACCTGG
>CADEGS010000470.1 GCA_902826945.1 uncultured bacterium | reverse complement strand
GGCGCCGGTCGCGCGCGCGGTTCAGGCGCGCGGGGGGCCGGGCCGCGGGCTGGGCGAGCGGTCCGCGCTCGCTGCGCGGGGGCGTGTCCGGGGCGAGCGCCGGCGCCTGGTCGGCGGGGAGCAGCCACCAGCTCGCCTCGAGGTCGTGGGAGGCCGGCTGCAGCACGCGCGCCTCGAGCTCGAGGGGCTGGGAGAGCACGAGCTCCTGCCCCCCGTCCTGGGAGCCGAGCCCTGCGCGGTCGAGCTCCCGGGCGACGTCGGCGGAGCCGCGCTCCGACAGGCCGAAGGCCTGGATCGGGTCGACGCGCTCGTAGATCGCGAGCACCAGCGCCTCGCGGCACGGCTCGCAGAAGAAGAGGTCGGTGTCGTTCATCACGCAGCCGCTGGCCTTCGGCCGCCAGACGTCGCGCACCTGGCCGGCGGCGCCCTCGTAGACGCCGATGCCCGGCGCTCCGGCCGCGATCCAGTGCGCCCAGGGCACGCGCTCCTCGTCCTCGGTCAGGCTGACGTTGACGCTCGTCCTCACGCGCCGGTGGCGGAAGCCGAGGTCCGTCGCGTACTCGTCCCCGAGGTCGCCGAAGGCGTGGCCCCACTCGTGCAGCAGGGTCTCGAAGTGGCTGCCGCCGATCGTGGCGATGCCGCCGCCGCCGGTGCCCGAGGTGCCGCGCTTGACGACCGCGATCGCCAGGCCCTCGCTCGCGGGGACGCGGCGCAGGAGCGCGTGCACGCGCGCCGGATCGACCGCGACGTTGGCCGCGTTGGTCGACTCGAGCACGCGCGCGCCGAGCGCCGTCGAGGCCTGGCGGCCGTAGCCGTCGAGCCCGGCCTCGGCGCTGACCAGGTTGGCGCGCAGGAAGTTGAAGCAGCTGAAGTACTCGCCGAACACCGGCGAGCGCTCGAGCGTGCGCGGCAGGTCCGCGGCCACGTCGTCGAAGGCGTCCTGCTGCTCGAAGGTGTAGCCGTCGCCCAGGACGACGACGTCGATCAGCGCCTCGGAGGGTCCGTGGCGCACGATGTCCGTCCAGCCGAAGAGCCCGTTCGGCTCCAGCCGCAGCGCCGCCTCGCGCCCGGCCGGCGTCGCTGGCCAGCGCCGGGCGACGCGCTCGTAGGCGTCGCGCGCGCGCTCGTAGCGGCCGGCCGCGGCGTGGGCCGAGCCGCGCTCGAGCTCGAGCGCCGCCTCGGCCGCGCTCGCGATGCCGGCGGTCTGCGGGAGCGCATGCAGGGCGCCGGCGCCGAGCGCGAGCAGGGGCGCGCAGAGGATCCAGCGCCAGCGGCGGACCGACGCGCGGCACGGCGCACGGCGCGCCTGCGCGGCCGGGCGCGCACGACTCGGCGCGCCTGCACCCCGGCGCCGCGGCGCGCGCGCGTGCCCCGTGCGCGGGGTCAACGCGCGTCCGTCGCCCGCTTTGCATCCGGCGCTGGCCTGCGCCCGCGCCCGATGAGCCAGATGCACGGGATCAGCGCCCCGATCAGCCCTCCGCGCACCCCGGGGGACAGGTCGAGCACGCCGCC
>CADEGS010000469.1 GCA_902826945.1 uncultured bacterium | reverse complement strand
CGTCGCGGCGCCGTCCTCGCCCGGCGCGCCGGCGAGGAGCAGCGGGCCCGAGAGCGCGACCGCGGAGGCGAACCAGTCGTTCACGTCGGTGTTCGAGGCCTTCGCGTAGGCGAGCTGGCTCCACGCACCGCCCTCCTCCTCGAAGAGGTAGAGCGCGCCGGAGCGCGGCTCGAACGTCCCCGTCGGAGCGGGATCGACCCCGGTCCCCGCGCCCGCCTCGAACGGCGACGCGATCACGACCGTGCGCCCCGAGCACGCCAGGGTCTGGCCGAAGCTGGCGAAGACGCCGGTGTTCGAGGCCTTGAAGTAGGCCTCCTGGCTCCAGGTCGTTCCCGCGCGCCGGAACACGTAGGCTGCTCCGGCGTCGGCGACGCCGTTGCTGGCCTGGTTCCCGTCGATCCCCGTGGCGCCGCTGTCCTCTCCCGGCGCGCCGACCACGAGCAGCGCGTCGGTCAGGCCCAGCCCCTGGCCGAAGCGATCGCCGGTGCCGGGATTGGACGCCTTGACGTACGCCTCCTGGACCCAGGCGGAGCCGTCGCGCGCGAACACGTAGACCGCACCGGAGTTCGGGATGCCGTTGCTCGTCTGGTCGCCATCCACGCCGGGCGCGTCGCCGTCCTCGTCCGCGGCGCCGACGGCGATGCGCCCGTCCGCGAGCGCCACGCGCCGGCCGAAGCCGTCCAGCGCCTCGGGGTTCGAGGCCTTGAGGTACGCCTCCTGCGTCCAGCTCGTCCCGCGGCGCACGAACACGTAGGCGGCGCCGGAGCCTCCCGCGGCGTTGTCGGCCTGGTCGCCGCCCACGCCCGTCGCCGCGCTGTCCTCGCCGGGCGCGCCGACGACGAGCGTGTCGCCGCGCAGCGCGAGCGCTTCGCCGAAGGCGTCGAAGGCGTCGGCGTTCGAGGCCTTGAGGTACGCCTGCTGGGTCCAGGTGCCGCCGCTCCGCACGAGCACGTAGACGGCGCCGGAGTCCCGCGCGCCCTCGCTCGTCTGGTCCCCGTTTACGCCCGTGGCGGCGCTGTCCTCGCGCGGAGCGGCGATCGCGAGCGTGTCGCCGTCGAGCGCGACGTTCTGGCCGAAGCCGTCGGTGGCGCCGGTGTTCGAGGCCTTCAGGTAGGCCGTCTGCGTCCAGCTCGTCCCGCGCTGCTCGAAGACGTACACCGCGCCGGCGCCTCCCGCCGTCTCGCTGGTCGGATCGCCGCCCGGGCCGGTGGCGGCGCTGGCCTCGTTCAGCGCACCGACGGCCGCGGTCGCGCCGGAGATCGCGACCGAGGCGCCGAAGCTGTCGAACGCGCCCGTGTTCGACGCCTTCAGGTAGGCTCGTTGCGCCATCTGCCCGCTGGCCCCGGCCCGCGCCGCGGGCCGCGCGGGAGCACCGCCGGGCGCCGCGCGCTGCGCACTCGGCGGCCCCGGCTCGGAGCTCGGCGCCAGCGCGCCGCCGGCCGCGACGAGGAGGGCGAGCAGCCGCATCAGAACGCTCCGATCGTCAGGTCCTGGGCGTTCGAGAGCGTGAAGGGCGGCGCGCCGAGCT
>CADEGS010000468.1 GCA_902826945.1 uncultured bacterium | reverse complement strand
CCGGCCCAGTGCACGACGTCGAACAGGACGCGCGCGTCGCCGTTGTGGATCGCGGCTTGCAGTCCAGCATCCGGGTAGCGCAGCTCGAGCTGGAACGGCAGCTCGCCGCCCGGAGAGTCCAGCCAGGCGCGCCAGATGCCCTCGCGAGCGACCGGATGCGAAACGGGTCCCTGGGAGACCGTGAGCAGCGCCAGCGCCAGCGCCGCGAGCATCAGCGGCTCCCGATCGCGATCAGGTCGTCCGGCGACCAGAAGCCACGCAGGTGCATGCCCCGCGGGCGGGCCTGGCCCTCGAGCGCGATCACGCCGCCCGGCGCGAGGCCGAGCCCCGAGCCGCGTCGGTCGCCCGAGACGAGCCAGGCCGCCAGCTGGCTCTGCCAGGGCTCGTGGCCGACGAGGGCCGTGGACTCGCCGCCCAGCAACTCGAAGATCTCCGTGTCGGGCTCGTGCCCGAGCGGCTCGAGCACCTGTCGCGGGCCGTCGAGCAGTGGTTCGAGCAGCTCGGCCGTCTGCACCGCGCGCAGGAGCGGGCTCGAGTACGCGCGCCCGAGCCGCACGCCGAGCACGCCGAGTCCGCGCACGCCGGCCGCGAAACGCGACCGCCCCTCGGGCGTCAGCTCGCGGTCCGCGTCGGTGGGGGCGTTGCTCGTGGCGATGCCGTGCCGGACGATGAACAGCTGCATGGGCGGATTGGACGTCCTGGGCCCGCGCGCCGCAAGCGTTCGAGCGCTCGGGGGTTGCCCGCGGGGGCCGCGGCGCCTTTCATGATGGGATGCAACCCGCGACCCGCCCGGTGTTCGAGGACGCCCCCGAGCTCGCCCGCGACCTGTGCGCCTTCGTCGACGCTTCGCCCTCGCCCTTCCACGCCGTGGCGGAGACCGCGCGTCGGCTGGAGGCGCAGGGCTTCACCCGGCTCGAGGAGGTCGACGCTTGGCGGAGGCCCGAGGAGCCCTCCGGCGCGCGCCACTACTTCGTGCGCGGCGGCAGCCTGGTGGCCTGGGTCGCCTCGGCCGCGCGCCCCCCGCACGCCGGCTTCCACGTGGTCGCGGCGCACACCGACAGCCCGAACCTGCGCGTCAAGGCGAGGCCCAACACGGGCGCGGCGGGCCTCCGCCAGCTGGGCGTCGAGGTCTACGGCGGCGTGCTGCTCAACTCCTGGCTCGACCGCGACCTCGGCCTCTCGGGTGGCGTGATGGTGCGGACACAGGACGGCGGGAGCGAGGCGCGGCTGCTCAAGGTCGACCGCCCGCTGGCGCGCGTCCCGCAGCTCGCGATCCACCTCGACCGCGAGGTGAATGACAAGGGCCTAGTGCTCGACAAGCAGCGCCACCTGAGCCCGGTCTGGTCGGTCGGCCCGACCGAGGCGGACGGGCTCGAGCGCTTCGTCGCGGCCGAGCTCGGCGTCGCGCCGGCGGACCTCTTGGCCTGGGACCTGATGCTGCACGACGTGCAGGGCTCGAAGCTGATCGGCCGCGACGGAGGGATGATCGCCGCGCCGCGGCTGGACAACCTGGCCTCGTGCCACGCCGGCCTGACGGCGCTCCT
>CADEGS010000467.1 GCA_902826945.1 uncultured bacterium | reverse complement strand
CAGCTCAGCCAGGAGATCGCGGCCGCGCTGCGCGCCAAGAGCGTGCGCATCATCGCGCCGATCCCCGGCAAGGCCACGATCGGCGTCGAGGTGCCGAACGACAAGCGCCGCATCGTGCGCCTGTCCGAGCTGATCACGCAGAAGGCCTACGACCCGAAGTTCATGGCGTTGCCGCTCTTCCTGGGCATCGACGCCGAGGGCAACTCGGTGGTCGAGGACCTGGCGCGCATGCCGCACCTCCTGATCGCGGGCACGACCGGCTCGGGCAAGTCGGTGTGCATCAACACGATCCTGGCCAGCCTGCTCCTGACCCGCACGCCGCACGACGTGCAGCTCATCCTGGTCGACCCGAAGATGGTCGAGCTGCAGATGTTCTCGCGCGTGCCGCACCTGATGCTGCCGGTCGTGTCCGACATGCGCCAGGCGACGAACGTGATCCTGTGGGCGGTCGAGAAGATGGAGGCGCGCTACGAGCTCTTCAAGCTGGCCGGCGTGCGCCACATCAAGGGCTACAACGCGCTCTCCGAGGAGGAGCTGCGCGAGCGCTTCGGCGAGGAGTGGAACGAGGAGCGCACGCCGCGCCACGTGCCCTACATCGTGATCGTCATCGACGAGATGGCCGACCTGATGATGACCTCCAAGAAGGAGGCCGAGCTGTCGATCACGCGCCTGGCGCAGAAGTCGCGCGCGGTCGGCATCCACGTCATCGTCGCCACGCAGCGCCCCTCGACCGACGTGATCACGGGCGTGCTCAAGGGCAACCTGCCCACGCGCATCGCCTTCCAGGTCGCGAGCAAGGTGGACAGCCGCGTGATCCTGGACGCGATGGGGGCGGAGAAGCTGCTCGGCCAGGGCGACATGCTCTACACGCCGCCGCAGTCCTCGCAGATCAAGCGCGTGCAGGGCGCGCTGGTGGAGGACCACGAGATCCAGGCCGTCGTGGACTTCGTCTCCGACGAGTCCGCGCCGACGTTCAACCAGGAGCTGGTGCAGTCGGCCACCGGCTCGGCGCCCGCCGGCGGCGGCAAGAGCGGCGCCGAGCAGGACGACCTGTGGGACGAGGCCGTGCGCATCGTGCTCAAGTCGCGCCGCGGCTCGGCCAGCCTGCTGCAGCGCGCGCTGGGGATCGGCTACACGCGCGCCTCGCGCCTGATCGACATCATGACCGCCGAGGGCATCGTGGGCGACCACAAGGGCAGCAAGGCCCGCGAGGTCCTGATGAGCATCGACGACTGGGAAGAGATGCACGACACCGCCGGAGCCAGCCATGACTGAGCAGCACGAGCGCAAGCCCGAGATGGGCAAGCACGACCTCCTGGGTCTCTTCCTCAGCGGGGTCGGGGGCCTCTTCTTCGTCTCGATCCTGCTCTCGTTCGGCGAGCGCGCGCCGCGCGAGGTGATCTGGACGGCGCCCTTCGTCGGCCTGATCGAGGGCATCGGGCGCGCGGCGGGCCTGCTGCTCGCCGCCGGCGTCGCCGCCTCGGGCGCGCTGCTCTTCCTCGGCCGGCGCGTCGCGGGCACCGGGCGCCGGCTGTTCTGCTTCTTCGCCG
>CADEGS010000466.1 GCA_902826945.1 uncultured bacterium | reverse complement strand
AGCTCCTGCGCGAGCTCGGCCGCGGCGGCATGGGCGTCGTGCACCTCGCGCGCCGCGCCGACGGCGCCTACGAGCGGCTGGTCGCCGTCAAGCTGATCCAGGCCGAGCGCGGCGGCGCGCACCTGCTCGAGCGCTTCCGCCGCGAGCGCCAGGTGCTGGCGCAGCTCGAGCACCCCGCCGTCGCGCGCCTGATCGACGGCGGCTCGACCGAGGACGGCACGCCCTGGCTCGTGATGGAGCACGTCGAGGGCCTGCCGATCGACCGCTACTGCGACCGCGAGGGGCTCGGCGTGCGCGCGCGCCTGCAGCTCTTCCTGGCGGTCTGCGACGCCGTCCAGCACGCCCACGAGCACCTCGTCGTGCACCGCGACCTGAAGCCGAGCAACATCCTGGTCACGCCCGAGGGCCGGCCCAAGCTGCTCGACTTCGGCATCGCCAAGGTGCTCGACCCCGGGCGCGCGGAAGGCGTCGAGGCCACGGTCGGCGTCGTGCGCTTCCTGACGCCGGCCTACGCCAGCCCCGAGCAGGTCCTCGGCGGCCCGATCACGACCGCGAGCGACGTCTACTCGCTCGGCGTCGTGCTCTACCAGCTCCTGTGCGGGCGCCTCCCCTACCGCATCGAGTCCACCTCGGCGGTCGAGATCGAGCGCGTCGTGTGCCACGCCGAGCCCGGCCGGCCGAGCGACGCGCCGCGCGGCGCGCAGCGCGAGAGCGAGCAGCGCGCGCGCCAGCGCGGCACGACCGCGCGCGGCCTGGCGCGCGCGCTGGCGGGCGACCTCGACCGCATCGTGCTGGCCGCGCTGCGCAAGGACCCGCGCGCGCGCTACGCCTCGGTCGAGCAGCTCGCGCAGGACCTGCGCCGCCACCTCGCGGGCCAGCCGGTGAGCGCGCAGGCCGACACGTTCGTCTACCGCGCCTCGAAGTTCGTGCGCCGCAACCGCGCCGCCGTCGGCGCGGCGGGCCTGGCGCTCGCCGCGCTCGTGGCCGGCCTCGTGCTGAGCCTGGTCCAGTTCCGGCGCGCGCGCGCCAGCGAGCGGCTGGAGCACGCCCAGCGCGAGCGCGTCGAGGAGAGCCTCGAGGAGAGCCGGCGCCTGGCGCGCGACCTCGACGCCGCGCGCGCCGCGGCCCAGGAGCGCGTGGCCGAGGTCGAGCGCCTGAACCGCGAGCTGGCGGCGCAGAGCGCGCTCGCCGGGCGGCGCTTCGAGGACGTGCACGGCTTCGCGACGCGCCTGATCTTCGACCTGCACGGCGTGCTCTACCCGCTCGAGGGCACCACGCGCGCGATCGAGCTCGTGGTCGAGACCGGCCTGACCTACCTCGACCGGCTGGCGGCCGAGGCCGGGGACGACCGCGACCTGGCGCGCGAGCTCGCGCACGCCTACCTGCGCATCGCCGAGGTGCAAGGCGGCCTGGGCGTGGCGAACCTCGGCCGCCTCGACGACGCGCTGGCGAGCGCCGACAAGGCCGTCGCGATCGGCGAGGCGCTCCACGGCGCCGACGCCGCCGACCCGCGCGATCCCTACACGCTCGCGATGGCGCGTTGCGCCCGCG
>CADEGS010000465.1 GCA_902826945.1 uncultured bacterium | reverse complement strand
TCGTGCAGGGCGCGCGACCGCTCTTCTTCCTCGACTACGTCGCGATGGGCAAGCTGGTGCCGGAGATCGTGGCGAGCCTGATCGGAGGCTGCGCACAGGCCTGCCGCGCGCACGGGCTGGCGCTGCTCGGCGGCGAGACCGCCGAGATGCCGGGCCTGTACAAGGACGGCGACTTCGACCTGGCCGGCTTCCTGGTCGGAGCGGTCGAGCGCGACAAGCTGCTCGACGGCAGCCGCGTCAGGAGCGGGCAGGTGCTGCTCGGCCTGCCCTCCGCCGGGCTGCACACGAACGGCTACTCGCTGGCGCGGCGCATCCTGCTCGAGCGCCTCGGCCTGGGGCTCGACGAGCGGCCCGCGGAGCTCGGCGGGCCCAGCGTCGGGGAAGCGTTGCTGGCCGAGCACCGCTCCTACCTGTCCCTGCTCTGGCCGTTGCTCGAGGAGCGGCGCATCGCCGCGCTGGCGCACATCACCGGCGGCGGGCTGCCGGGCAACGTGAACCGCGTGCTGGGCGGGCAGCACGACGCCTGGATCGACCGCGACGCGTGGCCGGTGCCGCCGCTGTTCCGCTTCCTGCTCGAGGCGGGTGAGCTGGAGCGCGACGAGGCGCACCGCGCGCTCAACATGGGCATCGGCATGGTGATCCTGTGCGAGCCCGACGAGGTCGCCCCGATCGAGAGCGCGCTGCGCGCCGCCGGCGAGCCGTGCTACCGGATCGGGGACGTGCGCGCGGGCGAGGGCCAGGTGCGGTGGCAGCGGTGAGGCTGTGCCTGCTCGCGGCCCTGCTGGCGGGCGCGGGCACGGCGGGCGCACAGGAGGGAGCACCGGCCGCCTGGGAACGGGCGGCCGCGCTGCCGGCCGGCGACCCGGCGCGCGCCGACGCGGTCGCGCAGGCCCTCGCTCTCTGGCCCGGCCCGCTCGACCCCGAGGAGCTGCAGCTCGCCTGGGCGGCGGGCGTCGAGGCGGCGGGGGCCCTGCGCCTGGAGCGCGCGATCGAGATCCAGACCGCCCTCGAGGCGCGCCATCCCGCTCCCTGGAGCGGCATGGACCTGGCGCTCACGCTGGGGCTCGCGGGGCGCCTGACGGAGGCCGAGCGCGTGCTGGAGCGCACGCTCGCGAGCACCCCGGGCGAGGGCCGCGCGGAGCTGTGCAGCCGGCGCGGCCTGCTGTGGCTGGGCGCCGGCGACGAGCGCCGCGCGCGCGACCACCTGGGGCGGGCCCTGGCCCTGGGGTCCGCCGACGCGGCCCTGGTCCTTGCGTGGCTGGACCTGGAGCGCGGCCGCCCGGAGGAGGCCCGAGCGGGCTTCCGGGCGGGGCTCTACGATGATCCACCCGGCGCCTGGGCGCTGCGGGGCTGGGGGCTGACGCTGCTCCCGGACGACCCGCGGCGCGCCCCGCGCGCGCCGGCCAATCCCGAGGACTCCGACCGATGACCACACTCTCTCCCGCGCTTCCGGTCACCCTGCTCGCGCTCGCCGCGCTCGTCTCGCTCGGGGCCGGCGCGCCGGGCGACGAGCTGATGAAGCCCGCCGACCAGAAGAAGCTCGGCAAGCTGGTGGCC
>CADEGS010000464.1 GCA_902826945.1 uncultured bacterium | reverse complement strand
ACAGATGCTGCCCGATGATCCTCGCCACCTGCTCGCGGTAGGACTTCCCGAGCTCCCTGCCGAGCCGCTCCGCATCCATCGCGCCGCGCTTCTTCCGCTGCCAGCGGCCGAGCGCGACGAAGCGGCGGGCGGCCTCGTCGGGGTGCTCGGCGAGCTCGTCGACCAGGGCCAGCGCGGCGTCGCGGGACGGGTGGCGGCTCATGGGGCCGCGCCTCCCTTGCGCGAGCGGCGTGGCTTCGACTCCAGCATCGCCTCGTCGATCTGCATGATCGTCAGGATGCCGGCGCGGGCGCGCTCGACCAGGGTGGACTGGTCCTCGGCGATCCCCTCGTCGAGGCACGTCTGGATCGGCTTCGCGTGCAGGAGCAGCTCGAGCGTCGCGCGGCGCGTGGCGCGCGGGAGCTGGTTGAAGGCGTGCGCGGAACGCGCGGCGTCCTCGGGGAAGACGAAGAAGGTCTCGACCAGGAAGTCGTAGTCCTCGCCGTCGAGCCCGGCGCCGCTCGCGGCGCGCTCGCGGTCGGTGCGGCGCGCCTGGTCGATCGAGCCGGACACGCACTCCTCGACCCAGTCCTGGTCCCAGCTCACCCCCTCGCCCGGCGGCGCGAAGGCCGCCAGGCGCAGCGCGGTCAGCTCGAGGAGGCGCTCGGGGTCGACCAAGAGCGCGCGCCTCCTCAGCTCGGCGGCGCAGAGCGCGGAGAGCGCCGTGCGTCCGGTTGCGGTGAGGGAGCCATGGGAGTCCACGAGCGGGGAGGCCTGCGCTCGCGAACCCTGCGGCACGCGCGCGCTGCCCGCGGGATCGGGTGCTGCGCCGTCCATCTCGCTCGTCGGGTCGGATCGTAAGGGACTTCGCGCGCGATCGGGGACGCGAAATCGGACACGACCGCCCCGGCGCGCGGCATCGTCCCGTCTTGTCCCTCGATTGGGACGGACTTTTTCGGTCCGCGGCGGTCAGGGTGCCCGTCTCATGAACAAGGGAGACGCACGATCCGGAGCCTGGAGGGAAGTCCATGGGAGAGAGACGGACCGACCCGGAGGAGCGAGGCGACGCGGCGCTCGCAGAGCCGCTCGCCGCGCTCCTCGAATGGGTCCCCGAGGAGAGCGGGCGGCTGCGGCGGATCCTCCTGCGCGCGGCGGGCGGCGCGGCGTCGCGCGGCGCGGAGGTCGAGGACCTGATCCAGGACGTGTGGCTGCGCGCGTTCGGCAAGCTCGACGGCCTGAAGGCGCGCGACCGACCGGGCTTGCGGAGCTGGCTCGCGCGCATCGCGCGCAACTGCTGCCACGACGTGCTGCGCCGCGGCGGAGCGCCGGCCGGGAGCGGGCTGGAGGCCGAGTCCTCGGCGCTCGCGCGCGACGGCCGCCAGGCGCGCCACGACCGCCACGAATCGCGCGGCGGCGTGCTGCGGCGCCTGGCGCCCGAGGAGCGCCTGATCCTCTGGATGCGCGGCACGCAGGACCTGCCCTGGGACGTCGTGCGCCTCGTGCTGCGCAAGCCGACGGTGCGCGTCGCGCGCAGCCTGTACTCGCAGGCGCGCCACCGCGTGCCGGTGCTCGTCTCGCTGCACTAGG
>CADEGS010000463.1 GCA_902826945.1 uncultured bacterium | reverse complement strand
CCCGCGCCGACCAGCCGCTGGATCTGGATCTCGTCCGCGCGCGCGTGCACGGCGAGCCGGATCGTGCCCGACGCGATCGCGAAGAGCACGCACGCGAGGAAGATGCCCAGCGCGAGTCCGATCCACTCCGCGGCGCGCAGGAGCCGCGCGTAACCCTCGACCCAGTCCTCGCCCCAGCGCACGTCGGCGATGCCCGGCTGCGCGCGCAGCCCGTCGACCAGGCTTCGCACCGCCTCCGGCGTGCGCTGCGCGGGAGCGACCTCGAGCTCGAACGATCCGGGCAGCGGGTTCTGCGCCAGCCCGTCGAGCACGTCCGCATCGGGGCCGAGATCGCCGCGCAGGCGCAGCAGGGCGTCCGCCGGCGAGACCCAGCGCAGCGCGTCGACGCCGGAGAGCGCTGCGAGCCGCTGCTCCAGCGCGGCGCGCGCGTCGGGCGCCGGGTCCTCGCCGGGCGCGAGGTACGCGACCACGCGCAGCTCGTCGCCGAACGAGTCGAGCACGCCGCGCATGTTCTGCACGACCAGCAACCAGGCCCCGAGCACGCACAGACCCGCGGCCATCGTGCCCACGGAGATCGCGAAGACGCCGGGCGCACTGCGCATGCCGCGAAGCCCCGAGCGCACGGCAGAGCCGAGCTTGCGCAGGCCGCGCGCGTCGATCACGCGCGCGGCGCCGATGCGCGCGCCATGGCGGGGCGTCGCAGGGAACCCGAGAACGCGCCGGCGGGCCGATCCAGCACGAGCCGCCCGCCCTCGAGGACGAATCGCCGATGCGGGTAGCGCTCGAGCAGCGCGGGATCGTGCGTGGCCACCAGCACCGTCGTTCCGCGCGCATGCGCGTCCGCGATGATGTCCATGATGTCGAGCGCGAGCTCGGGGTCGAGATTTCCGGTCGGCTCGTCGGCCAGCAGCAGCGGCGGATCGTTGACCAGCGCGCGCGCGATCGCCACGCGCTGCTGCTCGCCGCCCGAGAGCGCGCGCGGCCGCTCCTCGAGCTTGTGCCCCAGCCCGAGGCGCTTCAGCAGGTTCCAGACGCGGCGCCGCACCTCGCGCCGGGGCACGCCGTGGATCTCGAGCGCGATGGCGACGTTGTCGAACACGCTGCGCTCGGGCAGGAGCTTGAAGTCCTGGAAGATCACGCCGATCTGGCGGCGCACCTGCGGGATCGCCGAAAGCGGCAGCCGGGTCAGATTGCGGCCGGCGATCAGGATTTGCCCGCCCGTGGGCTTGAGCGCTCCGAACAGCAGGCGCAGGAGCGTCGTCTTGCCCGCGCCGCTGGCGCCGGTGAGAAACGCGAACTCGCCGCGCTCGAGCTCGAGCGACACGTCGCGCAGGCCGTAGCGCGTGGCGTCGTAGCGCAGATCCACGTGGTACATCTGGATCACGAGCGCCCCCAACGCTCGGCGTTTCCGCCGCGAATCCAGTGACTTCGAACGGCGCGAAGATAGCGGGGGCGGTCGCCGCGGCCCAGCGGGATCACGTCGGGCGCGCGAGGATCTCGAGGACCAGCTCGTCGAGGCGCCGTTCGCCGATCAATCCCGCACCGAACTCGATCGCGCCCGGCGCCG
>CADEGS010000462.1 GCA_902826945.1 uncultured bacterium | reverse complement strand
TGCCCAGCCCCGCAAAGGCCGCGGCTGAGCTCGGCTCGATCTCGAGCACGGCGCCTGGTCGGAAGACCTCTGCAGCTCGCTCGGGATCCGCCGCGGGCTGCTCGCGCCCATCGCGGAGCCCGGCACGCGGCTCGGCGCGCTGGGCTCCGAGGCGGCGCGGGACCTCGGGCTGGTGGCGGGCATCCCGGTCGCGCTGGGTGGCGCCGATACCTCGTGCGGGATGCTCGGGCTCGCGGCGCTCGATGCCGGCGATGCGGGCGCGATCGCCGGAACCTCTGCGCCCGTGCAGCTCGTGCTCGAAGGCGTGGCTCTGGATCGGCGAGTCTGGTCCGGACATCACCTGATCCCCGGGCTCCGCGTGCTCGAGAGCAACATGGGCGCCGTGGGCGAGGTGCTCGACTTCGCGGGCCGCCTGTGGTTCCCGGACGCTGCGAGCCCGGCGGCGCGGCTGATGGCCGAAGCGGAGCTCTCGCCTCCCGGCGCTCGAGGCATGCTGTCGTCGGCCGGTGCAGAAGTGATGAACGCCGCCGAGCTGGCGCTGCCCGCGGGCTCGCTGTGGTTCTCGCATCTGACTGCTGCTGGCGATCCCGATGCGCGCCGACACGCCGCGCGAGCGATCGCCGAGGGCATGGCCTTCGGCGTGCGCGCGAACCTCGAGCAGCTCGAACAGGTCTCCGGCCGCAGCGCGCGCGCCTTGCACCTGGGCGGCGGCATGTCGCGCAGCCGGATCTTCGCGGAGATCCTGGCGGGTGCACTGCATCGGCCACTGCGCGTATCGGCGGTCGCGGAATCGAGCGCGCTGGGCGCTGCGCTCTGTGCGGCCGTGGGCGCCGCGCGCTTCGCGAGTCTCTCGCGCGCGGCGCGCGAGCAGGTCGTGCTGCACGACGTGAAGCCCAAGCCGGAGCTCGCCTCGGCCTACGCCGAGCTCTATCCGGTGTGGTCCAATCTGCGGTCGGCGCGCGCGGCGGCCGATCAGCTCGCGCGCCAGCACTCCATGATGACCCTCGCGCGCGCTGCGGCGGGCGCGGCTCCGGCCCGCAGACCTGCTCGCGCGCTGCGCATGCTGGTCACTGCGGACCTCGACGCCGAGACCCTCGAGCAGCTGCGCGAGCTGGGTAGCGTCGAGTACGCCAGCTACCGCGAGCACAAGCGCGTGCTGCAGCGCGAGTCGCTGGTCGCGGCGCTGCGCGGCTTCGACGTGTTCGTGACCGAGATCGATCTGGTCGACGTCGACAGTCTGCTGCAGCTGCCCGAGCTGCGCATCGTGGCCAGCTGCCGGGGCAACGCGGTCAACGTCGACGTCGATGCCTGCAGCGCCTTCGGAGTGCCCGTGCTCAACGCGCCCGGGCGCAATGCGCAGGCGGTCGCCGACCTCGCGCTGGCGTTCATGTTGATGCTCGCGCGCAAGCTCGTCGCCGCGGATCGGGTGCTGCGGCAGCCACACACTGCGGGCGACATGCGCGCGATGGGCGCGAGTCACGGCGGGCTGCGGGGCGACGAGCTCTGGGATCGCACGGTCGGGCTGGTGGGCATCGGAGCCGTCGGCCGCGAGGTCTCACGACGGGTGCGCGCCTGCGGC
>CADEGS010000461.1 GCA_902826945.1 uncultured bacterium | reverse complement strand
AGAGTTCCTTCATTTCCAGCTTCCTATCGGGACGGTGCCCACCCAGCACGCTGGAAGCCACGCTTTGCAAAAAAAGGGCCGCCGCGATGCCGTGAACGAAGAAGCCGCAAAAAAAGACCCGGATGGGCCCTTGGCCGATTCGGAGCTTCGCGCCTAGAGTACCCAGCCCTCGCCGGGTCTACCCCCCACTGCTGGTTCCCTCCTGATTGCCCGGCATCCTCCCCTTCGGCTGGCTCAGATCACGAGCGGGTCGAAGACGAACCACTGTTGATGCACCGACCCATCCAGCCGGCACTCGCTCTCTTCCTCCTCTGTAGTCTCGCCTCCGCTCAGCGCTCCGCTCTGTGGGGGCACGGTGGGGAGACGTGGAACCCGCTCGGGCGGCTGCCCGACTTCTCCTACGCGGGCTACGGCGCCGGAGAGGTCCCCCTGCCGGACGTCCCGGTGGTCACGAACGTCGCCGCCTTCGGCGCGCGCGGCGACGGGGTGAGCGACGACGCCCAGGCCTTCCGCAACGCCATCGCCTACGCGGCGGGCCAGGGCGGCGGAGCGGTGTACGTCCACCCGGGCACCTTCGTGATCGGGAGCATCCTGGAGATCAAGAACGACAACATCGTGCTGCGGGGCGCCGGCTCGGGCGCGAGCACGCTCTACTTCCCCAATCACCTGCGGGGGCTGACCGGCAAGCCGAGCCCCTGGAAGAACGGCGAGGGCGGGCTCCTGTGGGTCGGCAACAAGAGCGCCCTGGCGCCGGGCGTGGGGCCCTTCGTCACGAACGTGACGACGCCGCAGCTGCGCGGCGACACCCGCCTGGTCGTGGCGAACAGCGCCGGCATCGCGCCGGGTGAGTTCATCCTGCTGCGCCAGACCGACTCGGGCAACGGCACGCTCGGCCGTCACCTCCATAACGAGCAGGCGAGCGCCGGCAACTGCAGCTGGCAGCCCTTGCCCTACCACTGGCCGGTGCAGGTGGTGGCCGTGAACGGCAACGAGCTCCAGCTCGCGCAGCCGCTGCGCCTCGACGTCCGCACGAACTGGGCGCCCAAGATCCACCGCTACGTGCCCGTGCGCGAGGTCGGCATCGAGGGCCTGACCCTGGCCTGCAAGCCCCACGCCTACCCCGGGCACCTGCTCGAGGACGGGTACAACCCGATCACGTTCTCGGGCGCCTTGAACTGCTGGATGAAGGACGTCGCCATCCGCGACGCCGACAACGGCCCGAGCTTCAACAACCTGTCGAAGAACTGCACCGCCAAGGACGTCTACCTCCTGGGCAGCCTCCCGGGCCACCACGGCTTCTCCATCCTGGAGAGCGTCGCCGACTGCCTGATCGAGGACTTCTACATCGAGCCGGTCTTCATCCACGGCATCACGCTCGACCACTACCCCTCGGGCAACGTGGTGCGCCGCGGGACCGGCTCGGACATCAACCTCGACCACCACCGCGACAGCCCGTTCGAGAACCTGTTCACCAACCTCGACATCGGCTTCGGGTCCTCGGTCTGGGCTTCCGGCGGCTCGGCCTGCGCGGGGCCGAACGCGGCTGCGCGCAACACCTACTGGAACCTGAGCGGTCCCTGGTCCGATGCCGCGCCCGATCCG
>CADEGS010000460.1 GCA_902826945.1 uncultured bacterium | reverse complement strand
GAGCTCTTCCGCCGCGAGCTGCACACGAGCCCGGCCGTCTTCCTGCAGCGCGCGCGCGTGGCCGACGCGGCGCGTCGGCTCGCCGCCGGCGCGAGCGCGCTCGAGGCGGGGCTGGCGGCCGGCTTCGAGGCGCCCTCGGCCTTCCACGAGGCCTTCCGCCGGCGCATGGCGCTCGCGCCCGGGGCGTACGCGAAGCTCGCGCGCGAGCGCGCCTTCACGCTCGCGCTGCCCGCGGACTACCGCGCCGAGGACCTGTTCGGCCTGTTCGGGCGCGACGCGAGCGGGCGCACCGAGCGCGTCGCGGGCGCGCGCGCGACGAAGGCGCTCCAGGTCGGCGGGCGCGCGCTGCGGCTCGAGCTCGCCTTCGCGCGCGGCCGCGTGCGCTGCGAGGTGCACGGCCGCGCCGGCGCGCGCGCGATGGCGGCGGTGCACGCCGCCGCGCTCGGCATGCTCGGCCTGCACGCCGACCCGGCGCCGTTCGAGCGCCGCGCCGCGCGCGACGCGCGCCTGCGCGCGCTCGTGCGCCGCCGCCCCGGGCTGCGCATTCCGCAGACCGCCGACGCGTTCGAGGGGCTGGTGTGGGTCATCGTCGGCCAGCAGGTGAACCTGACCTTCGCCTCGCTGTGCCGCGAGCGACTGATCGAGCTCGCCGGAACGCCCGCCGGCGACGGCTTCGTCGCGCACCCGACGCCCGAGGCCGTCGCGCGCCTCGACTACGCCGACCTGACGCGGCGCCAGTTCTCGCGCCGCAAGGCCGAGTACGTGATCGACACGGCGCGCGCGATCGCCGCGGGCGCGCTCGACCTCGACGGGCTGCGCGCGCGCACCGTGGGCGCGGCGCGCCAGACGCTCGGGGCGGTGCGCGGGCTGGGGCCGTGGTCGGTGCACTACCTCCTGATGCGCTCCTTCGGGCACGAGGACTGCGTGCCCGTCGGCGACGCGGCGCTGGTGGCCGCCTTGCAGCGCTTCTTCGACCTGCCCGCGCGCCCCGACGCGCGCGCGACCATGGCGCTGATGGAGCCCTTCGCGCCGCACCGCAGCTTCGCCACGTTCCACCTCTGGAAGAGTCTCGGAGATCCCGCATGACGTCCACCGCCGTCCGCACCGCGTCCGCCACGCGCACCGCGCCTACCCGGCGCACCGCGTCCGCCGCGCGCCTCTCCTCGCCGCTCGGCGACCTGTTCGCGGTCGTGGACGAGGAAGGTGCCCTCGTGCGCCTGGACTTCGTCGGCTCGCAGGAGCGCGCGGCGAGCGAGGAGGAGCTCGAGCGCGCCCTCGCGCGCCGCGGGCACGCGCTCCGCTGGCAGCCGCGGGCGCTGGCGCGCGTCGCGCGCGCGCTCGAGCGCTACTTCGCCGGGGATCTCGTCGCCTTCGACCTCCCGCTCGCGCCGCAGGGCACGCCCTTCCAGCGCGCGGTGTGGGACGCGCTCCTGTGCGTGCCCTACGGCGCCACGACGAGCTACGCGGAGCTCGCGCGCGCCGTCGGCCGGCCGCTCGCCGCGCGCGCCGTCGGCCGCGCGAACGCGACGAACCCGATCTCGATCGTCGTGCCCTGCCACCGCGCGATCGGCGCGAGCGGCGCGCTCACCGGCTACGCCGGCGGCCTCGAGCGCAAGCGCGCGCTGCTCGCGCTCGAGCGCGG
>CADEGS010000459.1 GCA_902826945.1 uncultured bacterium | reverse complement strand
AGAACATCGCCTCGCGCAGCTTGTCGAGCTGCAGGTACTGCTTGACCTCGTCGGAGTCGAGGTCGTAGCGCGCCTGGCGCACTTTCTCGGCGTAGTAGCGGTAGTCCCAGGGCGCGATCCGGAAGCCGCCGCCCTCGGCGTCGGCGATGGCCTGCATGTCGCGCACCTCCTCGGCCACGCGCGCGACCGCTGCCGGCCAGACCGCCTCCATCAGCGCCAGCGCGCGCTCGGGCGTGCGCGCCATGCGGTCCTCGAGGCGCCAGGCGGCGTAGGTGTCGTGGCCGAGCAGCCCGACGCGCTCGTCGCGCAGCGCCAGGATCTCGGCGATCACGGCGTTGTTGTCGTGCTCGTCGCCGTGGTCGCCGCGCGAGACGTACTCGCGCCAGACCTGCTCGCGCAGGTCGCGCTCGTCGGAGAAGGTCAGGAACGGGTCCATCGACGAGCGCGTGTTCAGGACGGCCCACTCGCCCGCGTGGCCGCGGTCCTGGGCGGCCTTGGCGGCGGCGGCGACGAAGGACGCCGGCAGGCCGGCGAGCTGGTCCGCGCGCAGGTAGAGCACGCGCCCTTCCTCGTCGGCCAGCACGTTGTTCGCGAAGCGCGTGTAGAGCTCGGCCAGGCGCCGGTCGATCGCCGCGTAGCGCTCCCTGGCCGCGCCCTCGAGCGTGGCGCCGTTGCGCGCGAAGCGGTCGTAAACGAGCTGCACCAGGCGCTCTTGATCGGGCCGCAGGCCCGCCGCGGCGGCGCCCTCGTGCACGGCGCGCACGCGCGCGAAGAGCGCCGCGTTCTGCACGATCTTCGTCCCGTGCTCGGCCAGGCGCGGCGCCATGCGCTGCTGGAGCTCGCGGAACTCCGGCGTCGAGAGGTTGCTCGCCTGGAGATCGTAGTAGACCAGCATGCGCTCGAGGTCGCGCCCGCTCTTCTCCATCGCCTCGATCGTGTTGGCGAAGGTCGGGGCCGCGGGGCTGGCGGCGATCGCGTCGAGCTCCGCCAGCTCGTTCGCCATGCCCTGCTCGATCGCGCGCTCGAGCGCCCCGAGCTCCACGCGGTCGAAGGCGGGCACGCCGCCGTACGGGCCGTCCCAGGGCTCGAGCATCACGAGCCAGCGCACGTCGGCGCTCGCGGTCGGTCGCGGTCCGGTGCGGTCGTCCGTGCCCTGGCACGCGGCGAGCGCGGAAGCGGCGAACAGGGGGATCCAGCGGCGCATACCATCTCCTCGGTCCTGGTGGTCGGGCGAGCGCGGATCCTAGCAGCCCGGCCCCGCGCGGCGGGAGGCGCGCGCCGCGCGCTTACGGCGCTTTTTCGGCCCGCGCTGGCGCGCCGCCGAGGCGCGCGTCCAGCGTGTGCGCCTCCTCGGGCTGGCGGGCGAAGGCGGCCGCGTAGACGCGCACGAAGGCGGCGTCGCGCCTCCCGGCCGGCACGAGCCGGTCCAGCGCGCGGAAGCGCCGCGCTGCGTCGAGGCGCTCGTCGAGCGGGTCGAAGGCCTCGAGCGCCGCCGGCGGGAGGAGGCGCGGCTCGCCGCGCGGGCCGCGCGCGAGCGCGTCGGGCGCGAGCGGCGCGAGGTCGAGGCCGCGGTCGTGCAGCGCGCCGAGGAGCGCCGCGAGCGCGGGCGCGTCCGCGCTCGCGCCCTGGGCCGGCGCGCCGGTCGCTCCCGCCGGCGGCTCGAAGA
>CADEGS010000458.1 GCA_902826945.1 uncultured bacterium | reverse complement strand
CGCGCCGCCGCGCTCAGAACGGCAGCTCGTCGGGCTCGATGCGCGGCGGGGCCTCGGGCGGGCGCGCCGGCGGCGCGGGGGCGGGGTCGCCCTCGCGCGCGTCGAGCCGGAAGCCGCGGAACGAGCGCTCGAGGCCGCGCCGCTGCACGTCGCGCAGCATGTCCATGTGCGCGAAGGCCTCGTGCAGGACGTGGTCGGTGTCGCCGACCGTCAGCCGCGCCAGGCCCTCGCGCGAGCCGGCGTCGAACGGGCCGGCGACGGGCAGCTCGCGCAGGAAGGCGCGGTGGCGCGGGTCGAGCACGCGCTGGTCGAGCAGGAACACGCAGCCGCGGTCGGACTCGCGGCGCATCAGGCGCCCGAAGCCCTGGCGGAACTTCGCCAGCGCGCGCGGCAGGTAGATCGCGCGGCGCTGCACCGCGGGTCCGAGCGCCGCGCACTGCGCGTGGTGGTAGTCGTCGGGCACGCCGTAGGGGAGCCGCACGAGCACCAGGTACTCGAGCGTGTGGCCGGGGAAGTCCGCGCCGTACCAGAACGTGTCGAGGCCGAGCAGCACCGAGTCGGTCGTGGCGCGGAAGAGCTCGGACAGCTCCTCCTTCGTCGTGCCGGCCATGCCCTGGTACCAGAGCGGCAGGTGGCGCTCGAGCAGGAAGCCCTCGAGCCCGCGCCCGACGGCGAGCACGTCCTCGGCGTTCGTGAAGAGCGCCAGCACGCGCCCGCGCGTGCGCTCCGAGAGGAACGCCAGGAAGCGCGTCACCCACGCCAGGAAGGCGCCCTTGTCGCGCACGCTCGGCGCGTCGCGCGGCACGCCGACGACGACGCGGCCGTAGTCGAAGGTCTCCGCGGCGCGGAAGGTCTCCAGGCGCGCGGGCGCGCGCTCCTCGTCGGCGCGCGGCGCGGCGGCGCGCGTCAGGCCGAGGAAGCCCGACTGCGCCTCGAAGCCGCCCGCGAGCCAGGTCGTGGCCGAGAGCAGCACCGCCCCGAACAGGTCGGGGTAGTAGCGCATGCCGAGGTACTCGTGCGGCAGGAGCACGCGCGCGGCGAGCACGTCGTCCCGCTGCGCGCTCGTCTCGAGGTCGTAGAACGTCTCGGGGCGGAAGGCCGGCGCGCCCGCCTCGCGCGGGATCCAGGCCAGGACGGCGTCGAGGCGCTCGTCGAGCTCGGTGCGCAGCACGTCGAGCGCGCGCCGCGCGCGGCGCTCGCCGTGGGGCAGCGCGGCGTCGAGCAGCTCGGGGAGCTGCGCGAGCAGGCTCGCCAGCGCGTTCAGCGCGGCGGCCAGCGCCGCGTGCGCCTCGAGCAGCTCGGGCGGGCGCAGCTCGGCCACGTACTCGCGGAAGAGCGAGTGCTGGTCGCGCGCCTCGCGCGCGCGCTCGGCGTCGGCGCGCCAGGCGTGGAAGGCGGAGAGCGCGCGCTCGAGCTCGCCCAGCGCCCGCTCGGCCGCCGCGCGCGCCTCGAGCGCCGCCTCCAGCGCGCGCGCCGCGTCGCTCTCCGGCGGCAGGGCCGCGCGCAGGCGCGCGAGCGGCGTGCGCGCCGTCCCGGGCCGCTCGAAGCGCTCGAGCAGCCCGCGCAGCGCGCGCACGCCGACCGTGTGGCTGAAGGCGTTGTGCGCGACGTCGTGCAGGTGCTCGCACTCGTCGAACACGAGGTGGCGGAAGAACTCGCGCCGCGCGAGCGCGAAGGCGTGGTT
>CADEGS010000457.1 GCA_902826945.1 uncultured bacterium | reverse complement strand
CGCACGATGAGCGCCATCGGCCCCGACGGCGCGCTGGTCGACGCGGCCGACTGCGGCCGCGCGCGCGCCTGCTTCGTGCCCTTCGGCCGAGCGCACACCCCCGCCCCGTAGCCGGGGCGTCCGGCGCGGACGCCGGGAGGGCGACGTGCCGCCGGTGGGGAACGGCGGGAATGCTGGACCGCGCGCGGGCCGCATCGCGTCTGGGCCGAGCGGGGCGGCGGCGAGCGGACCGTGGCTCCCGCGCCCGCCGATGCCAGCCGCGACGAGGACATGAAGCCGAGCTCGACCTGCCTGCCGGCCCTCTTGCTCGTGCTGGCGGCGGCGCCCGTGCGCGCAGGGGTCCTGACGGTCGACGCGTCCCGCGGGCCAGGGGCCGACTTCGCGACGATCCAGGCCGCGGTGGACGCCGCCCGGGAAGGGGACACGATCGTCGTGCGCGACGGCACGTACGGGAACGTCGTCGTGCACGCCAGATCGCTCTCGATCGTGTCGGACGGGCCGCGGGCCAGGATCGACGGCTCGATCTGGGTGCGCGGCCTCGCGCCTCACCAGCGGGCGCTCGTGCGCGGGTTCCGCGCGAGCTTCGGCGCGCACGTCGCGAACTGCGCGGGAGCGGTCTGGCTCGAGGACATCGAGTCCCTCGACGCGAGCGGCGCCTGCTCGTTCGGCGACCGCGCTGGATCCGAGGTGTGGAGCTCGTCCTCGGTGACCCTCGTCCGCTGCACCCTGCAAGGCGAGCGGCTGGGGACCACGACCTCCGGAGCTATCGGCTCGGGCCCGGGTCTCGAGGCCCGCGCCTCGCGTGTGCACGCCTTCGACTGCCGCCTGCTCGGCGGAGCGGGACGCGGCGGGGGCTCCGGCCTGCCGGAGCTGCCGGGAGGGCCCGGGCTGCGCGTGGACGCGAGCACGGTGACGCTCTCGGGCTGCACCGTCGTCGGCGGACCGGGCGGCCTGGGCGAGGGGCCGACGTGCGACGCCGCGGTCGCGGCCGGCGGCGCGGGGATGGAGCTCATCGGTGCGGCGGGTGCCGTGCGCTCCCTCGAGTCGACGATCGTCGGCGGAGCGCTGGACCTGGGAGTCCTGTGTCCCGGCAGGATCGGTCCGCAGGGTGAGGCCGTCTGCGGGACGGGCTCGATCATGACGCTTCCCGGCTTCGCGCGGCGGATGCGCTCGCCCACGCCGGTGCGCGGCGGAGCGACCCTGGCGCTCGAGATCGAGGGCCGCGCCGGAGACCTTCCGGTGCTCCTCGTCTCGTCCCGCCAGGAGCTGGCGGCGTCTTGCGGCACGAGCCCGCTCGGGCCTCCGCCCGACGACCTGCTCCTCCTCCCGGTCCTCGCCGACGGGGCGGCGTTCCCGTCGTTCGCCGTCCCGAACGTCGGCAGCGCCTACGCCGGCCAGGTCCTCTTCGCCCAGACGGTGTTCCTCGACGCGAACTCGACGATCCGTCTCGGCGCGGGCACGAGCATCGTGGTGCTGGACGCCAACGACTGACGACCGCCCTAGTCGAAGTTGCCGAAGGTGAGGTCCTGGGCGTTGGAGAGCGCGAAGGGGGGGACGCCGAGCTGGATGGCCTGCGAGAAGATCGTCAGGCCGCACAAGGACGGATCGGCGGGGATCCTGGCCAGGTAGGAGTCGACGCCGCCGGCGCTCGCGGAGGGCGCGAGGCTCGCCCCGGTGAGGATCTCGCCGCTGCCGAGATCCTGGCACAG
>CADEGS010000456.1 GCA_902826945.1 uncultured bacterium | reverse complement strand
AGGCCCGGCGGCTGCCCGCCGAGGTGCTCGAGCGGCTGGAGATCCACACGGTGCGGACGGTGGACGAGGCGCTCGCGATCAGCCTGGTGCACGGCCTGCGCGGGCGGCGCACGCACGCGCAACGCCTTCGCCGCGGCGCGTAGCGCCGCAGGCCTCGCTCGCGCCGCAGGCGCGACCCCATCGTCGCGCAGCGACGGAAGCACGCGCCCCCGACCTCGGCACCCGAGCCCTCCTCCCTCCTAGAATCCCGCGCTCACCACCACCAGGCACGACCTCGCCCCATGAGCCACCGTCGATGAATCCCCTCCTCCCCCTGGCCGCGGTCGCGGCCGCGCTCGCCGCCTGCCGATCGGCCCACGCCGTGCCCATCGACGAGACGCGGCCCAGCCGCACCTTCCGCTTCGTCTACCGCGCCGCCGTGGAGGACGTCCCGCCCGGCGCGCAGACCGTGCGGCTGTGGATCCCGCTGCCCGAGGACACCGCCGACCAGCGCGTGCGCGCCTTCGACCTCGCGATCACGGCCGCCGACGGACGCGCGCTGCATGCGCGCGCCGAGGGCGCTGACGGCCTGCGCGGCGGCGGCGACGGGAACCTCGCGTGGGTCGCACGCCCTCTCGCGCGCGGGCAGGGGCGCTCGCTGTGCGTCGAGAGCGCCGGCCAGGCGGTCTCGGCGCAGGTCTCCTACGACGTCACGCGCTACGAGACGACCGGCGGCGGCGGCGTGGCCCCCGGAGAGCTCGAACGGCTGCTCGTCGCCGACGCGCTGATCCCGCTCGACGGCGAGGTCGCGCGCATCGCGGACACGCTGCGGACGCCCGCGGACCCGGTCGGCGCGGCGCGCGTGCTCTACGACCACGTGCTGGCGCAGATGCGCTACGACAAGCCCGACGGCGGCGCCTGGGGCCGCGGCGACGCCGAGTGGGCCTGCGGCTCGGGCTTCGGCAACTGCACCGACTTCCACAGCTACTTCATCGGCCTGGCGCGCGCGAAGGGCATCCCCGCGCGCTTCGAGATCGGTTTCCCGGTCGCGGGCGGCGCGGAGCGCGTGGCCGCGGTCGGCGGCTACCACTGCTGGGCCTTCTTCTGGGCCGGGCCGCGCGGCTGGGTGCCGGTGGACATCTCCGAGGCCGACAAGGACCCCGAGAAGGCAGACGACTTCTTCGGGACGCTCGACGCCGACCGCTTCACGCTGACCGGCGGGCGCGACGTCGAGCTCGACCCGCTCCCCGCCGCGGGCCGCCTGAACTTCTTCGTGTACCCGTGGGCCGAGGTCGACGGGCAGGCCTGGACGAAGGTGACGAAGGCGTTCGAGCGCGTGCGCGCGGACGGCTGAGCGCGCCGAGCGCTCAGAGCCTGGGAAAGAATCCTGCGTGGCTCCCGGTGCCGTCTGGCTTCGTCCTGGCAAGGCGCGCCGACGACGCGTCTTCACGGCAAGACTCGGAGGAGGCGCAACGCCGCCAGGGCGGAGCCAGACGGTGCTGGGGGCCGCGCAGGATTCTTTCTCAGGCTCTCAGCCGAAGAGCGGCACGAGCGGGACCAGGCGCGGTCCGCCCTCGGCGTCGCACACGGCGAAGCTGCGGTCGCCCCCCTGGAGCGTCACGCCGGCCCAGCGCCCGTCCTGCGCGAGGCAGTAGAAGCTCACGTCGAAGCTCGGCCGGCCGTTCACCCACAGCCCGGGCTGCCAGCGCGCCATGCGCTCGGTCTGGCGCACG
>CADEGS010000455.1 GCA_902826945.1 uncultured bacterium | reverse complement strand
TCATGGGCATGCACCCCTACGGCAAGCCGACGCAGGTGGACAAGATCTACCAGCTCATCGACGTCGGCGAGGACGGCAGCCTGTGGCACGACATGCGGTACTTCGCGTACCACTACTCGCGCGACACGACGCTGACGCAGGCCTTCTGCGACCACTTCGGGCGCCCCGCGCGCGACCCCAAGCAGAGCGACAAGTCGCTCGACCCCTTCTACTGCGACATCGCCGCCAGCATCCAGCAGGTCACGGAGGAGATCCTCTACAAGATGGCCGGGTTCCTGCAGCGCGAGACCGGCATGAAGCGGCTGTGCATGGCGGGCGGCGTCGCGCTGAACTCGGTCGCCAACTACAAGATCCTGCGCAAGGGGCTGTTCGACGAGCTCTACATCCACCCCGCCCCGGGCGACGATGGCGGCGCGGTGGGCGCGGCCTACTGGGCCTATAACCACCTGCTCGGGCTGCCGCGCGGGCCGGCGCTCGACCACGCCTACCTGGGCAGCTCGTACAGCGACCAGGAGGTCGAGGCCTTCCTGCGCAAGCACGACATCGCCTTCGAGAAGATCGACGACGACGAGCGCTTCTTCGACTTCGTCGCGCGGCGCCTGGCCGAGGGCAACGTGGCCGGCTGGTTCCGCGGGCGCTTCGAGTGGGGGCCGCGCGCGCTCGGCGCGCGCTCCATCATCGCCGACCCGCGCAAGTCGGAGATGAAGGAGAAGCTCAACGCGACGATCAAGTTCCGCGAGGCCTTCCGGCCCTTCGCGCCCTCGGTGCTGGAGGAGCGCGCGGACGAGTTCTTCGACTTCCCCGAGCCCGAGCGACACTTCCCCGGGCGCTTCATGCTGTACGTGACGCCCGTGCGGCCGGAGAAGCGCTCGGTGCTGCCGGCCATCACGCACGAGGACGGCTCGGGCCGGCTGCAGACCGTGTACAAGGCCACGAACCCGGCCTACCACCGGATGATCGAGCGCTTCGGCGAGATCACCGGCGTGCCGGTCGTGATGAACACGTCGTTCAACCTGAAGGGCGAGCCGATCGTCGAGGACCCGAGCCACGCCTTCAACACGTTCAGCCTGTCGGGCATGGACTTCCTGTTCATGAACAACTACGTCGTGCGCGCCGAGGCGAAGAAGAAGATCGCCGAGACGCGCTTCACGCTGCGTCACGAGGGCGACTCCGTCACGCAGATGGTGAGCTGAGGCGCGCGTGAAGAAACTGAACGTCTTCCTGGCGCTGTTCGTCAGCGTCGCCCTGGGGCTGGCGGTGTTCGAGCTCGGGCTGCGCCTGTTCCCGGCCTTCCGCCCGACCGACTCGATCAACCGCTTCGACCCGGACCTGGGCTGGAGCAAGAAGCCCGACGCCACCGTCGCGCGCAGCACGTCGGAGTTCTCGATCGCGTTCCGCACGAACGACGAGGGCCTGCGCGACGACACGCCGCGCGCCAAGCCGGCGAACACGTTCCGCGTCCTGATGCTCGGCGACTCGTTCGTGCTCGGCTACACGGTGGACGTCGAGCACTGCTTCGCCGACCGGCTGGAGCGCCTGTGGCAGGCGGAGGGCCGCCGCGCCGACGTCGTGAACGCCGGCACGGAGGGCTACTCGACCGACCAGGAGGCGCTGTGGCTCCTGCGCAACGGCCGCGACTTCGCGCCCGACCTGGTGCTCCTCTTCCCCTACGAGAACGACATCTACTGGAACGGCCAGGAGCGCTACACGCGCT
>CADEGS010000454.1 GCA_902826945.1 uncultured bacterium | reverse complement strand
GCCTCGCCGTCGAAGCGCGCGTCGCCGAAGCCGCGCCGCACGTCCTCCAGGCCGCGCCGCGAGAGGATCGCGACCCCGTTGTAGGCGCGCTGGCCGTGCAGGGCGACCTGGTAGCCCAGGTCCTCGAGGGGCTCGCGCGGAAAGGCCTCGTCCACGCACTTCGTCTCCTGCAGGCAGACGACGTCCGGCCGGCGCAGGTCGAGCCAGGCGCACAGGGGCTCCAGCCGCGCGCGGGCGGAATTGACGTTCCAGGTGGCGATGCGCATGACGCGGGCGGGGGCGGGCCTTCTCTGGCGGGGGGCCGGGGCCTACCTTATTTGCGCGCCAGAGCGCTGCAAGCACCCAGGACCCCTGATGGCCCAACCCCGATCCGGCGGCCGGCGTCACAAGCGCCGCCACCGCGCCCAGACCTCCCACGGCCCCCAGCGCGAGCACCTGAGCGAGCTCGCCCCCGTCGTCGATGCGCCGGCGATCGAGTCCTTCGAGGAGTGGGACCTCGGCGAGGACATCCAGCGCGCGATCCGCAACATGGAGATCGTCAAGCCGACGCCGATCCAGAGCCTCTCGATCGGCGCGGTGCTCGAGGGCCGCGACGTCATCGCCAAGGCGGAGACCGGCACCGGCAAGACGCTCGCCTTCGGCGCGCCGATGATGGCGCGCATGGACCCGGCCCGCGCGACGGTGCTCGGCCTGGTCCTGTGTCCGACGCGCGAGCTCGCGCAGCAGGTGGCGACGGTGCTCGAGGCGCTCGCGCTGCCGCGCGGCCTGCGCGTGGCGCTGGTCGTCGGCGGCGATCCGATGCACCCGCAGATCACGGCGCTGCAGGCGGGCGCGCAGGTCGTGGTCGGCACGCCCGGGCGCGTGCTCGACCTCTTCCAGCAGCGCTTCCTGCAGTTCCCCTGGACCGAGTGCGTGGTGCTCGACGAGGCCGACAAGATGTTCGAGATCGGCTTCCTCGACGACGTGCGCAAGATCCTCTCGTTCCTGCCCGAGGAACGGCAGACGCTGCTCTTCTCCGCCACCTTCCCCACCGAGGTGCTCAAGCTGGCGCGCGCGGAGACGAAGGAGCCGCTCGAGGTCGCCACGCAGAAGGGCACGGTCGCCGCGACCTCGATCGAGCAGAGCTGGATCGCGGTCGAGGACGAGGACCGCCCGCTGGTCCTGACGCGCTTCTTCGAGCAGAGCCGGCCCGACGACGTCTTCCTGGTCTTCTGCGAGCGCCGCACCGAGGTCGACCGCCTGCTGCGGCGCCTCGAGCGGCTGCCCTTCGCCGTGAAGGCCCTGCACGGCGGCTACGACCAGGCCTCGCGCTTCCGCGTCATGTCCGCCTTCCGCGAGGGCGGCGTGAAGGCGCTGCTCGCGACCGACGTCGCCTCGCGCGGGCTGGACGTCGAGCTCGTGACGCACGTCGTGAACTACTCCGTGCCGCGCGAGCTCGAGGACTACGCGCACCGCATCGGCCGCACCGGCCGCGCGGGCCGCACCGGCACGGCGATCACGCTCGTGCCGCGCTCGCAGCAGAAGCGCTGGCACGCGATCCAGGCCAAGGCGCGCTGGGAGATCCGCGAGGAGCAGCCGCCGCGCTCCACCCGCGGCCGCCGGGACGAGCCCCGCCGCGGCGCGCGCGACGAGCGATCCGCGCGCGACGAGCGATCCGCGCGCGACGAGCGATCCCCGCGCGACGAGCGATCCCCGCGCGACGAGCGTCCCGCGCGCG
>CADEGS010000453.1 GCA_902826945.1 uncultured bacterium | reverse complement strand
GCGTTCTCGATGTAGTGCGGCCAGTCGGTGTTGCCCTCGGTGTAGAAGGACTCGACGCCCAGGAACGTCTCGGCCTCCTCGATGCCCGCCTCGAGCAGCGAGATCTGCCGCTCCTTCTCCTTCACCTCGTAGTGGTCGTCGCGCCGCAGGTGGCGCGCGACGCGGTCGGCGGCGAGGTACTTGTCGGGCACGAACTCGGCCGGGCCCGAGATGATCAGCGGCGTGCGCGACTCGTCGATCAGGATCGAGTCGATCTCGTCGATGATCGCGTACGACAGGTGGCGCTGGACCTGCTCCTGCAGCGACGTCTTCATGTTGTCGCGCAGGTAGTCGAAGCCGAACTCGTTGTTCGTGCCGTAGACGATGTCGCAGGCGTAGATCGGCACGCGCTCGGCCGCGCCCATCGGCGACTGGATCGCGCCCACGGTGAGACCGAGGTACTCGTAGATCGGCCCCATCCAGGCCGCGTCGCGCCGGGCCAGGTAGTCGTTGACCGTCACCAGGTACACCGGCTTGCCCGACAGCGCGTTGAGCGCCAGCGGCAGCGAGGCCACGAGCGTCTTGCCCTCGCCGGTCATCATCTCGGCGATCGCGCCCTGGTGCAGGACGATGCCGCCGACGAGCTGCACGTCGAAGTGCCGCATGCCGAGCGTGCGCACCGAGGCCTCGCGCACCAGCGCGAACACGCGCGGCAGGACGTCGTCGAGCGTCGCCTCCTGCGCGGTCACGGCGCGCTTGAGCTCCGCCACCTCGGCCTTCACCTGCTCGGCGGAGAGCCCCTTGGCCCACTCCTCGAGGGCGTTGATCTCCTTGACGCGCGGCTCGAGCGAGCGGACCAGGCGCTCGTTGCGCGAGCCGAAGACGGACTTCAGCGAGCGGCCGAAGCGCTCTCCGAACGAGCCGAGCTTGTCACCGATGTCGGACCAATCCATGTGCGGAACCCTTCGCGGCGGACGGGAAAGCGGGACCATTATTGGCCCCCGCCGGGCGCGGGGAAGGAAAACCCCGGGACGGCCGCCCCCCGGGGCCGCGGGGCGGCGCTACGGGCCGCCGCCGGCGGGCACCTCGCTGCGCGGCCGCTCGAGCAGGCGCGCGATCATCTCGAACAGGACGTGGCGCGGGTAGGGCTTGCGCAGGAGGCCAGAGACCCGCCGCAGGCGGGACAGGTCGATCGAGGAGGCCGTCGCCAGGAGCACCGGCAGGTGCGCGGTGCGCGCCTCGCGGCGCAGGCGGCGCAGGACCTCCTCGCCGTCGAGCTGCGGCATCTCGTAGTCGAGCAGGACCAGGTCGGGCAGCGGATCGCGCGCCAGCCGCTCGAGCGCCTCCAGCCCGTCGCGCGCCAGCTCGACCTCGTAGCCGCGCGCGCGCAGGAGCGCCGCCAGGCCGAGCGCCACGTCGCGCTCGTCGTCCACGAGCAGGATCGAGCGCCGCTTCGACTCCTCGCGCTCGACGCGCGCCAGCTCCTCCATCAGGAGCCGCAGGTCGGCGTTGGTCGGCAGGCCGGCGCGGTCCCAGCCGGCCTCGATGCGCGCCTTGAGCTCGCGGTTGTAGGCCTTGAGCCCCTCCCACTCGGCGTAGTCCGGCGCGTCGGGGCGGATGTCGAGGTTGTCGTGCGTGTCCACCGAGAAGAAGTACTCGCCGTTCACCAGGTGCTCCTGGACGACGAACTTCATGAACGGATAGCGGCTGTTGCCCAGGCGCAGCGTGTAGCGCGCCAG
>CADEGS010000452.1 GCA_902826945.1 uncultured bacterium | reverse complement strand
CCGGCGGCGGCCTCCGCGGCCGCGCGCCCGGCCCCCGCGGCGAGCGCGCGGGCGAGCGACGGCGGCGGGCGCTCCTCGGGCTCGCGGCGCGCGCGCGGCGCGCCCAAGCCCAAGAAGAAGGCCTCGAAGGGCGCGCTGATCGGCGTCGTCGCCATCCTCGCCCTGGGAGGCGCCGCGTACTTCTTCCGCGACGCGCTGTTCCAGGCGCGCAGCTCGTCGGGCAACGACGTCGAGGCGAAGGAGCCGGCCGAGACCGCGGGAGCGGCGGACGCGGGCGCAGCGGAGGCGACGACGCCGGCCGCGCCGGAGTCCCCTGCCCCGGCCGCGCCGCAGGGCGCCACGACGCCGCCCGAGGGCGCGGCGCCCGAGACCGCGGCGCCCGAGTCCGTCCCGCCGCAGCCTCCCGCCGCCGAGGACCCGTTCGCCGCGGCCGCGCCGCCGGCCGCCCCGGCCGCCCCGGACCCCGCGTCGATCGACCTCAACGCGATCCCCGACTTCGGCCCCGCGCGCGACACGACGCCCGCGCAGTGGGACCAGATGAACGAGTGGATCGCGACCTGGATGGACCCCGACGCCGGCGTGCAGGGCAACAAGGCCAAGGCGAGCCTGATCGCGCAGAGCTTCCGCGCCATCCCGCCGATCGTGAACCGGCTCAAGCACATCGATCTCTCGACCCCCGAGGGCCAGGAGAACGGCAAGCAGTGCCAGGCCGCCTTGCGCGAGATCTGCGGCGGCTACAACTTCAACTGGAAGGAAGGCACCACGCCGGCGGACGTGGTCTTCAACAAGACCGTCGCGCAGAAGTGGGCCGACCTGTGGGACAAGGCCTCGTCCGACGCGAAGTACCTGATCAAGATCCTCAAGCTCGAGCCCGACTCGCCCGAGGCGCGCGCGATCGAGACGATCTACGGCCTCGAGCCGAGCGGCGAGGAGCCCGTCCCGCAGCAGGAGCAGGCCGAGGAGGACCTGGAGGACTTCGAGGTCGACTGAGCGAGCGGCGGGGACACGGGCAGGGAGCGGGACCCGCGGGCCTCACGGCTCTCGCTCCGCCAGCGCCAGCCCCGAGCGGCGCGGGTCGCTCGCCCCCTCCGGCTCGCCGCCGACCTCGACGCGGATCGCCTGGACCGCGCCGAAGGTCCCGCGCGTGACGGCGACCTGGTGGTCGCGGTTGCGCAGGTCCTGCAGGAGCAGGTGGTCCCAGCCCTCCTCGAAGCTCGTGGAGGACGGCGACCACTGCTGGTGCAGGCGCGGCGCGGCCAGCGCTGCGGCCAGCGCCTGGCCGTAGACCTCCGTGCGCAAGAGCACCTGCACGAGCGCCGTGACGATCTTCGGCCCGCCCGGGCTGCCCAGGACCATGCGCACGGTCTGCCCGCCCTCGCGCACCACGGTCGGCGCCATCGACGACGCCGGCCGCTTGCCCGGCGCGAGCGCGTTGGCGTCGCCGCCGACCAGGCCGTAGACGTTCGGCTGCCCCGCCGCGAGCGCGAAGTCGTCGACCTCGTTGTTCAGCAGGAACCCGCCGCCGCGCACCATGATGCCGCTGCCGAAGCTCGTGTTGAGCGTGGTCGTCAGGCTGACCGCGTTGCCCTCGCGGTCGAGCACCGACAGGTGCGTCGTCTCCCCGCCCTCGCGCGCGGGCGCGAGCAGCGGCGCGACGTGCTCGTCCGCCAGCTCGCCGATCGAGATGCGCCGCTCGGCGATCCACGAGGGCGCGAGCAG
>CADEGS010000451.1 GCA_902826945.1 uncultured bacterium | reverse complement strand
TCGAGATCACGCCGATGGCGGGGATCTCGTTGCGCCAGTCGTCGCCGATCGGGCACACCACGTCGACGTTGCAGGCACCGGACTCCTGCGGGCCGCCGAAGGGCTCGAGGTCGCCGAAGCCGCGGTAGCCGTAGCCGACCTGCGCCAGCTCGAGCTCGAGCTTCTCGAGCCGGTCGCCGGGAACGGTCAGCTCGAGCACCAGGCGGTCGCCGAGCAGGATCGGCGTCCACAGCTCGCCGTGGTCCTCGTTGTCGGCGCTGGTGAAGGGGCGGATGGCGCGCCCGCTGTCCGGCTCGTAGATCAGGAGCTGCGCCCCCTCCGGCATGTGGTAGCGCGAGAAGCCCAGGTTGATGCTGTGCGCGCCGGGCGCCTCGATGCGCAGGCGCCACAGGAGCAGGTCGCCCGGCAGGTTCTCGAACGTGCCCCGGCGGAACGGATCCGCCTGCACCGCGTTCGGCAGCGCGTAGCGCGGCGCGAAGCCGGTGCGCTCGCGCGCCGCGTCCTCGATGCGCAGGAGCTCGCGGTCCACGCCGGGCACCGCCAGCACGTCGAGCTCGGAGAGCGGGAGGGTCGCGAAGCGCGCCGCCGTCGGCCGCACGGACTGGGCCGCGGCGTGGCCGCCGAGGCCGACGAGCAGGGAGGCGACGGTCGCGGACAGGACCGCGCGGCTTCGCAGGTGAGCGAGGGGTGTGTTCATGGAGGGCTCGAGCCGGAAGGAGGAGGGAAAGGGGTGCGCGACCATGGTAGGCGCCCCTGCGCGAGGTCGATAGGTCCGGCGCGAGCCCCGCCGCGCTAGTCCGCCCGCTCCGACCCGCGCAGCCGGCCGCCCGCGAGCGCCAGGGCGAGGCCGCCCAGGGCGACCGCGAGGCCCCGCGGGAAGCTCCCCTGCAGGGCGACCTTCACCTGGTCGTAGCTGCGGCGCTCGGCGAAGGTGCGCGGGCCGTGCCCGGGGCCGTTCGCGACCTCGAGCACCCACAGGACCGCGCCGACGATCAGCGCCAGGCCGAGCGCGATCAGGAGGGCGCCGGCGCGCCGGCGGGCGCGCGGGCTCATCGCGCGCGCGGCGCGGAGCCGGGCGCGCGCGGCTCGAGCGCCGGCTCGGACTCCTCGAAGACGTCGAACAGCCCCTGCGGCAGCGCGCGGATCTCGCCCTCGACGGGTCGCGGCTCGGGCAGCTCCTGCGCCGAGCGCGCGCCGCGCTCCTCGAACTTGCGCAGGGTCGGAACGAGCCGGCTCTGCACGGAGCCGACGAACTCGTTGTAGCTCTTGCGCGCGGACTCGAGCGACGTGCCGATGCGGCTGGCGCGCTCCATCACCTTGACCGCGCGCGAGTGCAGCTCCTTGCCGAGGGTGAAGAGCTCCTCGGCGCTCTCGGTCAGGCTGCGCTCGCGCCAGCCGACGTGCACCGCGCGCAGGAGGCCGATCAAGGTCGAGGGGCTGGCCAGCACGACGTCGTGCTCGGCGGCGAAGGTCACGAGGTCGGGGCGGTGCTCGAGCGCGGCGTCCACGAGCTGGTCGCCCGGGATGAACATCACGACCAGCTCGGGCGAGCGCTCGAAGTGGCGCCAGTACTGGCGGTTCGCCAGGCGCCGCGCCTGGTCGAAGACGTTGTCGGCGTAGCGCTCGAGCAGCGCGCGCGCCGCCTCCGGCCCGGGCGCGTCGAGCGAGTCCAGGTAGGCGTCGATCGAGGTCTTGGCGTCGACCGCGATGCAGCGGTCGTTCG
>CADEGS010000450.1 GCA_902826945.1 uncultured bacterium | reverse complement strand
GGGCGCATGATCGTCGCGCACTGCGAGGACGAGGAGCTCCTGCGCCAGGGCAAGCGCGACCACCCCGACGCCACCGCGAGCGAGCACCACCTGGTGCGCTCCAGCGAGGCCGAGGCGCGCTCGATCGCCGACGCGATCGACCTGGCCGAGGAGACCGGCGCCGCGCTGCACGTCTTCCACGTCAGCACCGCGGCCGGCGTCGAGCTCATCCGGCGCGCGCGCGCGCGCGGCCTCCCGATCGGCTCCAGCACGGCGCCGCACTACCTGCTGCTCTCGTGCGAGGACGCGCCGCGCCTGGGGAACCTGCTCAAGGTCAACCCCTCGATCAAGACGCCGGACGACGCGCGCGCGGTGCTCGCGGGCCTGGCCGACGGCACGATCGAGGCCATCGGCACCGACCACGCGCCGCACCCGCTGGAGGAGAAGCGGCGCGAGTACAAGCACGCGCCGTCGGGCATGCCCTCGGTGGACCTCTTGTGGCCGCTCGTGCTCGAGCTCGCGAAGCGCGGCCTGCTCGACGCGGCGACGGCGCTCGACACGGTGACGGGGCGCGCGGCCGCGTCGCTCGGCATCGAGGGCAAGGGCCGCCTCGAGCCGGGCTACGACGGGGACCTCGTGCTCTTCGACCCGGAGGAGGAGCGCGCCGTCGTCGGCGCGCGGCTGCCCTCGCGCTCGAAGTGGTCGGCCTTCGAGGGCTGGCGCCTGTGCGGCTTCCCCTCGCTGGTCGTGCGCCGCGGAAGGGTCGCCTGGCGCGACGGACGTCCGGCCGAGCCCGGTCCGGGCGGCGAGTCGCTGCGCTGGGGCGCGCCGCGTCCCCCGGCCGGAGCGCGGTGAGCGCGCGGCCGCCCGCGCTGCCCGCGCCGCGGGTGGCCTTCGAGCCGGACTTCCTCGAGCGGCTCGGGCGCTTCGTCGCGCGCCTGCGCGCGGCGCGCGAGCGCCGCGAGGGCGCGGGCGAGGGGCGCGTGCAGGGCGTGGGCGCCGAGGTGGTCGGCTTCCGGCCCTACCGCCCCGGCGAGGACCTGCGCCTGCTCGACTGGAGCCTGTTCGCGCGCCACCGCCGCCCGTTCCTGCGCGTCACGGCGCGCGAGGCGAGCGAGCGCTGGGCGGTGCTCCTCGACTGCAGCGCGTCGATGGGCGTCGGCCCGCCGGGCAAGCTGCAGCGCGCGGCCGAGGTCGCGTGCGCCGCGGGCGCGCTGGCGGCGCGCGCCGGCGCCGAGGCGCGCCTCCTGCTCTCCGACGGCCGCGAGGGGCCGCGCCTGCGGCGCACGGCCGACGTCGGCGCGTGGATGCGCTTCCTCGCGGGGCTGGTCGCCGCCGGCGCGCGCGGCCTGGGCGAGCTCGCGCTGCGCGCGGCGCGCGTGCGCGAGGCCGGGCGCGTGCTGCTGGTCGGCGACTTCCTCGACCTCGAGCCGGAAAGCCTCGCGCCGCTCGCGCGGCGCGGGCGCGAGCTCGTGTGCGTCGCGCTGCTCGCGCCGGACGAGCTGCGCCCGCCGCTCGGCGCGGTCGAGTGGGTGGACGCCGAGAGCGGCGCGCGCCGGCGCGTCGCGGTCGATCGCGCGCAGCTCGCGCTCTACGAGCGCCGGCTCGAGCGCCGCCTGGCGGCCTGGCGCGCGGCCTGCGCGGCGCGCCGCGCGACCTTCGTGTGCGGCTCCAGCGCCGAGCCCTTCGAGGCGCTGGCGGGGGATGCCTTCGCCGGCTGACCTCGCGCCGCTGGCGCTCGTGCTGG
>CADEGS010000449.1 GCA_902826945.1 uncultured bacterium | reverse complement strand
CAGCGCGCCGGCGAAGGCCAGCGCGCGGCCGAGCCAGGGCGGCGGGGCGCGCATCGCGGGGGAGCATGCCGCAACGCACGGCGGGAATCCACCGAGGGGAAGGCGGCGCGCGCGCCGGCCCGCTCGCGGCGCGGCAGCGCGGCTGCGGCGCGGCCGCGCGCGCGACCCTACGATGGCCGCGCCATGCGGGTCGCCGCCCTCCAGCTCGACGTGCGCCGCGGCGACGTGGCCGCGAACCTCGCCGCGGTCGAGGCGGGCCTGCGCGAGGCGCGCGCGCGCGACGTCGAGCTCGTCGTGCTGCCGGAGATGTGGCCGAGCTCGTTCGACCCGGCCGGCCCGAGCGCGGAGAGCGACGCGGCGCTCGAGCGCGTGCGCGCGCTCTCGGGCGAGCTGGCGCTGGTCGTGTGCGGCAGCGCGTACGCGCGCGGCGGCGCGCGCGCGCGCAACCGGCTGCACGTCTTCGCGCACGGCAGCGCGCTCCCGGGCTACGACAAGGTGCACCTCTTCTCGCCGACGCTCGAGCGCGAGCTGTTCGAGGCCGGCGACGCGCCGCCCCCGTGCGTGCCGACGCCGGTCGGCGCGCTCGCCGGGGCGATCTGCTACGACCTGCGCTTCGGCCCGCTCGTGCACGTCCCGTTCGCGCGCGGCGCCGAGGTGCTGGTCGTCCCGGCGCAGTGGCCCGCCGCGCGCGCGGCGCACTGGCGCGCCCTCGTCGCCGGGCGCGCGGTCGAGGGGCAGGCGCTGGTCGTGGCCGCCAACCGCTGCGGCCGCGAGCCGGTCGGCCGCGCCGGGCGCGAGCTCGTCTTCCCGGGCAACTCGCTCGTCGCCGGCCCCGACGGCACGCTCCTGGCCGAGGGCAGGGGCGAGCAAGGTCTGGTCGTCGGGGAGCTCGACCCGCGCGCGCTGCGGCGGCTGCGGCGCGCGCTGCCGGTCGCGCGCGACCGGCGGCCGGGGCTCTACGCGTCGTGGGAGAAAGACCTTCCCGCGGGACCGCGTCCCTAGCGCGCGCGCGCGCCGCGGGCCCTCAAGGAGCGGCCGGGGCGCGCCGATGAGGGGACACCCGAGCGGCGTTCGGTCCCCGGAACGGGACAGGACGTCGCGTGGAGCCATTCCCGAGGAGCGAGTGCCTCGATCGTCCCCTGCGCACGAACGGTGACGGACGCCTGACGCGACCGATGTTCCGGAACCTTCTCATCCGGCGCAAGCTCACCCTGATCATGATGGTGACGAGCTGCGTCGCCCTCACGGTCTCGTTCGCCGCCTGGCTCTCGTACGACTCCGTCGCGTACCGCCGCACGCTCGTGCACTCGCTCGAGCTCCTGACCGAGATGGTCGGCTGGACCGAGGGCGGCTCCGGGGCCGCCATCCAGGACGGCTCGGACATCCGCCGCACGCTCGACCTCCTGGACGGGCAGGAGCGCGTGCGCCGCGCGGCCTTCTTCACGCCCGACGGCGCGACCGTGGCCGTCTCGGGCGATCCGACCGCCGGCGAGATCCCCTACCGCCGCACGGGGCACGTGCTCGACGGCTCGCGGCTGCTCGTCTACCGCCCGGTGGTGCACGACGGCGCGGAGGTCGGCACGGTGGCGATCGAGGCCGAGCTCGACACGACCGCCGAGCGCCTGGGACGCTTCGGCCAGATCTTCGCGCTGGTGCTGGCGATCGCGCTGGTCGTCTCGCTGGTGATCTCCTACCGCCTGCAGGAGGTCATCTCGCAGCCCATCCTGCACCTGACCGACA
>CADEGS010000448.1 GCA_902826945.1 uncultured bacterium | reverse complement strand
CGAGCTCCTGGCGCAGGAGGTGGCGCGCGAGCACGTCCGGCTCGGGGACGGCGTCGTCGTTGAAGAACACGATCGTCTCGCCCCGCGCGCAGGCCAGCGCGAGGTTGCGCGCGCGCGCGGGCCCGGCGCCCTCCTGGCGCAGCACGCGCAGGGCGAAGGGAGTGTCGGCCGAGGCGCACAGCTCCGCCGCGGGCTGGCGCGAGCCGTCGTCGACGATCAGCACCTCGAAGCGCTCGGGCTCGAGGTCCTGGGCGCGGAGACGCTCGAGCAGGCCGAGGAGCTCGCGCGGGCGATCGCGGGTCGGCACGATCACGCTCAGCGCGAGCGGCGTGCGCGTCGCCCCGGGCGTCGCCCCCCGCGTCACCCGGGGAAGGCGTGCGACCTCGTCCGGCCGGCGCCGCTGCACGCGCGCGGCGCGCGCGGGGGCCGCCCGCGCACGGGCGTCCGCGCGCCAGCGCTCGATCATGACGCCGAGCCAGGCGTCGAGGCGCTCGAGCGCGTGCGCCGCGAGCGCCGCGTGCTCGCCGCCCAGGCGCTCGAGGGCCTCGACGTCGAGCCGCGCGAGCTCGCGCAGCGCGGGCTCGAGGGCCTGCGCAGCGGCGCTCGGCGGGCCGGGAGCGTCGCCGGCTCTCCTCGGGCTCGTCCAGCGCTCCTCGTGCGCCACGCGGCGCGCGAGCTCCTCCAGCGTGCGGCAGGCACGCTCCTCGGCGCGCGCGCGCGGCTCGTCGAGCACGCATGGCTCCGGCGAGCTTGCTCCGCGCGCGGCCTGCTCCCGTGCGTCGAGCAGCGCGGCGAGCGGGAGCGAGACGTTGCCCGCGCGCCAGCCGCCGCCGGTGTCGGCGTCGAGGCGCTCGCGCGCTGCGCGCACCCAGCGCTCGAGCGCCAGGGCCGCGGGCGGCGACGAGCTCTCCCAGGCTCCGCGCACCACGCAGGGCCGCGCCGCCGCGGCGTGGGCCCGCAGGTGCCGCTCGACGAGGTCGGGCGCGGCCAGCGTGCGGTCGGTGGCGAGCAGCACGCGCGCGCCGCGCGCGAGCTCGAGCCCCGCCTCCCAGCGCGACGCGCCGCTGAGCGCCCCGCGCACGCGCCGCAGGGGGATCGGGAGCTCGAGCGCGGGCGCGGCGGGATCGTCCGGCGCGGCGCGCTCCAGCAGCACGACCTCGAAGCGCCCGGGCGCGAGGAGCTGGCGCGCGAGCGAGCGCAGCGTGGGCAGCGCGCTCGCGAGGTCGGGGGTGTCGACGAGGACGCTGAGCTCGGGCGTTTCGGCAGGCTCGGCCTCGGTCGAGCCAGAGCGCGCACGCTCGTCGCCGTCCGCGCCGGTGCGCGCTCGCCCGTGTCTCCCGTGCAGCGTGACCAGCCCGCCGTCGACCACGCTGCGCTCGAGCTCGCTCCGGAAGCGCTCGAGCGGCACCTGCGCGGCGGGCTCGAGCTCGTGCTCGGCGCGGCCGGCCGCGCGCACGCGGCGCAAGAGCTCGAGCTCGGCCGGGAAGAACGCGCGCGGGTCGATGGTCGCCAGCGTCTCGCGGCGGAGCGCGAGACCCGCCTCCCAGAACGGCCCGGGCGTGCCGCCCATCGCGGCCGGGCTGGTGCGCTCGACCGGCCGCCCGCCCGGGTCGCCGAGCAGGAGGTCGGCCGTGACCAGCGCGGCCCCGGCCGCCAGGCGCGCCGCCGCGCGCGCCAGGGCGCCCGGCAGGAGCCGGCAGCCCGGCAGCGCGAGCGCGACGAACGGCTCCTCGACCTGCGCCAGCGCGGCGCGCAGGGCGGCG
>CADEGS010000447.1 GCA_902826945.1 uncultured bacterium | reverse complement strand
GCGCGACGCACTCCGTTCTCCGGGAGCCGGCGCTCGATGGCGAGCGCCGGCTCCGCGCGCTTTCCTCAGGGCGCCTCGAGCAGGCCGCGCCGGGCGTCCACGACCACCCAGCGGTCGCCGCGCACGTCCTCGAAGACGGCGCGCGAGCCGTCGGGCCACGAGACCTCCAGCCGCGCGGCGGCGCGCGCCTCGCCCAGGCCGAAGACGGCGCCGGGCTCCGAGCTCGACAGGAATCCCTCGGCGCTGCCGTAGGGCCGCACGGCGCGCCGCCCGCCCGCCTCGACCCAGACGCGCGCGCCGATCGCGTCGCGGTTCCCGCCCGCGCCGACCAGACGCACGCCGAGCCAGTGCCCGCGCGCGCGCGTGGCGTTGCGCAGCAGCGCGGGCGGTCCGTCGATGTTCCCCACCAGCAGGTCCGGGAGGCCGTCGCCGTCCACGTCGCCCAACGCGCCGCCGCGGCTGGCCTGCTCCAGGGCGAAGCCGGCGCCCCCGCCGCCGGGCGTCGGGACCAGCCGCCCGCCGACGCCCTCGAGCAGGAGGTTGCGCTGCCGGTAGCGCGTGCCGAGGTCGAACGCGTCCACCTGGGGGAACACGTGCCCGGTGACAGCCCACAGGTCGAGGTCGCCGTCGAGGTCGAGGTCGGCGAAGCCGCACGACCAGCCGAGCAGCGGCGTCGTGACGGCGCGCAGGTCGTAGCGCGTGGTCACGTCGCGGTACAGGCCGCCGCCCTCGCCGCGGTAGAGCGTGAAGTAGTCCTCGGCGAAGTTCGTCACGTACAGGTCGAGCAGCAGGTCGCCGTCGAAGTCCCCCAGCGCGATGCCCATGCCCGCCTGGGGCGTGCCGTCCAGGCTGAGCGCCGTGCCGCTGAACATGGCCACGTCCTCGAAGCGCTCGCCCTGCAGGTTGCGCCACAGGAAGTTCGGCATCGAGTCGTTGGCCACGTAGACGTCGATCCAGCCGTCCTGGTCGTGGTCGAAGGCCACCACGCCCATGCCGTAGGCCTGCGCCGAGGCGATCCCCAGGCGCGCTCCGGCCTCGACGAAGCGTCCGTCGGCCTGCTGCACGTAGAAGCGGTCGGCGCCCGCCGGCAGGCCGCGCGGGCCGAAGAACACGCTCACGCCCCGGTAGCTCTGCTGCGGCTTCTCTGCGTGGAGCTCCTGCAGGTCGAGCTCCAGGTAGGTCGCGACGTACAGGTCGAGGTCGCCGTCGCGCTCCAGGTCCAGGAAGGCGGCCCCGGTGGACCAGCCCGGGTCGGCCAGACCCAGGTCCGGGGCGACGTCCTCGAAGCGCGCGCCGCCGTCGCGGTAGAGCGCGTTCGGACCGTTGTTGGTCAGGAACAGGTCCGAGCGACCGTCGCCGTCCACGTCGCACACGCGCACGCCCATGGTCCAGCGCGTGTCGCCCAGGCCGAGCTCGAGCGTGCGATCGGCGAAGCGCCCGCCCTCCTGGACGAAGAGCGCGTCGCGCGGCTCGGCGCCGGGCGGGAAGCCGCCCAGGCGCGAGCCGTTCGTCAGGTACGCGTCCAGGTCCCCGTCCGCGCCGTGGTCGAAGAGCGCCACCCCGCCGCCGACCGAGTCCGTGATCCAGCCCTTGTCGGGATCGCCGTTCACCTGCTGGAAGGCGGCCAGGCCCGCCTCGGCCGTCGCGTCCGCGAAGGAGAGCCCGCGCGGATCCGGCGCGCCGGCGGGCGGCCGCTCGCCCCAGGCGCCCAGCGCGCGCCAGCCCAGCAGCAGCCCCAGAGCGGCCCTCAACGCGGGCCCCCCCCGCCGTCCCC
>CADEGS010000446.1 GCA_902826945.1 uncultured bacterium | reverse complement strand
GGCACCAGCACCTCGCCCGTCTTCAGGACGACGATGTCCCCCACCGCGATCTTGCCGGTGATCTCCTTGGCGAAGGAGTTGTCCGTCTGCGACTTGCCCTTCTTGACGACCTTGGTGGCGTAGAAGTGGCGCAGCAGGTCCTGGTCGGTCGACAGGTTCTCGTCGAGCGCGCGCAGCAGCGTCACGGCGGAGAACTTGCCCGACTGGTCGATGCGGACGGTCAGGACCTCCTTCTTCGTGACGTTCAGCTCGATCCAGGAGCCGCGCTCGGGGATGATCCAGCAGCTGTGGAGCTTGCGGTCGGACGTCGAGGTGTCGACCGAGAAGTCCACGCCCGGCGAGCGGTGGAGCTGGCTGACGATCACCCGCTCCGACCCGTTGATGATGAACTCGCCGCCGCCGATCATCACCGGGATCTCGCCCAGGTAGACCTCCTCCTCGACCGGCTCCGGCTTCACCAGGCGCAGCCGCACCTTGAACGGGTAGCCGAAGGTCAGCCGCAGCTTGCGGCACTCCTCGATCGTGTAGCGCGGGCGTCCGAGCTCGTAGCCCACGTACTCCAGACACATGGTCTTGTCGTAGGAGTAGATCGGGAACACCTCGCGCAGGAGCTCCTCCAGCCCCTTCGAAGGTCGCGAGCCCTGCGGCACGTCGACCATCAGGAAGTCCTCGTAGGCCTTGCGCTGGATCTCCGTGAGGTCGGGGACGTCGGTGACGTACTTGTAGCGTCCGAAGACCCGCACGTTTTCGGTGGTCGCAGTCATGGGGCAGGGCGCGGTGGCCCCGGGGCGAGGCCGGGGATCAGCGGGACGCAGGGAGTCCGCCAGGGGCCGCCACGAGGGCGTCGCTGGGCGGGATCCCGTCGCGGACGATACGAGGAGACGGAGCCGGGGCCGCTAGGCCCCCGCGAACGAGCCGAGGCCGGCGCCGCCATGCGGCGACGCCGTCCGGTCGCAAGCCTCCCGGGCCGGGGGCGCCGGCCGGGGGGTCGAGGTCGATACGGGGTGTCGCGAGCAAGAGGCCGGGATCAGTCGACCTTGACGGTCCCGCCCGCACCCTCGATCTTGCTCTTGATCTCTTCGGCCTCGTCCTTCGAGACGTTTTCCTTCAGGGCCTTCGGCGCGCCGTCGACCAGGTCCTTGGCCTCCTTGAGACCCAGGCCCGTGATCGCGCGGACCTCCTTGATGACCTGGATCTTCTTGTCGCCGGCCGACTCGAGGATCACGGTGAAGGAGGTCTTCTCGGCCGCCGCCGCCGCCTCGCCGCCGCCGCCCGGCATGGCCGCCATGGCCACCGGGGCCGCGGCGCTGACGCCCCAGCGGTCCTCCAGGTGCTTGACCAGCTTGGAGGCCTGCAGGAGCGTGAGCTGGTCGAGCTTCTTGGCCAGTTCCTCGAGCCCCGGCTCGAGCTCGATGACCGCGTTTTCGTCGGACATGGGATCTTTCCTGTGAAGAGGAGGTGAGTGGTCGGTGCCGGGCAGGGCCCGGACGGTGGTGGGTGGTGGGCGCCGGCCGACGGGCCGGCGTGAACGTCGGAGGACTCGGGGCGGGATCAGCCGGCGCTGGGCTCGGCTCCCGCGTCCGCGTGCGCCTGGACGACGCGCGCGAGCGAGCTCGCCGGGGCGGCCAGGAGGCAGACCAGGTTGCGCACCGGCGCCGAGATCACGCCCAGCATCATCGAGCGCAGCTCGTCGCGGCCCGGCAGATCGGCCATCTGGGCGGCCTGCGAGGCGTCCAGGAGGTTGCCCTCCAGGAGACCGCCGCGCAGGGCCAGCTTGCCGGCCTTCTTGGGCTCGGA
>CADEGS010000445.1 GCA_902826945.1 uncultured bacterium | reverse complement strand
GCGCGGCGACCTGGTGGCGCAGAAGTGGGGCAGCAACGTGCGCCGCATCCAGCTCGCCCCGGACGGGCGCTCGGTGGCCTCGGTCACCACGCTCGACCCCTGGGCGGGCGGGCTGGCGCTCGTCACGGGGCCGGGCGGGGCGCTGATCAGCCTCGACAACACGAACAGCAAGCTGCGCGTGCTCGAGCCCGACGACCAGTCGGCCACGGGGCTCGTCGTGCACGACATCTTCCCCTGGCGCGCGCCGGCCGCGGGCGACACGGCCTTCGTGATCGGCGGCGTCGGCTTCGGCACGCTCGGCGACACGAGCGTCACGATCGGCGGCCAGCCCGCGACCCTGACCGCCGTCACCTCCAAGCGCATCCAGGGCCTGATCCCGGCCAGCGCGGCGCCGACGCCCGACCTGCTCGACGTCGTCGTGACGGTCGGCGCGAGCGAGTCCACGCTCTCCGCCGGCTTCCGCTACCTGCTCGGTCCCGGGCTCGAGCTCGGGCGCTGGGAGGACCGCTCGGCGATCCCGGCGCAGCTCGGCGAGGTCGCCTGCGGCGTGATCGACGGCGTCCTGTACGTCGTCGGCAGCAACAGCACGAGCACCTGGGCCTACGACCTGGTCGCGGGCGTGTGGCTCTCGAACCCGCCGCTGCGGCCGTATCCCGGCGATCACCATTCGGCCGAGGTGATCGACGGGAAGTGGTACCTGTTCGGGGGCCTGCGCAACGGCTCCCCGGGCCGGGTGCAGATCTACGACCCGGTCGCGAACGCCTGGAGCCTGGGCGCCGACATGCCCTGGCTGGCCGGCTCCACGAACACGGCCCTGATCGACGGCCTGGTCTACGCCGCGGGCGGGGTCGACGACGACATGTTCACGACGAACGAGTGCGCGGTCTACGACCCCGTGCTGGACTCGTGGTCGTCGCTCAGCCCGATGCCCGACGGGCGCAACCACGCGGCGGCCACGACCGACGGCGCGCGCTTCTGGATCTTCGGCGGCCGCAAGGGCACGAACTTCGTCCAGAACGGCTTCCCCGACGTCTTCGTGTACGACCCGCTCACCGACGCGTGGGACTGGTCGGGCGCGATGGGGAGCGCGCTCGTCCCGATGCCGGTCGGCCGCGGGGGCATGGGCAAGGCGGTCTGGAAGGACGGCGAGTTCTACGTCTTCGGCGGCGAGACCCTGAACGGTCCCGGCGCCGTGCCCGGCCTGAACACCTTCGACCGCGTCGACGTCTACGACCCGCTGACGAGCACCTGGCGCGTCGACCGCGACATGCCGCACCCGCGGCACGGCGTGTTCCCGGTGCTCTACCAGGGCCTGATCTACCTGCCCGGCGGCGGGCCGTCGGCGGGCAGCTCGTGGTCGAGCACGTTCGACGTGTTCAACCGCCAGTAGGGGCGGCGCGCGGCTCCTCGAAGGTCAGGAGCCAGATCCCCTCGCCGAAGCGCTCCTTCTTCTCGAGTGCGTAGCGCGCGCGCAGGGCGCGCAGGAGGCCGACGCCGTCGGGGATGCTGCGCAGGATCGCGAAGACGCGCGGCACGCCGTCGAGCGCGCGCTCGTCCGCGAGCGAGAAGTCGTCGGTGTGCTCGATCTCCCGCGGCAGCCGGCCGGGCGCGCCCAGGCGCGCGGCGTAGAAGCGCCAGGCGCCGCCGTGGGGGAAGAGCGCCGGCTGCCAGTCGGCCGCGACCACGCCGTCCTCGGGGCCGGCGCGCGCGAGCACCGCGCGCGCGGCGCCGAGGTAGTCCTCGCGCCCGCGATCGAGCGCGTGCAGCAGGCATTGCATCGCTGATCTCGCTTCCCTAGCATGACC
>CADEGS010000444.1 GCA_902826945.1 uncultured bacterium | reverse complement strand
GAGGAGGCCCGCGTGGACCTCGGCCTCCTGCGCGTCCCCGTCGGACGGTGACGCGGCGCCGAACGCTGGTCGGCGTGTTCGTCGCCCATCGGGGTGCAGCGCCGATCGACCGCGTTTCGGCCAGCCGCGCGACCCCGCGTCACAGCCCCGCGAGGGCGTTGAGCACGACGTCGATGTGGTCGTACGCGAGCTCGGCCTCGTCGTAGAGCGCGACGAAGAGGCGACCGTCGGGCAGGCGGTCGGCGTCGAGCAGCGTGCGCTCGGGGATCGCGGCGCGCGGGCGCGGGGTCGAGAAGCGCGGGGGCTCGTCGGCGGAGACGTCCACCTCGAGGATGCGGTCCCCCTCGAACGACCCCAGCACGAGCACCGCCCCTCCGTCCTCGCCGCCCGCGCCCCACAGCACCCAGCCCACCGACTCCGGCGCCGCGCCCCCGAGCGGGACGGGGATCACGGGCCCGAGCGGCTCGTCCGCCCGCAGACGGCGCAGCACGGGCACGCGCCGTCCGTTGACCGTGTCGAGCGCGGCGAGCCAGCGGCCGTCGGGCGAGACGCGCACGCGCCAGCTCTGCGGGTGGAGCTCGCTCAGCGTGCGCACCGCGCCCGCGCTCGCGCCGGAGAGCGCGACCTCGGCCAGGATCGTGTGCTCGGCGTCGGTGATCCGCACCAGCAGCGCGTCCCCACCGGCCAGGAGGTCGAGCGGCATCGCCGTCGCGTCGGCCGCGATCTCGGCCGCCAGCGGCTCGGCGCGCTCGGGCGCGTCCAGCGGCGCGCGCCACAGCCGCCCGGGCTCGGTCGCGCTGCGCCGCGCGAAGTAGAGCGTCCCGCGCGCCGCGTCGATCGGGCCGGGCAGGAAGTCGCAGGCCGGCGCGGCGAGCAGCGGGCGCAGGAGCGGCGAGTCGCGCTCCGACCCCCAGACCTCGAGCAGCCCGCCCGTGTTCGCCACGCTGGCCACGAGGAAGCGGCCGTCGGGCGCGAGGCGCAGCGTGCCGTCGAGCGCGAGCCGCCCGCCCGGCCAGGGCGTGAGCGAGCCGTCGGGCTCGAGCGTGGCGAGCCGGCGCCGCTCGCCCTGGATCCCGCCGGGCTCGTGGACGAGGGTCCCGTCGTCCGCCACGTCGAACCAGGCCGGCCGCCACGACTCGCGCGTGCGCAGGCCGTCGAGGCGCACCTCGGGCGTGCCCGTCGCGCGCAGCGTCGCGAGGTCGAAGCGCACGGCGTAGAGCGTCGGCCCGCGCGTGAAGAGCAGGTGTCCGGTCGGCACCCACTGCGCGTGCCCGCCGGCCAGGATCTCCTGCGCGGCGCCGGTCTCGACGTCGATCGCGAGCAGCGTCGGCTCGAAGCCGCTCGCGGTGTAGGAGAAGGTCTGCCCGAGGACGAAGCGTCCGCCGGGCAGCGCGCTGAAGACGTCCGGCCCGTAGGCGTCGAGGGAGGCCACGCCCGAGAGCGGCAGCTCGCGCCAGGCGCCGCCCTCGACCGCGCGCTCGAGCAGGCGCTCGCGGTCGGCGGCCGTGCCGCGCAGGCCGGTCTCGGTCCACGCCATCCCGCTCGAGAGGTTCGGGTCGGGCGCGAAGGCGCCGAGCGACTGGGCCTGCGGCACGCCCTCGAGCGACACGCGCACGACGCTGCGCTCGGTGCCCTCGCGCGGGTTGCCGACGACGACGGCCACCGCGCGTCCGTCCGGCGCGAAGACGAGCGTTTGAGCGTTCTCGGTGCCGGGCAGGCGCAGCGGCGCGGGCGTGTCGAGCCGGCGCAGGAAGAGCACCGTGCGCATCCCGCCGGCCGCATCGGGCCCCTCGCCGGCATCGAGGACGC
>CADEGS010000443.1 GCA_902826945.1 uncultured bacterium | reverse complement strand
CCGCCGAGCGGCACCCAGCTCACGTACCCGATCATCATCTCCTCGTTCGTCTGCTCGCCGAAGCGGACCCAGGCGGTCGGGTCGGGGTTGGCGGGGTTGTACTCGCTGTTGTCGAACCAGGCGGTGGCGTGCAGCTCGGTGCCGGCGCGCACGACGCGCGGGTTCGCCAGCGCGTAGTCGAGCTGCCACTCGAAGTCGTAGTACGGCAGGTGCAGGAGCGTCTCGGTCTTGCCGTCGGGCGTGACGAGCTCGTAGAGGAAGCGCCGGCCGCGCAGGTGCGTGTGCGGCAGGAGCGAGAGGATCGCCGCGTCCTCCTGGAAGCGGTAGCTCGCGCGCACCTCGTGGTCGAACGCGCCGGGCGGGATCGCGAAGGAGTCGTCCAGCGCCGCCGTCGTGCGCACCTCGGCGCGCGGCGGCCCCTCGGCGAAGACCAGGCCGAGCTCGCTGCGATCGGTCACCGCCGTGCCGTTCGGCGTGTAGTGGAGCTGGAACTTGAGCCAGGCGCGCGCGGGCAGGCGCTTGGCGAGACCGGGCGGGAAGACCACGCCGGTCTGGCCCGGCGCGGCGCTGGCGAAGAAGCCCAGGCCGCCGCGCTGCTCGGAGCGGGCCGCGTCACGGTCGCCCTTCTCCGCCGCCTCGCGCACGGCGGGGTCCTCGAGGAACACGAGCACGTGGTGCACGACCGCGCGCGCGCCGGGGCGCACCTCGATCGCCTGCACCCAGCGGTCCTCGTCCGCGTCGGTGCGCACGTACTGATAGACGTAGTCCACGACGCCCTCGGCCGGCACGGCCACGGGCTCGGGGATCGAGAGGACCAGGTCCGGCTCCCCGATCGTCCAGCCCTCCGTGCGCCGCACGGGGAGCGCGGCGTGCGCGGCGTCGCCTGCGGGGCAGCCGGCCGCGATCCAGGCCAGCAGGTCCTCTTTCTCGCCCGCGGCGAGCCCGAGGTCGTTCGCCCACGGCCCCGCGCCCGGCTCGGGGTACCAGGGCGGCATCACGCCGTCCTGCAGGACGTACTCGATCATCGCGCTGCGCTTCTTCACCTGCGCCAGCGTCTCGAGCGCGAAGGGCGCGACGCCGCCCGCGCGGTGGCACGGCTCGCAGCGCGCCTGCACGATGCGGCCGGCGCGCTCGCTCCAGGTGAGCGGCACCGCGAGCGGGGCCGCGGCCTCCTCGCTCGGCGCGAGCAGGCAGCCCTGCGCCTGCGTCGCGGGCACCGCGACGGGCAGCCCGGCCTCGACCGCGTCCAGCGCGCGCGCGAGCCACTCGTGCTCCGGCTCCTCGCGCGCGAAGCCGAGGCCGTACTGGTCGTCGATCATGCCGCGATAGCGCAGGGTGCGCGCGGCGTCGAGCAGGAAGACCTCGGTCGTCGTGCGCGCGCCGAGCGCGCGCGCCAGGCGCTCCTCGGGGTCGAGCGCCGTCGTCCCGGCCAGGCCCGGCTGCGAGCGCTCGCGCTCGGCCGACTCGCGCGAGAGCACGTTCACGACCAGCACGCCGAAGCCGCGCGCGGAGAGCGCGCGCGTGAGCTCCGCCAGGCGCGGGCCGTAGCGCTGCGCCACCGGGCACTCGGGATCGCGCAGCGCGATCAGGAGCCCCTTCGGCCCCGCCGCCTGCGACAGGCGCAGCGCGCTCCCGTCGAGCGCGGTCGTCTCGAGGTCGGGGATCCAGGTGCCGACGAGCGGCTCGTGCGCGCCGAGCACGAGCGGCTCCTGGCGCCAGGCGCGCTCCTCCTCTCCGGAGGCCGCGGCGAGGAAGGGGACGAGGACGAGCGGGAGGGTGCGGGCGATCATGCGCCCGAAGATACGCGCCGG
>CADEGS010000442.1 GCA_902826945.1 uncultured bacterium | reverse complement strand
AGCTTGGCCTGCATCTCGAGCGGCATGTCGCCGATCTCGTCCAGGAAGAGCGTGCCGCCCGAGGCGGCCACGAAGTGCCCCTCGCGGTCGGCGATGGCGCCGGTGAACGAGCCGCGCTTGTGGCCGAAGAGCTCGCTCTCGAGCAGGTTGGCCGGCACCGCGGCGCAGTTCTCGGCCAGGAAGCGGCCCTTGCGACCCGAGCGCTCGTGCAGCGCGCGCGCCACGAGCTCCTTGCCGCTGCCGGTCGCGCCCTGCACGAGCACGGGCACGTCGCTCGGCGCGACGCGCTCGATCAGGTCGTACACCGCGCGCATCGGCGGGCTGTCGCCGACCATGCCGAAGCGCCCGGGCGGCGCCTCGCCCGCGCCCTTCCCCGCGGCGGCGTCCGGCGCGGACGCCTGCGCCAGGAACGCGCGCAGGAGCGGCGCGATCTCGCCCGCGCGCCCCGAGCGGCGCGCCTCGTCGAAGAGCGCGCGCAGCCTCTCCTCGAGCTCGCCCGTCACGACGGGTGCACCTTGAGCTTGGCGTACTGCACCAGGAGCACCTTCGAGCCCACGGCGTGGAAGTCGACCGTCACGCGCGCGTTGATGCCCGCGCCCTGCAGGCGCTCGACGCGGCCGAAGCCGAAGTGGTCGTGCTCGACGCGGTCGCCGACGCGCAGCGCGGCGACCGCCTCGGGCTGCTCCCAGGCGCCGAGCGCCTCGTCCTCCTGCTCGTCGGAGGCGGCGCGCAGGCCCTCGCACAGCTCGGGCGGCAGCTCCTCGAGGAAGCGCGAGGCCACGCGCCAGCTCGTCTCGCCGAAGTACATGCGCGTGCGCGCCCAGGAGACGTGCAGGAGGTCCTGCGCGCGCGTCATGCCGACGTAGAACAGGCGCCGCTCCTCCTCGGCCGCGGCGTCGGGGTCGGCGGCCTCGCGCAGCGCCATCGCGTGCGGCAGGAGCTCCTCCTCGACGCCGGCCACGAACACGACCGGGAACTCGAGGCCCTTCGAGGAGTGCAGCGTCATCAGGGTGACGCGCGGCCCCTCGGCGTCGTAGCCGTCCACATCGCTGACGAGCGCGACCTCCTGCAGGAAGCCGCGCACGCCGCCCTCGGGGCTCTCCTTGTCGTAGCCGCGCGCGTGCGCGAGGAGCTCCTCGACGTTCTCGACGCGGCCGGCGGCCTCCGGCTCGCCCGAGCCCTCGAGCCAGGCGTAATACTCGGTCTCGTCCACGATCTGCTCCAGCGCGCGCTCGGCCGGCCCGTCGCGCAGGCTCTCGAGGTGCCCGAGCAGCCCGGCGAAGGCGGCGATGCCGGCCTTCGCGCGCCCGCGCACGCGCGCGCCGAGCTCGCTCGAGCGCGCCGCGTCGAGCAAGGGGAGCCCGCGCTCGCGCGCCAGCGCGGCGAGCTGCTCCAGGCTGCGCTCGCCGACGCCGCGCGCCGGCACGTTCAGGACGCGCGCGCAGGCGACGTCGTCGCGCGGGTTCGCGACGAGCTGCAGGTAGGCGATCAGGTCGCGCACCTCGCGCCGCTGGTAGAACTCGACGCCGCCCACCACCTGGTAGGGCACGCCCGCCAGGCGCAGGCCGCGCTCGAGCGCGCGCTGCATGAAGTTCACGCGGTAGAACACCGCCACCTGGTCGGGCCGGTAGCCGCGCGCGAGCGCGCCGTGGATCTGCGCCGCGATCTCGTTCGCCTCGCCGTGCTCGTCGTCGCAGGCGAGCACGCGGATGCGCTCGCCGGCCTCGCGCGCGCTCCACAGGTCCTTCTCCTTGCGGCCGACGTTGTGGCGGATCACCGCCTGCGCGGCCTTCAGGATCGTCGGCGTCGAGCGGTAGTTCTCCTCGAGCTTCGTGACC
>CADEGS010000441.1 GCA_902826945.1 uncultured bacterium | reverse complement strand
GCCGTTCACCCACAGCCCGGGCTGCCAGCGCGCCATGCGCTCGGTCTGGCGCACGATGCGGCGCAGGAGCTCGAGCCCGGCCTCCTCGGGCGCGAGGCCCTGGCGCATCAGCTCGACGAGGGTCGAGCTCCCGTGGGAGAGGATCGTGGCCTCGCCGCGGCCGGTCGAGCCGGCGCTGCCCGCCTCCTGGTCGCAGTACAGCCCGCAGCCGATCAGCGGCGAGTCGCCCACGCGGCCGGGGATCTTGAAGGCCAGTCCCGAGGTCGTCGTCGCGCACGCCAGCGCGCCGTCGGCGGCGAGCACGGAGCAGTGCACCGTGCCGTGGCGCACGAGCGTGGAGAGGTCGCCGGGGAGCAGCGCGCCGTGCTTCTGGTCGGCGGGCCCGGCCGGCGGCGGCAGGCGGTCGTCGACGTCGCTCATGCGCTCCTTCCACTCGAGCCACGCGCGCCGCGAGCGGTCGGTCAGGAGCTCGACGTGCTCGTGGCCGTGCGCGCGCGCGAACTCGTACGCGCCGCGGCCGACCAGCAGGCAGTGGTCGGTGCGCTCCATCACGAGCCGCGCGACCTCGATCGGGTGCAGGATGTTCTCCAGCGCCGCGACGGCGCCGCCGTTGTGCGTCGCCGCGTCCATGCAGGCGGCGTCGAGCTGCACGACGCCGTCCTCGTTCGGCAGGCCGCCGAGGCCGACGCTCGAGTCGTCGGGGTCGGCCTCGCAGACCTTGACCACGTCGATCGCGCAGTCGAGCGGGCGCGCGCCGGCGCGCAGCCGCTCCCAGGTCTCGCGCATGCCGGCCAGCGCGTTCGCGCTGCCGACCATCACCGGCCCGCCGGCAGCGGCGGCGCGCGCGCGCGAACGCGCGGCCAGCGGCGCGCCGAGCGAGGCGGCGGCGACGCCCGCCAGCGAGCCCAGGAGCGCGCGGCGCGACGGGCGCATCAGCGCGGCTCCGGGAGCTTCTCGTCGATCCCCAGGCACTGGTTGCGCAGCCATTCGCGCGAGCCGCGACACCAGTCGCGCCAGCGCTGCGCCAGCTCCTCGTCCTCGGCGTCGAGCGCCGCGCGCACGCGCACCTCCTCGTCCTTCTGCAGGCTCTTCAGGTAGCGGTCGAGGTCGCCCGGCGCGGGGTCGGCGATCGCCAGCGCGGTCGCGAGCAGCGCGACGGCCGTGCGGCGCAGCTCCTGCGCGTCGACGAAGTCCAGCCGGTCGAGGCTGGTGTGGTAGGTGAAGTCGGTGAAGTGCCAGAACAGGATCGCCGGCACGCCGCGCGCGATGTAGATGTCGTGGTCGCTGCCGCCTTCCCAGGGATGGTCGGCGCACGGCCAGCCGTTCTCCTCGCCCAGCCCGACGTCGATCATCGCGCAGCGCGCCACGATCGCGAGGCCGTTCGGCTTGAGGTCGCCCGGCGCCACCTCGCCCGCGCCCCAGGGCGTGTGCTCGTCGGGCGCGAGCGGGCGCAGCGCGCCCGGGTCGGGCCCGCGCTCGAGCAGCGCGATCGCGCCGGTCTCGGCCGACTGCCCGGTCATGTCCGACGAGATGCCGACCACCGGGTGCAGCGCCGTGCGGTCGAGCCAGTCCTGCGTCTGGCGGAACTCGTCGCCCCACAGGAAGACCAGGCTGCGCTTCGGCCAGTCGAGCCCGCCGCCGCGCAGCAGCCCGGCCAGCGCCACGGCGCTCTCGCACAGGCCGGCCGCTCCGGAGGCGTTGTCCGAGGCGCCCGGCTCCTGCACGTGGCTGCTCATCGCGACCGCGTCGTCGGGGCGCTCGTCGCCGACGATCGTCGCGACGAGCGTGCGCAGCGGGCGCTCGACCGTCTCGACCTGCGCCTGGAAGCGCAGCTTGATGCGGTCGGGGTTGCGCAGCCAGGCGGCCTCGATCGTGCCG
>CADEGS010000440.1 GCA_902826945.1 uncultured bacterium | reverse complement strand
CACGCTCTCGAGCAGCACGGCGAACTTGTCGCCGCCCAGCCGCGCCAGCGTGTCCTCGGGCCGCAGCGAGCGCTCGAGCCGCCGCGCCACCTCGACCAGCAGCACGTCGCCGGCCGAGACGCCCAGGCTGTCGTTCACCGTGTGGAAGCGGTCGAGGTCGAGGTACAGCACCGCCGCGCGCCCGCCGTGGCGGCGCGTGCGATGCAGCGCGCGGCCGAGGTGGTCGAGGAACAGCGAGCGGTTGGGGAGCCCCGTCAGCTCGTCGTGCAGGAGCTCGTGCAGGAGGCGCGCCTCGTTGGCCTTCGCCTCCGACAGGTCCACCAGCGAGCCGGCGACGAGCGCGCCGCCCGCCGCGCGCGCGCCGCGGCAGCGCACCAGGCGCCAGGCGCCGGCGGGCAGGCGCAGGCGGAACTCGCGCGCGAGCTCCGCGGTCTCGCCCGCCAGGCAGGCGTCGAGGGCGCGCCGCAGCTCGCTCCGGTCCTGCGGATGGACGCGCTCGATCCAGAAAGAGAGCGGCAGCGGGGCGTCGGGGTCCGCGGCCGGCTCCAGCCCCGCGATCGCGCGCCAGCGCGGCGAGACGCGCAGCTCGTCGGCGGCGGCGTCGAGCACCCACAGGCCGCTCTCGCTCCCGCTCCAGAGGGCGGCCAGGCGCTCGCGCTCGGCCCCCGCTGCCCGCTCCCGCTCGATCGTCGGCTCGACCATCGGCGGACCCATGCTCGGCATTCGGGGGGCCGACTGCAACGCCGGAGCGCTCGGGCCGCCTTGTGGCCCCGGGCGTCGCGGGTATGTTCGAGGCGTCCGGTTCCCACCGCCGCGCACCGCACGGCGCACGCGCGCCATCGCGGGCGGGACCCTGCCATCCCAAGGAAGAACGCCACCCATGAAGCTCCTGCCCCGCATCCGTCCGTCGCGCGACCCGCGCGTCCTCGGTCCGCTCGCCGCCTTCCTCGCGCTCGCCGCGACGGCCTCCGCCCCCGCGGCGCAGTGCCCGCCGCAGCCCAACCTGCAGAACTTCACGGGCGCGACGAGCGTCGGCTGCCCGTGCTTCGTCGTCGGCGAGGAGGCCGCGGCGGTGCTCACCGCGCCGGCGGCCGACTACCCGATCGAGATCCTGAAGGTCGAGATCACGTGGGCCTCGCAGTTCGGCGGCGCGCCGCAGTCGCTCGAGAACGCGATCAAGATCTACGCCGCCGGCCTGCCCAACCCCGGGACGCCGCAGTTCACGCTGGCCGGCCCGGTGCTGAGCGACGGCTTCATCAACCAGTTCGACATCGAGGCGATCCCCGGCAACAAGATCATCACGGGCGGGCCCTTCACCGTCTCGCTCGAGTTCGGCACGGCCAACGCGGGGATGTTCTTCTCGCCCTCGATCGTGCACGACGGCAACGGCTGCCAGGCGGGCAAGAACGCGATCAAGGCCATTCCGGGCGGCTGGCTGAACGCCTGCGCGGCGGGCGTGACGGGCGACTGGCGCATCGGCGTGCAGTACCGCCGCGCGCCCAGCGCCGCGCAGCGCAACGGCGGCGCGAACCCGCTCTCGTTCGACGCCGACCCGATCGAGCTCGGCGGCACCTTCAGCGCCACCGTCGACAACAACGTCGCCGGCCAGCTCACCTCGATCCTGTTCGCCTTCGACACGCCGGTGTCCGTGCCGCTGGCCGGCGGCCAGACGCTGCTCGCGATCGACCTCGGCTCGGGCGAGCTGCTGACGGGCGGCGGCCTCGCGCCGACGAGCGCGGGCGGCGGCATCGACACGTACTCCGTCGCGGTGCCGAGCAACCTGGCCCTGTGCGACTTCCTGATGTACGCGCAGGCGATCGAGTTCGGCAACCCGCCGTTCGCGCTGTCGAACGCGGTCGACTTCCGCATCGGCGGCTGAGCGG
>CADEGS010000439.1 GCA_902826945.1 uncultured bacterium | reverse complement strand
TCGACCCCGCGCTCGAGTGCGCCGGCCAGCGCGGGCACGGCCAGCGGGTCCTCGAGCGCTCCGAGGCCCTCGGCGGCGCAGGTCGCCACGGCGAGGTCGGAGTCGAGCAGGGCGCGCTCGAGCACCTCGCGCACCCCGCGCGTGTCGCGCCCCCTGGCGGCGCGCAGGCCGAGCGCTCGGGCGGCCTCGGCCCGCACGCTCCAGGCCGAGTCCGCGCGCACGGCCGCCACGAGCCGCGACAGGACCTGCGCTTCGACCCCGCCCGCGTTGCAGAGCTCCCCGAGCAGTCGCGCGGCGCGCCGGCGCGAGCGCTCCTCTCGCTCGCCCAGCAACCCGGCGACGCGCGTCGCGGCGTCGGGCTCGTCGACCAGCGCCAGCACCTCGCCCACCTGCGCGGCGACCACGTCGTCCCCCACCGCGAGCAGCTCGACCAGCACTGGCAGCGACTCGGGCGCGAGGCGGACGAGCTCCGCGCGGGCGCGGTCGTGCGCGCGGCGCGCGCGGCCGGCTTCGGATCCGACGAGCGCGTCGTGCGCGCGCACCAGCTCGAGCGCCAGGTTCTGGACGGTGAACTCGACCAGCGCGGCGTCGCCGCGAACCTCCGCGCGCATCGCCTCCCAGGCCTCGCCGCCCTCCCCGTAGGCAGCGAGCACGGCGCGGTGCCGATCGGGCAGTCGCTCCACGGAGACCAGGCCGGGCTCGGCGCCCTGCCCCGCGCCGCCGCCGCGGCAGCCCGCGAGGCCGAAGAGCAGCGTGAACGCCAAGACGGACTCGCCGAGCGCGCGCATGGGAGCCGGGATCATACGGTTCTCGCCGCGCGTGGTGCGGTGGCGCGCGGCACCAGCTCCCCGTACAGCGCCTCGAGCCGCGCCGCGACCTCCGCCATCGAGGTCGGACGCGGCGCCGCGCGGGAGAGCTCGCTCGCCAGCGCCGGCTCGCGCGCCAGGCGCTCGAGCGCGCGGGCCAAGTCCTCGGCGTCGCCGGGTCGGAAGCGGAGGCCGCCCCCCGCCGACACGGCCTCGGCCAGTCCGCCCTGGTCCGCCACGACCACCGGCAGCCGCCGGCGGAAGGCGTCCTGCACGACCAGCGGCGCGTTCTCGCGCCACTGGCTCGGCACGACCAGGGCGTCGAGCCGAGCCAGCACGCCGTCGACCTCGTCCGGCGCGAAGCGGCCGCAGAAACGCACCCGAGCCGTCGGCGGGAGCGAGCCGGCCAACCCGCGCAACCGCTCGACGTAGTCCGGGAACCACTCGAGCGCGCCCCAGAGCTCGAGCTCTGCCGCCACGCCGCGCGCCGCGAGCCGGCCCAGGGCCGCGAGCGCGAGGTGCGCGCCCTTGGCGGGGTAGAGCCCGCCCAGGAAGCCGAGGCGCAGGGGCCCCCGCTGCCGAGCGCGCGCCGCGCGGTCCCCCGCTTCGTGCGCGCCGGCCTCCGGACCCTCGACCCCCGGCGCGAGCGCCACCGCGCGGCGCGCCGGCGCCCCGGCCCGCACGAGCTCGCGCGCGACGGTGCGCGAGGGCGCGATCCAGCGGTCCACCAGGCCCAGCGCGGCTCGGAAGGCGGCCCGGCGCTCGGCGGCGGCGCGCGCCAGGGCCCGCTCGCGCCCGAGCTCCGCGAGCCCGCTTGGATCCGGATGCCGGCGCAGGCATTCGGCGCAGTGCTCGGGGTCGTCGCACGCGCCGCCATCGGGTCGCAAGAGCCGCGCATCGTCGCAGAGCGGGTGGAAGTCGTGCGCCGTGAAGACGACGGCGTTCCGCGCCCGGCGCGCGGCGGCGATGCAGGCCGGGCCCCAACCCGCCAGGTGGTGCACGTGCACGAGGTCGAAGCGCTCGCGCATCAGCAGGGACTCGAAGGCCGCCAACGCCGCCGGCTCGCGCCACGTGTCCTCGAGG
>CADEGS010000438.1 GCA_902826945.1 uncultured bacterium | reverse complement strand
GCCCCCTACGGCGCGCGCGCGGCGAGGGCGGGGTCGCCGGGCGCTGCGGGCCACAGGGCAGGCCACGCGCTGCTCGCTTCGGCGACGCGTCCGGCGCGCGCGGCCGCATCGGCCGCGCGGGCGCGCTCGACGAAGCGAGCCGGACCCGGGCGGGGCGCGGCGATCAGCCAGCCGACCACCGCGATCGCCAGCGCGAGTGCCGCATAGAGCGCGCGCGGCGGCTGCGCCGGGGCGGCCGGGAGCGCCTCGGCCAGGCGTTCGACCACACGGCGCCGCACGCCCTCCTCCTCCATCGCCTGACCGCCGTAACGCGCCGTGTGCACCTCCTCGCGCAGGCGCAGCACGCGTTCGCCCCGCACCTCGGACCACGCCAGCGCCTCGTCCGCCGCGCGCCAGAAGTCCGGCCCGCGCGCCAGTCCGACCGCGCGGAGCAGTTCGCGCTGCTGCGCCCGTTCGGCCGCACGCGGATCGCGCACGCCCTCGGAGCGCAGCAGCCGCCATGCCGCTCCGAGCGCGAGCCCCGCGATCACCGCGAGCCACGGCCATGCCGCGCGACCGCCGGGCCGAGCGGGGTCGTGGCTGAACGCCTCGAGCCAGGCGGCGGGCGGTTCGTCTGCGCGCGCGCCGCGGGCAGACAGCACCTGCAACCGCGGGGCCGGCAGCTCCGCCACGTGATAGCGCTCGGTGTTCGGATCGAACCACACGAACCGCGGCGGCGTCAGCACGAGCGTGCCCTCGCGGCGCGGTACGAGCGTCCAGCGGAAACTGCGCCGCGCGCTGCCGAGTTCACCGGGCGGCGCCAGACTGTCCTCGACGGCGCTGCCGTACGACTCCACGTCGGCCGGGTTCCACACGGGCGGCTTGAGCAACGGCAGGCTGCCCTCCCCGCGCACATCGAGCGTGGCCGTGAACGCCTGGTCGCGGGTGCTGTGATCGCGGTCGAGCGTGAAGCGCACGTCGAACCGTCCGACGGCGCCATCGAACCCCTCCGGCGCCCCCGGGGGCAGCGGGCGCACGCGCACGCGCAGCGAGTCGCTGCGCAGTTCGCTCGGCCGTCCGCCGAGGATCGGTCCGGTGAACGGATCGAAGCCGCCTGTGGTGGCGGGCGTCACCACGGCGATCGCCTGACCCACGCGCACGTCGCCCGCTGCGAGCGGATAGAGCCGCAGGCGGCGCTCCATGACGACGACCGGTCGCGAGCCCTCACGCGCCTCGTAGCTCGTGGGCTCGCTCCAGCGCTCCGTCCAGAATCCCGTCGCCGGTGGCGGCTGGTACTGCGACGCCTCGGCCAACGCGACGCGCTGGACGAGGCGCACGCGCAGCTGGCAGATCTCTCCCACGAACGGATCGCGCGGGCTCAGGTCGAGCAGCAGCGCGGCAGGACCGCGCCCGCTCGTGCGCGCGCCGCCCGCGTTCGCCGTCGTGCTCACGGTCAGCGGCAGCGTGTTGCTCACGAACATCTGCCGGCCCACGGCGATGCGCACGGGGCCGACCGAGAAGCGTCCGGCGCGCGCAGCGGCGATCTCGATGCGGTAGGTCACCTCGCTCGTGCTGCGGCCATTGATCCACGAGAAGCTCTGCGCGCGGTCCCGCGCCAGCATCTCGAGGCCCTCCGGCAGTTCGAGGCGCGGGTCGCCGACATCGCCCTGGGGATCGAGCACGCGAAGCACGAGCGTGGTGCTCGAGCCCACCTCGATGCCCGAGAGCGAGAGCTGCGCCTCGAGCCGCGTCGCGGCGGCGAGCGGACCGGCGCCCGCGGCCATGCCGAGGAGCGCGAGCCAGACCCCAGCCCTCAGGGGGCGTCCGAGCGCGTGCCTCACCAGTCCTTCCCCCGGCGCTCCGCGCGCCCGGTCGAGCGCTCGCGGCGACGGCGCTCGAGCCGCTCGAGCTCCTGCAGCGATCCCAGC
>CADEGS010000437.1 GCA_902826945.1 uncultured bacterium | reverse complement strand
GGCTTCGCCGAGGACGCGCCGCCCGCGCCGCTCTCCGCCTACGGTCGCACGAAGGCGGAGGGCGAGCGCGCGGTGCTCGCGAGCGGCGCGCCGGCGCTCGTCGTGCGCCTGCCGCTGCTCTCCGGTCCGTCGCTCGGGCGCGGGCTCGGGGCGAGCGATGCGGTAGTCGCCGCCGTCCTGCGCGGCGAGCGGCCGATGCTCTTCGCCGACGAAGAGCGCACGCCGCTCGACGTGCGCGACGCGGCGCGCGCGCTCGTCGAGTGCCTCGCGGGCGAGCGGCGCGGCGTGCTGCACGTGGCCGGGCCGCGCCGGCTCTCGCGCCTCGCGCTCGGGCTCCTCGCGCTGCGCGCGGCGGGCCTCGACGAGGCGCGCGCGCGCGCCTCCGTGCGCGCCGCCACGCGCGCCGAGGCCGGGCTCGCGCACGAGCGCGCCGCGGACGTCTCGCTCGACGCCTCGCTCGCGCGCGCGACGCTCGCCACCCCCTTGCGCGACGTCGAGGAGGCGCTCGCCGACCGGGAGGCCTGAGCGCGCGGCGCGTTCCTCCCCGGCGGCGCCCTCGCCGCGCGAGCCAAGGGGGGCGGACCCCGTCAGGAGGAGAGGATCCGGCCGCGCGCGAGCGCGGGTCTGCCGCCGCCGCGGGCGCCCTTCCTTGACCCTCCGCGGAGCGGGCGTTGAAGTGGGGCGCCCCTTTCCCCTGCCGGGGCCGCCATGGAGCTCGAATCGCGCTACGACCCGCACGCCCACGAGGCCGCCGTGTACGCGCGCTGGCTGGAGGCCGACGCCTTCCGGCCGGCCGACGCGCCCGCCGGCGAGCCGTTCGTGATCATGATCCCGCCGCCCAACGTGACCGGCGTGCTGCACATGGGGCACGCGCTGAACGGCACGCTGCAGGACGTGGTGATCCGCCACCGGCGCATGCAGGGGCGCGACGCGCTGTGGCTGCCCGGCACCGACCACGCCGGCATCGCCACGCAGGCGGTGGTCGAGAAGAAGCTCTACGCCGAGGAGAAGCGGACGCGCCAGGAGCTCGGCCGCGAGGCCTTCGTGGAGCGCATCTGGCGCTGGAAGGACGAGCACGGCGACAAGATCCTCGAGCAGTACCGCCGCCTGGGCTCGTCCTGCGACTGGTCGCGCACGCGCTTCACGCTCGAGCCGCACATGTCGCGTGCGGTGAACGAGGCCTTCGTGCGCCTGTGGGAGGCCGGGCTGATCTACCGCGGCGCGCGCCTGGTGAACTGGGACTGCGTGCTGCAGACGGCCGTCTCCGACGACGAGGTCGAGATGGTGCCGCTCAAGGGCAAGCTCTGGTTCCTGCGCTATCCGGTGGTCGGGAGCGAGCGCACGCTGACGGTCGCCACGACGCGGCCGGAGACGATGCTGGGCGACACCGGCGTCGCGGTGCACCCGGACGACGAGCGCTACCGCGACCTGATCGGCATGCGCTGCCGCTTGCCCTTCGTCGAGCGCGAGATCCCCATCTTCGGCGACGACACGGTCGACCCCGCCTTCGGCACCGGCGCGGTCAAGGTCACGCCCGGCCACGACCCGGCCGACTACGAGCGCGGCGCGCGCCACGGGCTGCCGATCGTGAACGTGCTCGAGAAGGACGGCCGCCTGAACGAGAACGGCGGCCCGTTCGCCGGCCTCTCGCGCGAGGAGGCGCGCAAGCGCGTCGTGGAGGGCCTGGACGCGCTCGGCCTGCTCGAGAAGGTCGAGCCGCACCAGCACAACGTGCCGATCAGCGACCGCTCGAAGAGCCCGATCGAGCCCTTGGTCAGCGAGCAGTGGTTCGTGCGCATGGAGCCGCTGGCCGTCCCCGCCATCGCCGCGGTGAAGAGCGGCCGCCTGCGCTTCCAGCCCGAGCGCTGGACGAAGGTCTACCTCGACTGGCTCGAGAACGTGCGCGACTGGTGCATCTCGCGCCAGC
>CADEGS010000436.1 GCA_902826945.1 uncultured bacterium | reverse complement strand
CAGGCGCGACCCCATCGTCGCGCAGCGACGGAAGCACGCACTCTCGTGTGTCGTGCACCCGGCCGCACGCCCGCCCCAAGACTCCCGAGAAACCCCATCCTGCACGCGCGAGCCGGCCGCTATCCTGACCCCGTCCCGAGCGAGTGGGCGCATAGCTCAGTCGGTAGAGCAACTGGCTTTTAACCAGTCGGTCCCAGGTTCGAGCCCTGGTGCGCTCACCACTCGCCGGCGCGGCCGCCCTCGACGCGCTGCCGCGTCGCGGCTATGCTCCCCGCCCCTCGTCGAGCGAGGCGTGGGCGCATAGCTCAGCCGGTAGAGCAGCTGACTCTTAATCAGCCGGTCCCAGGTTCGATCCCTGGTGCGCTCACCACCCCTCGCCCCTAGAGGCTGCAGGAGCCGGGGCCGCGCGGGTCCCCGCAGCTGCCGCAGGCGCCCGCAGCCGGCGCCGGAGCCGCCTGCGCGGCGGGGCGCGCGAAGGCCGAGAGCTTGCGGCGCAGGCGCTCGCCGCCGCAGCGCGGGCAGCTCGGCCGCTCGCCCTCGCGCACGAGCTCCTCGAAGTCCTGCGCGCAGCCCTCGCAGACGTACTCGTAGATCGGCATGGCGCCATCCTAGCCGCGCGCGGCGGCCCCCGGCCCGAGCGCCTCCGACCAGCCCAGCGTGCTCAGCCCGCCCAGCGCCCGGTAGCCGCGCGCCCAGAAGCCCGCGCGGGCCACGCCGACGAAGCCCAGCAGCACGAGCACCAGCACCTGCCCGAGCCCCGCCGCGTGCGCCGCGAAGAGCGAAGTCACCGAGCGCGCCACCAGGAGCGCCGCGCCCAGCAGCGCCGCGTCGAGCAGCGCCGCGCGCGCCACGCTGGCCGGCGCGCCGCGCATCAGGCGCCAGGCGTGCGCCAGCGCCGAGGCTGCGCCGCGGCGGTTGTGCGCCAGGCTGTGCAGCGCGAGCTGGTTCGCGATCTCGAGCAGGAGCGCGTAGGCGAGCAGGACGAGGAGCGCCGGCAGGAGCAGCGCGACGACCAGCGGCCGCACGACCTCGGGCGCGACCTGGCTCGCGAGCAGCGCGGGCAGGCCGAGCAGGAGCGCCGTCGCTCCGCCGAGCAGCACGAGCAGCACGAGCCACAGGCCCATGGCGCTCGCGCCCAGCCCCTTGCCCGCGCGCCACACCGTGCGCAGCGGCACCGCCCGGCGGTGCACGCCGGGCTCGCCGCCGCCGAGCGGCGCCAGCGCGCCGCTCGCCTCGAGGTCGGGGTCCGAGACGAAGGCCAGCCCGGCCACCAGCCGGTAGAGGAAGAGCAGCGGCAGGAGCACGAGGACCACGTCGCCGGAGTCGCTCCCGAGCTCGACCTGACCCAGGCCGAGCGCGCCCAGGAGCGCGCCCGGGCTCCCGCCGCCCGGCAGGTCCACGCCGGTCATGCGCTCCATCGCCCCGATCAGGCCGTGCGCGAGGTCGAGGCTGATCGAGAGGCTCGGGTACAGGATCCCGGGCAGCCACACGAGCCCCGGGACGCCGGCGCGCGCCGCCGCGGCGACGAGCGCGTCCACGGCGCGCGCGAGCGGCCAGGGCTCGTCGGGGCTGCCGAGGAGGTTCATCCGTCCTCGCTGCGCGCGAGCCGGCGCTGCATTCCCGCCGGCGCGCACGCGGTCAGCCGACCGGCTCCAGCACGGCGTCCTGGCACACGGCCTCGACCTCGTCGGCCTCCGTCGGCAGGGCCGCGGTGAGGACCTCGCGGCCGTCCGCGGTGACCGCCACGTCGTCCTCGATGCGGATCCCGATCCCGCGCCAGCGCGGCTCGACGGTCGTGTCGTCGGGCGCGACGTAGAGGCCCGGCTCGACGGTCAGCACCATCCCGGGCTCGAGGCGGCGCGACGCCCCTTCGGCGAAGTAGGCGCCGCAGTCGTGCACGTCGAGCCCGAGCCAGTGGCTCGTGCGGTG
>CADEGS010000435.1 GCA_902826945.1 uncultured bacterium | reverse complement strand
GACCGTCCGGGCCGCGGCCCGAGCGAGCGCGCGCGGGTCCTCGGCGCGGGCTTCCTGCTCGGCCTCGTCGCGCTGACGAAGCTCGAGCTCCTGGTCGCGGCAGCGCCGGCGCTCGCCTGCGGCGCGTGGCTGCGCGCGCGCTCGCTCGGCCGGCGCGCGGGAGCGGACCTCGCGCGCGGCGCGCTCGCCGCCTGCGTGCCGCCGGCCGTCGCGCTGGCGCTCCTCGCGACGGCGATGCCGCTCGGCGAGGCCGTGCGCGGCCTGCTCGAGCCGGTGCGCGGCGCCTTCGGCCCGGTCGCGCGCCTCGCGTACTACCGCGGCGAGCTCGGCACGGGTCTCGACGCGCCGCTCGTGAACCTCGGGCGCGCGGCGCTGGGCACGGCGCTCGTCCTCGGCCTGGTCGTCGTCGCCTCGCTGGCCGAGCGCCTCGCGCCGCGCGGGAGCTGGCGCGCGCGCGCCGCGCTCTTCCTCGGCGTCGGCTGGCTGCTCTCGCTCCTGCCGCACACGGCGCTCGGCTACCACGCCGGCCGGCCGCTGCCGGTCCTGATGCTGCTCTTCGCCGTCGCGCTCCTCGTGCGCTGGCGCCGCGCGCGCGAGCCGGCGGAGCGCGCCCTGCTCGCGGCGCGCGCGAGCTTCGTCCTCTTCGCGCTCCTGTGCCTGGCGAAGATGCCGCTCGCGGCGCGCCTGTGGCACTACGGCTTCGTGCTGGCGGTGCCGGCGACGCTCGCCTGCTTCCTGTACGGCCTCGCGTGGCTGCCGGAGCGCTGGCGCGCCGCGGGGAGCTCGGGCCAGCTCGCGCGCGCGGCGTTCCTGGCGCTCTTCGCGCTGGTCGCGCTCGCCTACGCGCGCGAGAGCGCCGCGTCGTATCGCGCGCGCACCGAAGAGGTCGGCTCCGGGAGCGACCGCCTCGTTGCCGACCGCCGCGCCGGATTCGCCGCGCGCGCGCTGGAGGCGGTCGAGGCGCGCGTGCCGGCGGACGGCACGCTGCTCGTCCTGCCCGAGGGCGTGACGCTGAACTACCTCGCGCGGCGTCCCACGCCGACGCGCTTCGTCAACTTCATGCCGCCCGAGCTCGCGCTGTGGGGCGAGGACGCGATGCTCGCCGCGCTCGCGGAGCACCCGCCCGACGCCGTGCTGCTCGTGCACAAGCGCACCGACGAGTACGGGCTGCCGCTCTTCGGCCGCGACTACGGCGAGCGACTGCTCGCCTGGGTGCGCGAGCGCTACGCGAGCGCGTGGAGCGACGGCGACCCGCCGCTCGAGGAGGGCTCGGAGATGGGCGTCGCGCTGCTCCTGCCGCGCGCGGCGGACGCCGGCCGCTGAAGCGGCGCGTCCCGCTCGCTTCCCGCCCGCGCGGCCCGACGGCACCCTTGAGCGCGGGCGTCCGCTCGCCCAAGGATCCCTTCATGGCCTCCTCCGCCCGGCGCCACCCGGAGAACGCTCCCGGCGAGCTCTTCGTCGACACGACCTGCATCGACTGCGACACCTGCCGCTGGATGGCGCCCGAGACCTTCGCGGACGCGGGCGAGCAGTCGGTCGTGCGCCGCCAGCCGGAGAGCGAGGAGGCCTGGGACCGCGCGCTGGCCGCGCTCGTCGCCTGCCCGACGGCCTCGATCGGCATCGAGACGAAGCGCGACCTCGCCGCCGTGCGCGCCTCGTTCCCGCGCCCGATTGCGCCCGACACCGAGGGCGACGTGCTGCACTGCGGCTACCACAGCGAGGCGAGCTTCGGCGCCGCGAGCTACCTGATCGTGCGCCCGCCCGAGCGCGGGGGCAACGTGCTGGTCGACTCGCCGCGCTTCGCGCGCGCGCTCGTGCAGCGCCTCGAGGCGCTGGGCGGCGTGGCGACGCTCTTCCTGACGCACCAGGACGACGTCGCCGACCACGAGCGCTTCCGCGCGCACTTCGGCTGCGAGCGCGTGCTGCACGC
>CADEGS010000434.1 GCA_902826945.1 uncultured bacterium | reverse complement strand
GACGTCGAAGCGCCGGCACCAGTAGTCGAGCGAGTAGCGCTCGCGCCAGGCGCCGTTGAACGAGAGGATCTCCGACAGGTCGCAGTGGCTCCCGATCGAGTAGCGGTTGGGCACCAGGTTCGCGCTCGGCTTCACGCCGAGCTGCGCCGAGCGGATCATCAGGATCGGCCCGTCGTACGCGCGGCCGTTGAACGAGACGAGCATCGGCCGCTTGCGCGCGACGATCTCCCAGAAGTGCTCGAGCAGCTCGTGCTCCGCGCCGCGCAGCACGTCGGAGTGCGGCACGCGCTCCCACTCGCGCTGCGGCTCGCTCTCGCCCTCGAGCAGCAAGAGCCCGCGCTCCTGCGGCACGTTCCACAGGCCGATCGCGATGACCTTGCCCAGGCCCGGGACGAGCGCCGTGCGCTCGGGCACCGCCTCGCGCTCGCGCTCGTCGCGCGCGCGCGTCAGGAGGTAGCCGCGCGTGATCTCGTCGACCTCCTCCCAGGCGAAGCCCGCCACCTCGATGTCGAACGCCATCGCCCCGCTCATCGCGAGCGGAGTGTAGGACGCGGCGGGGCGCGGGGCGAGCGCGGGGCGGCGGCGCCCCGCACGGGGCTCAGGCGAGCCCGGCCGGCGCCGTCCCCCGGCCTGCGCGCTGGGCGCGCAGGGCGAGGAGCGCGAGCAGGCCGAGCATCCACCACGCTCCGTCGAGGGGCGGCGCGGGCGGGGTCTCGAGCGGGCGCACGGAGCAGCCGCCGCCGCCGCCCGAGGAGCCCTGGAAGGTGAAGGCGGCCGGCAGGATCGTGGTCTGGCCCGTGCTCATGTCGCGCACGAGCACGGCGACCGTGCCCTTGGCCATCGCGGGCGTCACGACCTCGAGCGAGGTCGCGCCGAGGAAGGTGACCTGCGCCGCGGCCATGCCGCCGTCGCCGGTGAGCGGGTCGACGCCGAAGACGACCTCGGCGTCGTCGGGCAGGTCGGTGCCGGAGAGGACGATCGTGTCGCCGCCCTTGTTCGAGCCCTGGCTCGGCAGGAGCGAGACGAGGATCGGGTCCGCCTGGCCCGTGAAGGTGAAGGACGACAGCGCGATCGCGCCGTCGGGGTTCTCGATCTCGACCGTCTGCGCCATGCCGAGCGGCGCGGCCGAGGCGACGGTCGTGAAGTCGACGCGCGTCGCGGTGACCGCGTCCACGGTCTGCACGACGCCCGCGATGCGCACCTCGAGGCCGGCGGTGAAGTCGGTGCCGGTGACGACGACGTGCGTCCCGCCGGCGTCGCTGCCGCTGGTCGGGAAGAGCGTCTGCACGACCGGCAGGACGGCGGTCGCGAAGCCCGCGGCCAGGCGCCCCTCGACGCCGCTCGGGTCGAGCACGACGACGTCGTGCGTGCCGCCGAAGGTCGCCCGCGTCGTCAGCGCGATCGTCTGCGCGTTCACGACGGTGGCGTCGACGCCGTCCTCGTAGACCTGGTCGCCGATCACGACGCGCGCGCCGGCGCGGAAGCCGTCGCCGGTGATCGTGACGGCCGTGCCGCCGGCGGCGGCGCCCGAGTCGGGAGCGATCTGGTCCACCTCGGGCTGGGCCGCGACGATCTCGATCGCGGCCGGCAGCGTGCTCTGCGCGCCGCCGGGCGCGGTGACGGTCAGGTCGACGTGGCCGGGGAGCTCGTTCGCCGGCACGTCGACGAAGAAGAGCACCGAGCCGCTGGCGAAGATCACGTTCGTGATCGAGACGTCGGGGTCGCTGGCCTCGAGCGTCGAGCCGTTGACGAGGCCCGTGCCCGACAGCACGACCGCGCCGGTCATCTCGCCCGCCGTGGCGACGATCGGCAGCAGGTCGAGGGGGTCGCCGAGCTGCACGGCGACGTCGTCGCCGACGACGAGCGTCCCGAGGTCCACCGACTCGGAGGCGGCGATCACGCCGCCCGCGCCGTAGGGCGTCGCCTCGAAGTCGGTCGCGAGCACCGG
>CADEGS010000433.1 GCA_902826945.1 uncultured bacterium | reverse complement strand
TCCGTGGCGAGCACGAGGCCGCGCGCCGCCAGGCGCGAGGCGCGCCCGAGCGCGGCCACCTCGCGCGCGTACGCCGCGTCGCGCCGGGACTGGGCGCGCAGGCCGTCCGCGGCGGCGCGCAAGAAGGCGCGCCGGCGAGCGGCCGGCAACGCCTCGAGGAAGTACACCCGCAGGCGCAGCGCGTCGTAGGGCACCTCGAGGTCGGCCGCGGGCAGGGGCGGGGCGAGCCAGGCGCGCAGGCGCAGCACGCCGGCGGGCGTGGCGCGCCACAGGGAGCGCGCACGGCCGCCCTGCGGCGCGGAGCGGCGCGCCGCCTCGCCGCGCGCGCGCAGCCGCTCGAGCGCGGGCAGGATGGACCCCGCCGAGCCGGAGAAGCCGCGCGCGGGCGAGCCCTGGAACTGCCGGCGGACGGCGTAGGCGCTGCACGGGCCGAGCTTCCACAGGATCCCGAGGAGGACCGGCTCGAGGTCGGGCAGGCGCGGGGCCACGCCGCCCAGGATGGCGCGCTCCAACAGTCCCGTCGACGGATCGTATCGACCCATCTGTCGCCGCCCTCCTCCCGGACCGCTCTGGAGTCTCGCCCATGCCTCCGCTCGCCCTCGGCCGAATCCTGCTCGTCGTCGTCAGCGTCGGCGCCGGGAGCGCCGCCAGGCCGCCCCGCGCCGGAACGACAGGCCAGGCCTTCGCCGGCGCCTTCGTGATCGAGCGCACGGAGGCGGGCCCCGTGCTGGAGCGCGTGGCGCTCGCCGAGGGCGAGACCCTGGCGCTGCCGCGCGGGGAGGACACGCTGGCCGTCGTGCTGCCCCCGAGCGCTCCGGGCCTCTCGGGCGACCTGCTGCAGACGGGGGCGGGCGGCGCCTGGGTGCTGCGCCTCGCGGACGGCCGGCTGTCGGTCGGGCTGGCCGAGGGCGGTCGCACCCGGCCGGTGTGCGATGCGGCGCTGGCGGAGCTGTCGGGCTTCGATCTGCTGGTCAGCCTGGTCGGCGCCGAAGGAGCGCACGTGTGGGCGATCGAGGGCTGGAGCACGGCGTGGCCCGACGAGGTCGCCCCGCCGCTCGACCTCTTCGCGGGGGCGCTGCCGCTCGGCGCGGACGACCACGTGCTCACGACGGCGGTCCGCCGGCGCGACGTCGGCTCGCCGCTGGTGGGCCGCTCCGCGCTGCGCCGCGTCGGGAGCCACCTCGCGCTCGCGGTGCTCGCGCCGGACGGGAGGCCGGCGCTGCTCGCGCTCGACACCGCCGCGGCGACGACGGTCGTCACGCCGCGCCTCGTGCCGGCGGGGACCGAGGTCGTCCCCGGCGTGATGGTCGAGCGCTCCGCGGCCGGCACGCGGCTGCTCGACTCGGTCCTGAAGGGCGCGACGGGGGACGTCGGGGGAGTGCTCGGCGAGGCGCGGCTGGAGCGGCTGGCGGCCGAGGGGCTGGTCCTCGACGACCTCCGGGTCACGGTCCTCGAGCGCATGCCCGTCCTCGGCCCCGATCCGATCGACGGCATCCTCGGGATGGACGTCCTCGGCCGCGCCGCCGCAGTGCGCATCGCCGCGCCGGACGCCGGCCGGGAAGGCGCGCTCGAGCTCCTGGCCGAGCCGCCGCCCGCCGACGACCCCGGCGTCCCGCTGGCGCTCGTGGGCGGCCTGCCCTGGACGGTGGGCGCGTGCGCCGGTGCGCGGGTGCACCTCTTGATCGATTCCGGAGCCTCCGTGACGGTCCTGCCGCCCGCCGTCGCGCGCCGGCTCGGCGTGGGGGAAGGGGACGCCGCCGCGCCGCTGCAAGGCCTCTCCGGCGCGGCGGCCGCGGCGCGCCGCGGCGCGCTGGCCTCGCTGCGGATCGGCGCGCGCGAGCTCGGGCCGCTCGAGGTGCTCGTCGCCGACGTCGTTCCGCTGGGCCAGCTCGCCCGCGGCGCGGACGCCGCCGTGCTCGGCCTGCCGGCCCTCGAGCGCGCCGGAGCGCTCGT
>CADEGS010000432.1 GCA_902826945.1 uncultured bacterium | reverse complement strand
GCCCACGTCGACGCCGAGACCGGCTTCTCCGGCGGTGAGAAGCAGGTCCTGCTCCTGATGCGCGGCCTGCGCGCGGAGGGGGTCGAGCAGGTGCTCTTCGCGCCGCCCGGCTCGGCCGCCGAGCAGCGCGCGCGGGCGGAGGGCTTCGAGGTCGAACCGGTCGCCATGCGCAACGACCTCGACCTGGCCGCGGCGCGGGCCCTCTTGCGTGGCTTCCGGCGGCGCGACGTGGCGCTCGTGCACCTGCACACCGGGCGCGCCGCCTGGCTCGGGGGGACGGCCGCGAGGCTCGCCGGCCTGCCGGCGGTCGTGACCCGGCGCATGGACCGGCCGGTGCGCGCGGGGGCGAAGACGCGCCTCGTCTACGAGGGCCTGACGGTCCGGACCGCGGCCATCTCGGAGCGCGTGGCCGAGCAGCTGCGCGCGGCGGGCGTGCACCCCGGGCGCATCGTCGTGATCCCGAGCGCGGTCGACCCGGCCGAGCTGACGCCCAGGCGGCCGCGCGGCGCGGTGCGCGACGAGCTCGGCGCGCGCCCCGACGACTTCGTCGTCCTGGCCCTGGGCGCGCTGGTGAAGCGCAAGGGCCACGACGTGCTGCTCGACGCGGTGCGCCGCATCCAGCGCCGACCGCTGGTCTGGATCGCGGGAGAAGGCGAGGAGCGCGCGGCGCTCGAGGCGCGCCTCGCCGCGCACGGGGGCGAGCTCGCGGGCCGCGCGCGCCTGCTCGGGCGGCGCGACGACGTGCCCGATCTCTTGGCTGCGGCCGACGTGGTCGCGATGCCCTCGCGCGCGGAGGGCTTGGGGGTCGCGGCGCTCGAGGCGCTGGCCGCCGGGCGCGCCCTGGTGGCGACCAAGGTCGGCGGGCTGGCCGAGCTCGTGCAGGACGGCGTGAGCGGGCTCCTGGTCCCGCCCGAGGATCCGGGGGCGCTGGCGCAGGCCCTCGAGCGCCTGCGCTCGGACCCCAGCCTGCGCGCGCGTTTCGAGGCGGCCGCGCCGGCCCGCGTGGCGGAAGGGCACCTCGCGACGCAGATGGTGTCCGCCTACCACTCGCTGTACCGCGAGCTCCTGGAGCGCGTCGATGGCGCCTGAGCCGGCGTCCGCAACCACCGGGGCCCCGCGCGTCTCCGCGTGCATCATCGCGATGGACGAGGAGGACCGCATCGGCGCCTGCATCGACTCGCTGGCCTGGTGCGACGAGGTGCTGGTGGTCGACTCGCACTCGACCGACGGGACGCGCGAGGTCGCCGCCGAGCGCGGAGCGCGCGTGATCGAGCGGGACTGGCCCGGCCACGTGGCCCAGAAGGAGTTCTGCGTGCGCGCGGCGGCCCACGACTGGGTGCTCTGCATCGACGCGGACGAGCGCCTCTCGGACGCGCTGCGCGCGGAGCTGGTCGCCCTGCGCGAGGCCGGCTTCCCCGGGCGCGCCGGCTGGCGCTTCCCGCGCTGCAGCCACCACCTGGGCGCCTGGATCCGCCACGGAACCTGGTACCCCGACCGCCAGCTGCGGCTCTTCGATCGCCGGCGCGGGCGCTGGGCGGGGAACGACCCCCACGACAAGGTCGAGCTCGACGGTCCGTCCGGCGAGCTGCGCGGCGACCTGTTGCACCATCCCTACCGCTCGCTCGACGAGCACCTGGCCACGATCGACCGCTACACGTCCACCATGGCGGAGGGCCTGGTGCGCCGCGGCCGCCGCGTCTCGATGTGGGACGTGGTCACGCGACCCCCAGCGCGCTTCCTCGGCTTCTACCTCTGGAAGCGCGGGTTCCTCGACGGCTGGCGCGGCTTCGTCCTGGCCTGCCTCGCCGCGCACTACTGCCGCCTCAAGTACCTCAAGGCCTGGCTGCTCCAGCGCGGAGAGGGCTCCGGTGGGAGCGCTCCCCGAACGGCTAAGAGCACGTCCTAATACCCCGCCGTCGGCCCGAGGCCGAGCGAGGACCGCGCAGCGCAAGGAAGCAGG
>CADEGS010000431.1 GCA_902826945.1 uncultured bacterium | reverse complement strand
GCTCAGCGCAGCGCGTTGAGCAGGGGCGCGGGCACGAGGCCCAGGAAGAGCACGCCCGCGCAGCACAGCGCGGTCGCGAGGCCCGCCGCCAGCGCGCGCCGGCCGGGCGGCGCTCCCGCCGGGGCGGGCTCCATGTAGAGCGCGATGACGACGCGCAGGTAGTAGCCGAGCGCCACCGCCGAGAGCAGCGCGCCCAGCACGGCCACCAGGATCTGGTCGGCGCGCACGAGCTCGGTGAAGACGAACCACTTGCCGAGGAAGCCGCCGGTGGCGGGGATGCCGCCCAGCGAGAGCATGAAGAGCGCCAGCGCGCCGGCCGCGAGCGGGCGCGTGCGGCCCAGTCCGCGCAGCGTCTCGAGGCGGGTCGAGGACTCGCCCTCGGCCTCGAGCAGGCCCAGCACGCCGAAGGCGCCGCTGGCCGTGAACAGGTAGGCGCCCATGTAGTAGAGCGCGGCGATCGTGACGTCGTGCGGGCTGGCGCCGTGCAGGCCCGCGCTGACAAGCAGGAGCAGCGTGCCCGCGTGCGCGATCGAGGAGTACGCGAGCATGCGCTTCACGTCGCTCTGCACGAGCGCGCAGGTGTTCCCCAGCGCCATCGTGACGAGCGCGATGGCGGACACCGTCGGCGCGGCCGCCACGGGCAGGAGCCGCGTCGCGTACAGGAGGAAGCCGAAGGCGGCCGCCTTCGTGCCGCTCGCCATCAGCACCGTGACCGGCGTGGGCGCGCCCTGGTAGACGTCGGGCACCCACAGGTGGAAGGGGAAGACCGAGACCTTGAAGAACAGGCTGGCGGCGACGAGCGCGATGCCGGTGACGGCCAGCGGCGAGGACACGTCGCTCGCGAAGAGCGTCTCCAGGCTCAGCGTGCCGGTGGCGGCGTACAGGAGGCCCGCGCCGTAGACGAGCATGGCGCTCGAGAACGAGCCCAGCAGGAAGTACTTGAGGCCGGCCTCGACCGAGGCGGCGCGCGCGCGGCGGAAGGCGGCCAGGGCGTAGAGCGGGATCGAGAGCAGCTCGAGGCCGACGAAGAACACGACCAGGTCGCAGGCGCCGACCATCAGCATCATCCCGGCCGGCGCGCACAGGAGCAGCGCGTCGTGCTCGGGCTGGAACGGCAGGTTGCGCCGGTAGTAGCCCTGCCCGTAAAGCCAGGCCAGCGCGGTCGAGGCGACGAAGATCAGGCCCCACACGGCCGTGTCGGCGCCGGCGCGGAACGTGCCGCCGAGCACGACGCCCGGGGCGTCGCCCGCGAGCAGGCGCAGCTCCAGCCCCGCGGCGACGAGCAGGGTCGCCGCGAACACCCAGCCGCGCGCGCGGCGCAGCGGGCCGACGATGTCGCACACGAGGAAGGCCAGCACGCCCAGCCCCACGGCCAGGATCGGCGCGGTGGCGGCGCTCGCCGCGGGCGTCAGGATCGCGTCGAAGAGCGGTCGCAGGCTCTGGGGGCTCATCGCTCGTCCGTCTGCGCGAGGAGGGGCGCGCCGTCACGCCCGGAGGGGGGGAGCTCGAGCGCCGCGCTGCGGGCGGAGACGCGCGCGCGCGCCTCGTCGAGCCGCTCGCTCAGCCGGTCGAGCGAGCCGGCGCTCTTCTCGAGGAAGGCGCGCGGCTGGACGCCGATCCAGACCGCCAGCACGACCAGCGGCACGAGCACCAGGACCTCGCGCGGGCGCAGGTCGGGCAGCGCGCGGTTCTCCTCGTGCACGACGGGCCCGAACAGCACGCGCCGCGTGGCGACGAGCAGGTAGACCGCGCCGAAGATCACGCCGGTCACGCCGACGCAGGCCCACAGGGGCGAGCTCTCGAAGGCGCCGAGCAGGATCAGATACTCGCCGACGAAGCCGTTCAGGCCCGGCAGGCCGACGCTCGAGAGCACCGTGACCACGAAGAAGAAGGCGTACACGGGCATGACCGCGGCCAGGCCGCCGAAGCGCTCCAGCGCGCGCGTGTGGCGGCGCTCGTAGA
>CADEGS010000430.1 GCA_902826945.1 uncultured bacterium | reverse complement strand
TCCAGGTAGGCGTCGATCGAGGTCTTGGCGTCGACCGCGATGCAGCGGTCGTTCGGCAGCCGCACGACCAGGTCGGGCCGCTGCAGCCGGTCCTCGTCGTCGCGCAGGCTGTCCTGCGTCGTGAAGTCGCAGTACGAGCGCATCCCGGCCAGCTCGACGACGCGCTGGAGCTGGATCTCGCCGTAGCGCCCGCGCACGTTCGGCTTGCGCAGCGCCTGCGCCAGCTTGCCGGTCTCGGCGCGCAGCTCCTGGTTGGCGCTCTGCACCGCGCGCACCTGCTCGATCAGGCCGCTCTGGCCCGCGCCCATGCGGCGCAGCTCCTCGTGCGTGCGCGCCAGCGCCTCCTGGATCGGGCGCACGACCTGGTCGAGCGACTGCTGGCGGCGCTCGACCTCGGCCACGGTCTCGGCCTTGCCCGCGGCCATGCTCTCGCGCGCCAGGCGCAGGAACTCCTCGCTCGAGGCGCGCAGCGCGTCGCCCGCCAGCGCGCGGAAGGCGTGCTCCGAGCGCTCCTCGTCCGCCAGCCGCGCGCGCGCCAGGTCGCGCTCGCCCGCCAGCCGCGCGCGCTCGAGCAGGAGCAGCACGACCCCGACCAGGGCGCACGCCAGGAGCACGGCCAGGACGACGGTGAGCGTTTCCATGGAGCGCCCCCAAGGCTACCGAACTCGGGAGTCGAGTTCACGGCAGCGCGCCCGGCCGTGCGGGCGCGCGGGAGCGTCACAGGAAGACGCTCAGCCCGACGAACACCGCGCTGTCGTCGGTGTCGCCGATGGACTCGTCGGCCGTGACGCCCCAGATCGTCCCGAACTCCAGGCGCACGCCCACGCCATCGGTGCTGTTCGGCTCGCGGTTCCCCTTGAACAGGTCCATGTAGACGCCGGCCGCGAGGAACAGGACGGGTGCTCCGCTGGCCTGCTCCGACCCGTCCTCGGAATCGCCCGCCGGGCCCGTGATGCCGATGGAGAGCCGCGGGCCGAGGATCCAGTCCCCGTCGAGCCGGGACTTGTTCGCGCGGTTCACCACCTTCTCCATCTTGGCGACGTCTTGCTCCTTCTCCTCGGCCTTGTCCTGGGCCAACTCGGCCAGGCCCTTGGCGAGCTGCAGCTTCTCGCGCGCCTGCATGCCGGCACGAAGCATCTCCAGCGAAGCGTCCTTCGCCTTCGCCTCGGCTACCTCCGCCTCGACCTCCGCCTCCATCTCGCTCGCCTTCACGCGCAGCGTCCTGGCCGCATTCTGGAGCGTCTTCAGCTCCTCCTTGTCGTTCTCGAGCTGTGTCTCCTTGGCGGCCGCCAGCGTGGAGCGGCGCACCAGGAAGGGCTTCTGGATCGCCAGGAAGTCGACGGCTGCGGAGAGCGAGCCGTCCCGGTAGAGGTCGACCTCGTCGTCCTCGTCATCCCCCGTGTCGAAGTAGATCCGCGCCGACGGAGTGAAGTACTCCGCCTCGCTCTTCAGCGCGCGGATCCCGAGGGCGTCGCAGCCTGCGAGCAACGAGACTCCGACCGCGACGGCCACGCTTCCGAACTTGCCCCGAATCCCGAGGACCATTCTCGGATCTCCCCCTCTCGATCCCCTGGGGGCGCGGTCCGCGAGAGGACGACCGCTCCCGGCTTCCGCCGACCTCGGCACCTGCCGGGAGCACGCGGAGCGCCGACGCGCCAAAGACGAGGGCTCCTCGCCCGCGCCGCACAATCCGCGATTTCTTCGGCGCGGCCCGCTACCAGCGCGGCGAGCGCTCGATCCAGGCGGAGGCGGACTCGCCGTCGATGGCGCTGGAGAAGAAGTAGCCCTGGCCGTAGTGGCACTCGAGGCCGCGCAGCATGGCGAGCTGCTGGGCGGTCTCGACGCCCTCGGCCACGACGCGCAGGCCGAGGCGGCGCGCCAGCGAGCACACGACGCGCACGATCTCCGCCTGGTCGTCCTCGAACTCCATGCGCGAGACGAACGAGCGGTCGATCTTGAGCGTGTCG
>CADEGS010000429.1 GCA_902826945.1 uncultured bacterium | reverse complement strand
GCACACTCGTCAGTATGGAGATCGCCGCGCGCCACGTCTTGGTCACGGGCCGCGTCCAGGGCGTCGCCTTCCGCTGGCACGCCCAGGACCGGGCGCGCAGCCTGCGCCTGTGCGGCTGGGTGCGCAACCTGGACGACGGGCGCGTCGAGACCTGGATCGAGGGCCCGGAGGCGGGCGTCGGCGCCATGCTGGAATGGCTGCGCCGCGGTCCGCCCGCCGCGCGCGTGCACGGCCTGCAGGTGAGCCCGGTCACGCCGGAGGGGCACGCGGGCTTCGAGATCGTCCGCTCGAGCCTCGACGACCGCTGAACGTCCTGGGCGCCCGGTGCCTGGAGAAGGAGCGGACTTGCGCTCGCCCGAGATGGCCAGGCGCGCCAGGGCAAGGCACCGGCGTTGCAGCCGCCGTCGCGCCGCCGGAGCTGGTCAGTAGCGCACGAGGTTCGTCGGGCCGGGCGCGAGATGCAGCGGGAAGCGGGCGACCTCCTCCGCTCCGCGATAGAGGGCGAGCGTCGCGGCGTCCTCCTCCACCGCCAGCACGGCCGATCGTCCTGCGACGATCGGCATCTCGAAGCTCGCGTGGGAGCCCTGGCCGCGGAACACCCGCAGGGGCACGCGCCGCCCGTCGGCGCGGAAGACCACCAGGCGATCGGCGCGCTCGCGGGGCTCGTCCAGCTCGACCTGCAGGTGCAGGCGCAGGCTGGCGACGAGCTCGATCCGACCGGGGTCGGCTTCCTGCTCGAGCTGCGCGCCCGCGCCGAGGATCGTGTCGCCCGCCGCGTACAGATCGACGCCCTGCCGGGGCACGTTGCGGAACTCGAACGCGCCGTCCTCGCCGGTGAGCACGGGCTCGCCTGCCTGGGATTCGTTGTCGGTCCCGTCCTCGTGCTCGAGCTCGTAGGTGATGCGCGAGAGGCGCACGCTCACGCCCGGGATCGGCCGGCCCGAGGCGGTCACGACCCTGCCCGCGACGCGCTCGTGCACGTCGCGCGTCGGCAGCCGCAGCTCGAGCGGGGAATCCGCGGCGCGCACCGGCGCGCTCTCGACGCTGACGAGCGTGCGCGGGTCGACCGCCTGCAGGCGGTACGCGCGCGGCAGCAGGCCGTCGATCGTGAAGGCCCCGTCGGAGCCGGAGGTCACGAAGCTCCAGAAGCGCTCGTCGCCGCGCAGCAGCGCTTCCGCCACCACGCGCACGTCGGCGCGCCCGAAGGGCGTGGGATCGTCGAGCCACACGCGCGCGCCGGCGACCGGCTCTCCGTCCGCGTCGACCACCCGGCCGGACACGGCTCTGGCGGGGCCGCCGAGCTGCAGGACGACGTCCGCCGGCCACAGGGGCAGGCCGGCGTGGTCGCGCTCGGGCTCGAAGATCGCGGGCAGGAGGCCGGCCTTCAGCGCGACGAGCCGCTCGCCGCTCCCGCCCGCGCGCAGGTCGAGCGCGAACCTCCCGCGCTCGTCGGTGAGCGCGATCTCGTTCCCGGCGGAGACGCGCGCGCCGTGCGCGCGCTCGCCGGCGGGATCGAGCACCACGCCCTGCACCAGGCCGGAGGACTCGCGCGGACGCGCGAGCACGACCTCGAGCGCGGACGTGGAAGCGAGCAGCGCCTGCTCCTCGTGGGGCGCGAAGCCGGCCAGCGCGGCATGCAGCGTGGAGCCCGCGACGGCGGGGACCCCGCCGAGGTCGAAGCGTCCGTCCGGCGCGCTGCGGGCCTGCCAGCGCTGCGGCAAGGAATAGTCGAGCGCGAAGCCCCACTCGGCCCCGAAGCCCGCGGGCAGGCGCAGCTCGAGCGCCGCGTCGGCGAGCCGGGCGCGGCTCTCGTCGACCACGACGCCGGCCAGGTCGATGCGCGGCGCGATCACCACCGTGGGCCGCGTCGCGCCCTGCACGTGGGCCGAGCCCGCCAGCACCGTGGCGTAGCGCGGATCGGCCGAGACGATCGCCTCGCCCGGGCCGTCGACGGCGATCTCGAACCAGCCTCCCGCCGCGCTCGTGCAGGTCCCGCGCGCGCCCGGCCTGGAAAGCGCCAG
>CADEGS010000428.1 GCA_902826945.1 uncultured bacterium | reverse complement strand
CGGTGTGGTCGTAGCGCTTGTTGATCGCGCCGAAGCGGTCGAGGTCCATCAGCACGAGCGCGAGGTGCAGGCCGTGGCGCTGCGCCGCGCCGAAGTGCTCGCTGAGGCGCGCCTGGAAGGCGGCCGGGCGCAGCAGGTCGGTGCGGTCGTCGTGCGAGGCGCGGTGGCGCAGCTCGCCCATCTCGCGCTGCAGCGCGGCCTGGGCCAGCAGGCGGTCGATGCGCAGGCGCAGCTCGTCGGGCGGCGCGTCGGCCGCGACGACGTCCCACAGCGGGGCCTCGAGCGCCCGGTCCACGCGCAGCAGGCCGTCGGCGTCGCCCTCGGGCAGGACGACGAGCAGGGGCACCGCGGGTGCGCCGGCGCGCGCCTGATCGACGGCGCGCAGCTCGACGGCACCCGCGCCGCTCAGCGTCTGCAGCACGATGGCCGCGGGCGGGGCGGCGGCCATCGCGGCCAGGCTCTGGCGCAGCGTGCGCGCGCTCTGGAGCTCGTAGCCGCTCTCCGCCAGCCAGGCCAGGCGCGCCTCGAGGCCGTTGCCGCGGTGGTCGCACACCAGGATGCGGGCAGGGGGAGCCATGGGGGCGCGGGGGGCGTCGGGCATGCCGGCGTCGTCGGGCGCGGGCTCGGGCCCGGTGCGCTGCGGGGTGGTATAGGCTGGCAAGGGCGCCACCGGAAGCGCCAAGCATAGCAAGTCGCTTTTGGGTCGCTGGCGCCTCTGCGGCGCGCGCGCCGGGAGCGGCGCGGCCTCGGCGTGACGACCCGGGCAAGGGCTTGGACCGCGGCCCGGCCGCAGGCTAGACTGCCGCGCTCTTTTTTCCGGTCGCGCGGGGACGCCGTTCGGCCGCGTCGCGTCCCTGCCATCCGGGTCCGGGCGCAGAGCAGGTTCCGCTCCAGGAGCGGAGCCGCTCTAGCCGTCGCGCCCCGGCCTCGTCGGTCTTCCGTTTCATGCAAACCCTCACCGTCCAAGAACTCATCGACGCCGGAGCGCACTTCGGATGCCGGGTGTCCCGGTGGAATCCGAAGATGGCCCCCTACATCCACGGGCGGCGCAACCAGATCCACGTGATCGACCTGCGCGCCACCCTGCGGGGCCTGTTCCGCGCGCAGAACTTCCTCTACCACCTCGTCGCCGACGGCGCCCAGATCCTGTGGGTGGGCACCAAGCGGCAGATCAAGGGCGTCATCCAGGACGCCGGCCAGCGCACGGGCATGCCGATCGTGACCGAGCGCTGGATCGGCGGGACCCTGACGAACTTCAGCGTGATCCGCAGCCGCCTGCGGCGCCTCGAGGAGCTCGAGGGGCTGGAGGAGAACGGCACGATCCGCCAGTACTCGAAGAAGGTCATCGCGTCGCTGCGGCGCGAGCACCGCAAGATCGACCGCAACCTGTCCGGCATCCGCGAGATGACCGGCATCCCCGGCGCGATGGTCGTGATCGACCCGCGGCGGGAGATGAACGCGGTGCGCGAGGCGAAGAAGCTCGGCCTGGTCGTGATCGGCGTGCTCGACACCGACTGCGATCCCGACGGGGTGGACATCGTGATCCCCGGCAACGACGACGCGCTGCGCTCGGTGCGCCTGCTGGTCGATGCGCTGGTGCGCTCGGTCGAGGAAGGCGCCGCGGCGCACCGCGAGCGCATGGCCTCGACGGGCGCCGCCGAGCGCTCGGACGACACCATCCCGGAGGGCGAGCCGCGCCCGACGCGCGCCCAGAACCTGCGTCCGCGCGGCGCCGACGACGCGGGCGGCGACGAGCTGCGTCCGGTGCGCAACGGCGACGAGTCCGATTCGCTGCTCGGCGCGGAGTCGCACCCCGGCTGAGCCCGTTCCCGGCGCCGGCGCGCGCCCCGCGCCGCGCCGTCCCTCCACCCCGCGGAGAGCGCCCGCCACGGCCGGCGCCTCCCGAGCCCCACCACGCGAGACAGACATGGCGATCAGTGCGACGATGGTCCGCGAGCTGCGCGACATGACCGGCGCGGCGATGATGGACTGCAAGAAAGCCCTCGAGGCCGCCGGCGGCG
>CADEGS010000427.1 GCA_902826945.1 uncultured bacterium | reverse complement strand
TGCCCGCGATCCAGTCGCGGTTCATGTCGAACAGGTAGTGGTTGCCGCGCCCCCACGGCCAGCGCCCGCGCACCATGCTGTCCCAGTCGAGGCTCGTCACGCGCCCGACCTGCTGCTCGACCATGCCGAGGATGCGCTCGCGCCCGTCGGGGTTCATCACCGGGTCGATCACGACCACGACGCGCTCGAGCAGCCGCGCGACGGCGTCGTCGGTGCATGCGAGCAGGTGGTAGGCGAGCGCGACCGCGCCGTCGGATCCCGAGGTCTCGTCGCCGTGCACGCTGTAGCCCATCCAGGCGACCGGCGGCGTCTCGCGCACGAGCCGCTCGCCCTCGGCCTCGGACAGCCCGCGCGCGTCGTGCAGGCGCGCGAGGCTCGCGCGGATCGCGTCGAGGCGCTCGAGGTTGGCGGGGCTCGAGACGACGGCGTGGACGAGCTCGCGCCCCTCGTGCGTGCGCCCGAAGGTCTGCAGGCGCATGCGCGGCGAGAGGTCGGCCCAGCGCCGGAAGCAGGCCAGGATCTCCGCGTGGTGCGAGAGCCGCGCCGCGTGCGGCCGCCCGAGGATCGCGTCGGGCGTCGGCAGCGCCGGGTCGTAGCTCGCGCCCGCGAACCAGGGCTCGTCGTACGCGGTCTCCGCCGCCGCGAGCGCGCCTCCCTGGGCCGCGAGCCCCGCCGCCAGGGAGCCGAGGAGGGGAAGGCACACGAGCCGCTGGGCGATGCGCATGATCGGGCTACCCTACGGCCGCCGCCTCCCGGCGCGCCAGACGGAGGCCCGGCGCTTGCCCAAGTCCGACAGAGGCGGCTGCCCGGGAGGCGCGCCGGTCAGGCCCGGGCCGCGCGCGACAGGCGCCACAGGCCGAGCGCGGCCGGCAGGGCCAGCAGGGTGGCGAGCAGCATCACGAGCGCCACCGACGGCAGCGTCCAGCCCAGGAAGCTCGCCGCGCGCAGGTAGTCGTTCGTGAGGCCGAAGGAGCCGTTCGAGCGGTACTCCGCGCGCGCCGCCGCGCTTCGCATCAGGCCCAGGCACAGGGACGCGTTCCGGCCGAGCAGCATCCAGCCCAGCGCGCCGTAGAGCGCGCGCTCGAGGCGCGAGCGCGTGAACCCGCCGTCGAGCGCGCGCCACAGGCACAGCGCCGCGAACGCGATTTCCGCGCCGTGGCCGGCGAGCAGGTGCGCGAGCTCGCGCAGCGGCGTGAAGGCGAGCGCGGGCTGCACGACCAGCGCGAGCGCCAGGCCGACCGCCCGCGCGCCCCCGGCGAGGCGCGTCCAGGCGAGCGCAGCGAGGGCGCCCGTGATCGCGAGCGCGAGCAGCGGCAGCGGAGGCCCGTGCACGGCCGCGGCGTGGCCGGCGAGCGAGATCGCGGGCAGCGAGGGCATCCCGCACAGCCAGGCGAGCGCGGCGTGCCCCATCTCGTGCACCAGCGCGGCGAGGAACCAGGCCATCGTCCGGAAGAGCGGCACCCACGCGAAGAGCGGTGCGGTCGCGAGGCCGAGCGCGAGGTAGGCCCAGGGCTCGCGGCGCGCGGCGAGGGGCTCGCTCGCCGCGCCCGGCGCGGCCACCCCGCGCGCCGCTGCCGCGCTCCTGCCGAGAGCCGAGTCCGCTCCCGGCCTCGAGCCGGCGGGGCGCGCTGCGCTCCCGGGACGCGCGATCGTGGGCATGGAGCGCTCTATCGGCGGCGCGCCGGCGAGACCTGCGCCCGGCCGGGGTTCGGCGGGCCTCGTCCTCGAGCGCGGGGCCGGGCTACCCTGGTGGCGCCGCGCCACGGCGCGACGGACGGAGCCGCTTGCCCAGGTCCGAGAGAGCCCGCCGATCCCCGCACGCGCGCGCGACGCCCTCCGCGCCGGCCCCGTCGTCCCCCGCGCGGACCCGGCGCGCGAAGGGTGCCCGAGCGGCGCCGGCCCGGCGCGCGGCGCGCCTCGTCGTGCGCGACCTCGCGCGCGACGACTGGCCGGTGCTCGAGCGGCTCTTCGGCCCGCGCGGCGCGTGCGGCGGCTGCTGGTGCATGACCTGGCGCGTGCGCGCGGGCCAGGCCTGGGAGG
>CADEGS010000426.1 GCA_902826945.1 uncultured bacterium | reverse complement strand
TCCTGATCACCGACCACAACGTGCGCGAGACGCTGCAGATCACCGACCGGGCCTACATCATCCACCAGGGCACGATCCTGCGCGAAGGCTCGGCCGAGGAGCTCGTCAGCGACCCGCGCGTGCGCGAGGTCTACCTCGGCCACAGCTTCGAGGCGCCCGGCCGGGGCGTCACGGCGGCCGAGGAGCGCAGCCTGGGCTGATCGGCGCGGCGGCTGCGCCCGCTCCGCCGGGGGCGCGGGTTGTCGCTCGCGCGCGCCGGGGGGTATCCTCCCCCCCCTTTCCCCGCGGCCCGGGAGGCGGCAGAACGCCGCGCCGGCCCGGGGAGCGACCCTTCGCGCGGCCGCCCGCGCGGCTCCTCTCCTCATGAACATCGTCGCGTGCGTCAAGCGGGTCCCGACGACGGACCTCCAGCCCCGGATCGGAGGCGACAAGAAGAGCCTCGACGCCCAGGGCATCCAGTACATGGTCTCGTTCTACGACGAGATCGCGGTCGAGCAGGCCATCCGCACGAAGGAAGCGCACGGGGGCGAGGTCACGGTCGTCACGCTCGGCACCGCAGAGGCGGCGAAGGAGCTGCGCGAGTGCCTGGCGAAGGGCGCCGACAAGGGCGTCGTCCTGGTCGATCCCGCCTGGCAGGAGCGCGACGCCTTCTCGGTGGCGCAGGCGCTGCGGGAGGCGGTCGTGAAGCTCGGGGCCGAGCTCGTCTTCTGCGGCCGCGTCGCGACCGACCGCGACCACGCCGCGGTGGGGCCGATGCTCGCCACGCTGCTCGGCTGGGCCTGCGTCAGCGACGTCGTCGCGCTCGAGGTCGGCGGCGACGGCCAGTGCACGGCCAAGCGCGAGGCCGACGGCGGCCTCGAGACGTACGCGTTCTCGCTCCCGGCCGTCGTCACGTGCCAGAAGGACCTGAACGAGCCGCGCTACGCCGGCCTGAAGGGGATCATGGCCGCCAAGAAGAAGCCGCTCGAGGAGACGCCCGCGCCCGCCGGCACGAGCCAGGCCGAGGTCGTCGCGCTCGAGCTCCCGCCCGCGCGCAAGGAGGGCCGCATCGTCGGCACCGGCGCGGCCGCCGTCCCGGCGCTGATCGACGCGCTGCGCAACGAGGCCAAGGTCCTCTAGAGAAGGAAGCGAGCGCACCATGAGCACGATCGTCGTCCTCGTCGAGACCCAGGCCTCGGGCGCGAAGCGCGCCAGCCTCGAAGCGCTCGGCGCCGCCAGCGCGCTGGGCCAGAAGATCGTCGCCGTCGTCACGGGCGAGGGCGCGGCGGCGGCCGCGGCCGGCCTGGGCGCGGCCGGAGCGGACGAGGCGCGCACGCTCGCCGCGAGCCCGTTCCAGCCCGACGCGGTGGCCGCCGCGATCGCGGGCCTGGTGAAGGAGCTCGGCGCGCAGGCCTTCCTGGCCTCCGCCACCTCGACCGGGCGCGACGTCGCGCCGCGCGTCGCGGCGCACCTGGGCGCGACGCTCTTCTCGGACTGCACCGGGCTCGCGCAGGCCGGCGCGGACGTGCGCGTCACGCGCCCGTGGCTCGCCGGCAAGCTCGTCGCGACGCTCGTCTCGCGCGCGCCCGTCCTGTGCGCGACGCTGCGCCGCAACGTCTTCCAGCCGGTGCAGGCGCAGAAGAGCGCGACGGTCGGCACGCTCGCCGTCGGCCAGGGCAAGGTGACGCTGACGGGCGTCGAGGCCAAGGCGGGCGGCAAGCTCGACGTGGCCGAGGCGCCGGTCGTCGTCTCGGGCGGCCGCGGCCTGAAGGAGGCCGGGCACTTCCAGCTCGTCGAGGACCTGGCCGCCGCTTTCGGCAACGCCGCGGTCGGCGCCTCGCGCGCCGTCGTGGACGCGGGCTGGCGCCCGCACGCCGAGCAGGTCGGCCAGACCGGCAAGACCGTCGCGCCGCAGCTCTACGTCGCGATCGGCATCTCCGGCGCCATCCAGCACCTGGCCGGCATGAAGACCTCGAAGGTCATCGTCGCGATCAACAAGGACCCCGAGGCCCCGATCTTCAAGGTCGCCGACTACGGCATCGTCGGCGACGCGTTCGAGATCGT
>CADEGS010000425.1 GCA_902826945.1 uncultured bacterium | reverse complement strand
GCACGCTCTTCCTGGACGAGATCGGCGACATGCCGCTCGAGATGCAGGCCAAGCTCCTGCGCGCGCTCGAGACGCGCGAGGTGCGGCCGGTCGGCGGCAACCAGACGATCAAGGTGGACGTGCGCATCGTCGCCGCGACGCACCGCGACCTGGCGCGCATGGTGCGCGAGCGCGCCTTCCGCGAGGACCTCTTCTACCGCCTGAACGTCGTGCGCATCGCGCTGCCCGCGCTGGCCGAGCGGCGCTCCGACATCCCGGCGCTGGTGCGCTTCTTCGTCGCGCGCGAGGGCGGCCCCGGCGCGCGCGTCGAGCCCGAGGCGCTCGCGATTCTGGAGCGCGCGCCCTGGCCGGGCAACGTGCGCCAGCTCGAGAACGAGATCCGCCGCGCGCTGGCGCTCGCGGACGGCGTCGTGCGCGCGGAGGGGCTCTCGCCGCAGCTGCTCGAGCCCGCGGGGAAGGAGGGCTGAGCGTGCGCCTCGTGGTCGAGGAGGACGGAGAGCGACGCGCGTTCCGGCTGGGCAAGGGCGTGCTCGTCCTGGGCTCGGGCGAGGAGGCGCGGCTGCGCCTCGCCGCGCCGGGCGTCGCCGCGCGCCACGCGCGGCTCGTGGTGCGCGGGGACGAGGTCGAGCTCGTGCTGGAGCCGGGCGCCGCGCCCGCTGCGATCGACGGCGTGCCGATGCGCGCGGAGCGCGTGCGGCTCGCGCCCGGACGGCGCGTGCAGCTCGGCGGCGCGCTCCTGTGGCTCGAGGCGGACGCGACGGACGCGGCGGCGCCCCCCGCGCCGGCCGCCGCGAGCGCCGGCGCGCGTCCGCGCGCGGCGCGGCGCGCGCGCGAGCCGGCGAGGCGCGGGCTGCCGGCCTGGGCGCTGGTTTCGCTGGCGCTCTGCGCGGTCGCCGCCCTGCTCGTCGGCGGCTGGGCGGTCTTCTCGCACGGCCTGGACGACGCGCCCGCGGCGACGACCCTGCTCGAGGTCGCGCAGGCGAAGTTCGAGCAGGGGCGGCTCGACGAGGCGCTCGCGCGGCTCGACCTCCTGGAGCGGGGCGAGGCCGATGCGGCCACGCGCGAGCGCGCGGCGGCGCTGCGCGCGTCGATCGAGGGCGTCCGCGAGCGCGGCCGGCTGGCGGTCGAGGGCGAGGAGGCGCTGCGCCTCCTGCGCTGGCTGGAGGAGTACGAGAAGGAGGAGCTGGCCGGCGCGCCCGACCCCGCGCGCGTGCGCCTGTTCCTGAAGCGCGCGCGCCAGTTCCGCGAGCGCTGGCCGGCGCATCCCTCGCTCGAGTGGGTCGAGCGCATGGCGTCGCGCTTCGAGGGCCAGGTGGACCTCGACCGGCCGCCCGACTGGCCGGCCGTGCGCTGGGAGGCGCGCTCCTTCACGCGCGGCCTGCCGCGCGACTACCGCTCGGCCTTCGCGCTCGTGGACGACTTCCTGGCGCGCGTGCCCGCGGGCAGCGACCACGACGAGGCCGTGCGCTACCGCCGCCTGCTCGAGGTCGAGCGCGGCGAGCACCACGCCGACCGCATGCAGACCGCGCGCGACGTGTTCGCGAAGGGCGAGGCCGGCCGCGCCGTCTGGTGGCTCGTGCACCAGGTCATCTGGTCGGGCGACCCGGCGCTCGCGGACGACGCGGCGCGCGTCCTGATCAAGATGCCCGACGCCTTCCGCCACCTCGACGGCTACCGCGAGGCGGAGCCGGCGAAGTTCGCGCAGCTGATGGAGAACGAGACCGTGTCGAAGTTCTACCGCGCGGCGCAGATCGGGGGCTGAGGCAAGCGACCGCGCCGCCACGCGGACGACGGCGGCGTCCGCGAGCGGATGGAGCGAGAAATGCCGGTCGCGGAGCACTGCAGGCGCAGGCCTAGCAGCGGGCGAGTCGTCCTCACCGCACGCAGTCGCTGCGGCCGCTCCTCGATCGGCGAACGAAGGTCGCCCGTTCGAGCTCGGGGGATCGGCGGCGTTCCGGCGAGCTCCGCCTCGACCTGCCAGTCGCCGCTGCTCTCCTCGGCGCGGCCCGACGAAAGGTCGCCCGATCGAGAGCGCGAAGCGCGCTCGTCGCTCGAGAAGAAT
>CADEGS010000424.1 GCA_902826945.1 uncultured bacterium | reverse complement strand
CAGGCCGGCCGCGAGGCGCAGGCGCTCGACGACTACCGCCGCGCGATCGAGGTCTGCCGGCCGCTCGAGGCGCACCCAGGGGCGAACGCCGGCCAGCTCCTGGCCGTGCTCCTGGGGCGCGGCCTGCTGGCCGAGACGCTGGAGCGGCGCGTCCCCGCGCGCGAGGCGCTGGCGCTCTACGCCGCGTGCGAGGCGCCGCTCGAGCGCCTGCTCGCCGTCTACCCGGACCCGAACTACCACGGCGAGCGCGAGCTCCTGCGCCTGAAGCGCGCGGAGGTCGAGCACGCCCTGGGCGACGCCGGCGCCTTCGAGCGCATGGCGCAGGCCCTGCAGGCGCTCGACGCGCTGCGCGCCGCGCACCCCGAGAACGGGTTCCTGGCGCGCAAGGTGCGCCGCGCGCGCTCGGCCCTGGTGCCGATCCTGGTGCAGGCGGGCGGGCTCGCGTGGGCGCGCGAGCTGGTCGAGGCGAGCCGCGACGAGCTCGAGGCCGTGCTCGGCGCGGATCCCGCCGACTACCAGGCCGGCATCGACCGCGTGGGCGAGGGGTGCGCATGGCTGCGCATCGCGCTCGCCGAGGGCGATGCGCGCGCCGCGACGGCGGAGGGAGAGCGCGCGCTCGCGCGCGCCCGCGAGCTCGTCGCGCGCGCGCCCTCGAACGTGGCCGCGGGCGTGCTGCTGGCCGGTCTCCTGGCGGACGTCGCCGCCGCGCAGCGCGCGCTCGGCGACGCGGCGGCCGCGCGCCGCAGCCTGGAGGAGGCCTGCGCCCTGCTCGCCGCGCTGCGCGCGCGCGCGCCCGAGCACCACGACGCGCGGCGCCAGCGCCTGCGCGCGGAGGCGGAGCTCGCGCGGCTGCTGCGCGCGCAGGCGCCGCAGGAGTCCGACGCGCCGCGCGCGCTGGCGCTGGCGCTCGAGCACCTGGAGACCGCGCGCGACGAGGCCGAAGGCCTGGCGGCCGCCGGCGCGCCCGACCCCGATCCCGCCCCCGACGCGCTCGCGACCGAGCTGGCCCTCCTGCGCGCCGAGCTCGGGGCGGACGAGTAGCCGAGGAAGGCCGGTGCCGGCCGCCGGCGAGGCCGCGCGGCGCGATTTCCCGGAAGGGCCGCGGCGGCGATCTGCGTGAGGAGAGCGAGGCCGGCGGAGGGTCGCCTGGCCGCAACCGCTCCCTCCTCGGAGGTCCAGATGCTCTCGATCGTGTGCGTCCTCGTCACGCTCTCCTTCCCGCCCGGGCACGCGCCCGGCGTCGTTCCCGAGCTCGTGTGGGGCGACTTCGACGGGGACGGGCGGGCGGACGTGCTCGCGCTCGACGCTCGCGGCGCGCTGACCCTGCTCCACAACGCCGGCGCGGGCGGCCTGGCGGACGTGACCGAGGCCTCGGGGCTCGTCGGCCCCGCGCGCGGCGCGAGCTGGCAGGACGTGGACGGCGACGCGCGGCTCGACCTGCTCGTCGTGCGTCCCGACGGGCGCTGCGCGCTCTACCGCGCGCTGGGCGGCGGCCAGTTCCAGGATGTGACCCCGGCCAGCGGCCTCGAGCGCGCCGTGTGCGCGCGGGCCAGCTGGCGCGACGTCGACGGCGACGGCCGCCCCGACCTCGAGCTGGTCGGGCCCGAGGGCGTGACGCTCCTGCGCAACGACGGCCGGGGCGCCTTCGAGCCGACGCCGCTGCTCGATCTCGCGGCGCTCGCGCCGAGCGCGGCCCTTCCGCTCGCGCCGGCGCCCGCCACCGACGCTGCGACCGGGACGACGGCGCGTCCGGCCGGCGCCGACGCCGGCGGTGACGCCGGCTCGCGCGCGCCGCTCGCGCCCGACCGCGCGCAGCGCGCCGCCGGCGCCCCCGATCCCGGTCGCGGCCATTCGCACGGGCGGGTCACGCTGCCCGACGTCGAGCCCGCGCCGGTCCCGCTCTGCCAGAGCTCGCTCGCGGACGCGTCGGATCCGGGGAGCTGCCTGAGCGCGTCGAGCGTCCCGACGCCCGGCATGCTCTACCCGCTCGGTCGCGACCTGTTCGTCGACGCGGCCGGGGCGGTGGGCTTCGGCACGCTGCACCCGCGCTCGCAGGTGCACCTC
>CADEGS010000423.1 GCA_902826945.1 uncultured bacterium | reverse complement strand
TCGCGAGCCGCGCGCCGCGTGCGACTCTGCTTCGCGCGACTCGGCCACGCGCGCTTCCCACACCGAGTCGCCGCGCGTGCCACGCGCGAGCAGTCCGCCCAGTTCGCGGCTCGCGTCGGCGAAGCGGCCGCGCAGCGAGTCGAGCTCGGGCGTCTCCGCACGGCGCAGTGCACGGCGGCGCTCGGTGATCTCGTCGAGCACCTGGCCGCGGTTGTGCGCCAGTGCCTCCCACACTTCGCCCACGCGCGTGGGGTCGGCCCCGTCGGCGATCAGTCCGAGCGCGATCGGCAGTCCGGACGGACGCACTTCGCCGTAGCGCAGCGCCTCGCGCTCGGAGAGCGCGGGGACCTGGAGCCGGAACCGCTCGCGACCACGGCGCTCGGCCTCGAGTGCCGAGGCCAGTGCCTCGCGACCATGCCCCAGGTCGCGCTGCGCATGCGCGAGGTCGTCGAGCAGGTCGATCGCGAGCGGGTGCGACTCGCCGAGCGCGCGGCGCGCCACGGCCAGCCCCTCGCTGTAGCTGCTCTCGGCGCTCGCGGGCTGGTGCAGCGCGATCTGCGCCTGGCCCAGCCGGCGCAGCACGGTGGCGCGCTCCACCGTGGCCGCGCCACGGCCAGCCGCCAGGATGCGCTCGGCCCGCCGATAGGTGGCGAGCGCGCCGGGCGCGTCGTCCATCGCACGCTGAGCGTCACCGAGCGTGTTGAGCATGCGCACGAGACCGGGATCCATCGCGCCGCGCGCCGCCTCGCGCACCGCGACCGCACGCTCGCTCATGGGGCGGCCTTCGGGAGCGCGCCCCATCGCCACCAGCAGCCGCGCCAGGGCATCGAGCGCGGTGGCATAGTCCGCGTGCGTCTCACCCTGCCCCCGCGAGCGGATCGCGAGCGACTCCTGCCGGCGCGGCAGCGCGGCAGCGTAGTCACCCATCTCCTCGTGCAGCCCGGCCAGGTTCTCGAGGCTCGCGGCGATGCGCAGGTCGGCCGGCACGAGCGCGCGGCGGCGCATCTGCAGCGCGGTCTCCATGGCGCGCCGGGCCGCCTCGTAGTCGCCCGAGCGGCGCGCGATGTCGCCGAGCGCCACCTGACCCGAACTGCCCTCGGGATCGAGGTCGTGCTCGGGTCGCTCCCAGATCGCCACCGCGCGCGCTGCGTGCGCGCGTGCAGCGGCCAGGCGGTCGAGCCGCATCTCCAGGCCGGCCACGTTCTGCAGCGCGAGGGCCACGCGGCGGTGATCCGGTCCCAGCGCCCGTTCGCGGATCGCGAGCACGCGCTCCTGGATCGCGAGCGCATCGGCGAACCGGTTCTGCCGCACGAACACGGACGCCAGGTCGGTCAGCGCGTCGGCGGTGCGCAGGTCATGTGCGCCGGCCCGGCGCTCTGCGATCGCCACGCCCCGCTCGCCGTCCTGGATCGCGCCAGCGGCATCGCCGCTGGCGGCCCGCGCGCGGCATCGCGCGCCGAGCGCCGCGGCGAGTTCGAGCGAGTCGAGTCCAGGCGAACGCTCGAGCAGCGTCACGCGCCGCTCGGCCGCTGCGAGCCAACGGCGCGGGTCCTGCATGCGCTCGTACCCCGCGGAGACGAGGGCCAGCGCGGGCGCCAGGCCCGCGTGGTCGGCGCCGATGCGGCGTTCGAGCAGCGCGGCGCCTTCGCCGAGGAGCGTGCGCGTCACCGAGTCGGACATGCCGAACACCGGCAGCCGCAACTGGTGGCGGAGCAGCTGCAGTTGCGCGATCGCGACCGAGTCCGCGCCCGCGCGCGACGCGAGCCGGGCTCCGAAGCGCGCCGCGACCGAATCGGCCGCGCGGGCGCGCGCGAGCCGCACCGGCACCGCCACACGCGGGCCCGATGCCGGATCGCTCGCGCGCTCCAGCTCCGCGAGCGCGCGCCGCGCCGCGCCGAACCCGGCCGAGTCCGCCGGCGGGGCGATCCAGCGCGCGCCCTCGAAGCGCGATGCCGCGGGCGCGGCCCACGCTGGCGCGGCGGTCAGTGCGGCGCAGGCGAGCGCGAGGAGCCGGAGTCGTTCGAGGGGGCGCACGGCGCGGAGTCTGACCCTTCGCAGGCCGCGC
>CADEGS010000422.1 GCA_902826945.1 uncultured bacterium | reverse complement strand
GACGCTCGCCCCGCACGAACCGCTCCCCGCCCCCGCGCGAGAGCCCACCGACGCGCCCCGACGAGCGACGACTCCCCCCGCCACTCCGCCTCGTCCCTCGCGCGCACCCCGCTCCACCACCTGCGCAGAAGCGCCCCTTTTCCATTCCCCACCCCGGCCCTACGATCCAGGGCGCCCATGAAGGACCGCGACCCGGAGACCTGGATGTGGGAGCGGGCACGGGCCATCCTCGAGCAGGCCGACCGCATGTCGCGCCGGCCCTCGCGCCCGCCGGGCTCGGGCGCCCCCTGCCCGAGCTGGGAGCCGCCCTTCGACGTCTTCGAGACCCCCACCGAGCTCTGGATCGTCGTCTCGCTGCCCGGCGTCGAGCCGGCGCGCGTCGAGGTGACGATCGAGGGCCGCGGCCTGGTCGTGCGCGGCGAGCGCCCCCTGCCGAGCGCGTTCCGCCAGGCCGCGATCCACCGGCTGGAGATCCCCCACGGACGCTTCGAGCGCTCGATCGCGCTGCCGCCGGGGACGTACGAGCTCGGGCAGCGCGACTCCGTGGACGGCTGCCTCTTCCTGAGCCTGCGCAAGATCGACTGACGCCATGAGCGACGAGACGAACGAGCGATCGCAGGCGCCCGTCCCGCCTCCCGGCGAGCCGGCGCAGGACGCCGGGGCCGAGGCGCCGGTGGCGGCGCCGCCCGCCGTCCGCGACGGGGGCGCCCCCGCGCCGCCGCAGCTCCCGCCCGACCAGCTGATCGTGCTGGCGGCGCGCGGCATGCTGCTCTTCCCGCGCGTCGTGCTGCCGATCCTGGTCGGCCGCGAGCGCTCGGTGCGCGCCGTGCAGGCGGCGGTGCAGCTCGAGCAGCCGATCGGCGTCCTGCTGCAGAAGGACCCGGGCGACGACGCCCCCGACGCCGACGGCCTGTACCGCGTCGGGACGGTGGCCTCGGTCGTGCGCTACATCACCGCGCCCGACGGCAGCCACCACGTGATCGCGCAGGGCGTCGAGCGCTTCCGCGTGCTCGAGTTCGTGCAGACCGAGCCGTTCCTGATCGTGCGCGCCGAGCGCATCCCCGAGACCGGCGACGAGAGCCAGAACGAGATCGCCGCGCGCGCGCTCAACCTGAAAGCGCAGGCGCACGAGGCGCTGGCGCTCCTGCCGCAGAAGCCCGAGGACCTCGACCAGGCCATCGAGAACGCCGCCTCGCCCTCGGGGCTGACCGACCTGATCGCGACCTTCATCGAGATCCCGGTCGAGGAGAAGCAGGAGATCCTCGAGACCTTCGACCTGGCCCAGCGCATGGACAAGGTCTCCGAGAAGCTCGCCCAGCTGATCGCGATCCTGTCCCTGTCGCAGGAGCTGCGCCAGAAGACGCAGGGCAAGATGGAGAAGGCGCAGCGCGAGTACTACCTGCGCGAGCAGCTGCGCCAGATCCAGAAGGAGCTCGGCGAGGGCCAGTCGGTCGAGGCCCAGGACCTGGCCGCTGCGATCGAGAAGGCCAAGATGCCGCGCGAGGTCAAGCAGGAGGCGCGGCGCGAGCTGCAGCGCCTGGAGCGCATGCCCGAGGCCGCGGCCGAGTACGGCATGGTCCGCACGTACCTCGAGTGGCTGATCGAGCTGCCCTGGTCGCGCTCGACGAAGGACAAGCTCGACATCCCGCAGGCGCGCGCGATCCTCGACGAGGACCACTACGGCCTGGACAAGGTCAAGAAGCGCATCCTCGAGTTCCTGGCGGTGCGCAAGCTGCGCCCCGACGGCAAGAGCCCGATCCTGTGCTTCGTCGGGCCGCCGGGGGTGGGCAAGACCTCGCTCGGGCGCTCGATCGCGCGCGCCATGGGGCGCAAGTTCGTGCGCATGAGCCTGGGCGGCGTCCACGACGAGTCCGAGATCCGCGGCCACCGCCGCACGTACGTCGGCGCCATGCCCGGCAGCATCGTGCAGCACATCCGCAAGGCGGGCTCGAACAACCCCGTCTTCATGCTCGACGAGATGGACAAGCTCGGGCAGAGCCTGCACGGCGACCCGTCCTCGGCGCTGCTCGAGGTGCTCGACCCGGCGCAGAACTCGACCTTCGTCGACCA
>CADEGS010000421.1 GCA_902826945.1 uncultured bacterium | reverse complement strand
CCGGTGCGCGGCGCCGGCGGGGGGCGGCGGCCCTGGCCCGAGCACCTCTCGCAATGGCGCACGCGCGCGGGCTTCGAGCCCGAGTTGCTCCAGCGCCTGCAAGAGTATGCGGCGCGCTTCTCCGAGGAGCTCGCGGCGGTTCCGGCGAGTTATGCCGACATGCCGTACCGCCAGCTGCTCTGGCTGATGAGCGCCCGGCTCGAGCGCAAGGGCCGCGGGATCGAGGGAGGCTACGGACCACCCGACGAGCTCGCGGACGACTTGCGCCTGATCGCGGCCAGCCTCGCATCCCACGGAGGCGCGCGCGCCGGTCTGGCTCTCGTGCGCCGCGCGCTGAGGCGGGTCGAGACCTTCGGCTTCCACCTGGCGGCGCTGGACGTACGCCAGGACGCGCTGACCCACCGCCGCGCCGTGGCCGGCCTGCTCGCACAGCCGGGCTTCGAGGAGCTGCCGCCTGCCCAGCGGACCGCCGTGATCTCGCGCGCCCTCGAAGGCCGGGTCGCTCGCGCCGGTACCGCGGACGACCAGGAAGCGACTCGAGCCGCGCTCGAGGTCTTCCGCGCCCTGGACGAGGCTCGCGCGCGCTACGGAGCCCGCGCCCTCGGTCCGTACGTGATCTCGATGGCCCAGGGGCCGGACGACGCGCTGGCCGTGCTCCTGCTCGCACGCGCGGCCGGCTTCGCGGACGCCGAGGACCGCGTGCCGCTCGACGTGGCCCCGCTGTTCGAGACCGTCGACGACCTGGCGCGCAGCGCGGACGTGCTTCGGGCGCTCTCCCTCGACCCCGCCTATGCCGCGCACCTCGCGGCGCGCGGCCGGCGCCAGTTCGTGATGCTCGGCTACTCGGACAGCAACAAGGACGGAGGCCTCGCGGCCTCGCGCGTCGCGCTCGACCGGGCCCAGGAGCGGCTCGTCGCGGTCGCGCGCGAGCTGGGCCTGCAGCTGGTCCTGTTCCACGGTCGGGGCGGGTCGATCAGCCGCGGCGGCTCGAAGCCCCGCGCCGGCATCTTGGCGGCGCCCCCCGGAGCGCTCGGGAGCTCCTTTGGTGACAGACCCGGTGGCAGGAGCGGCGGACACCTGCGCGTGACCGAACAGGGCGAGGTGATCGGCGCGAAGTACGGCCTGCGCGGGATCGCCACGCGCACGCTCGAGGTCGCGCTCGGCGCGCTGCTCGAGCGCACGGCCGGCGGCGACCCGGCGCGCCACGCCACGGAAGCCGAGCGCGCCATCGCCGACACGCTCGGAACCGAGAGCCGCGCGCGCTACCGCGCCCTGGTGCACGATGCGCCCGACTTCCCGGAGCTGTTCCAGGGCATGACGCCGATCGACGTGATCGAGCGCCTGGCGATCGGCTCGCGCCCCTCGCGGCGGCGGGAGATGCGCGGCGTGCAGGACCTGCGCGCGATCCCGTGGGTCTTCGCCTGGACCCAGTGTCGCGCGGTGCTGCCCGGCTGGTTCGGCGTGGGGACCGGCCTCGCGGCCGCGCTCGAGACCCATGGCACCTCGGCCGTGCGGCGGGCCGCGCGCGAATGGCCGTTCCTGAACGCGCTCGTGGCGGACGTCGAGATGGTGCTCGCGAAGAGCGACCTCGACATCGCCGCGCGCTATGCCGAGCTCGCCGGCGAGGTCGGCGCGCGCCGCTTCCCCGAGATCCGCGCCGAGCACGAGCGCGCCGTGGCTTGCGTGCTCGAACTGCTCGAGGCGCCCCGCCTGCTCGAGCGCGACGCGACCCTGCGCCGCTCGATCCGCCTGCGCAACCCCTACGTGGACCCCTTGAGCTTCGTCCAGGTCGACTTGCTCGCCCGCTGGCGCGCGGGTGGCCGCGAGGATGCGGGGCTCGAGCGCGCGCTGGTCCAGACCGTGCGCGGGATCGCGCGCGGCCTGCGCAACACCGGCTGAGCCTGGCGGGATTCCTCGCCCGCATGGCGCGTGGCAGGATGTCGCCCACCGCCATGCCGCGCGCCCATTCCCCTCCCCCGACCAGCGCCCACCGAAAAGGGGCCAGCGCGCGCGCCCGCTGGGCCCTGGTCGCCCTCCGCCCGCTCCTTCTCGGCCCGCTCCTTCCCGGCCTTCTCCTTGC
>CADEGS010000420.1 GCA_902826945.1 uncultured bacterium | reverse complement strand
CTCGGCGTGCAGCGCGCCGTCGACTGGCGTCCCGTACGCGAGGCAGGTCGTGAGCAGTCGGTCGGTGGCCACGCCGGCGCGGTGGGCGCGGTCGATCGCGGCGACGGCGCAGGGCTGGTCGCCGGCCGCGAGCGCCTCGTCGAGCGCGCGCGCGGCGGCCTCGCCGTCCGCGGCCTCGAGCGACTCGAGCTCTGCGCGCCACGGGAAGTCCTCGCCGCCCACCAGGGGTCCCTCGCTCGCCAGGTGGAACGCGCCCGCAATCAAGGTCGCGGGCCGCTCTTCCGCGGGCAGCACGCGCGCGATGTGGCGCCAGGCGCGGGCCGAGTCGGAGCCGTGCACGCCGTACGAGGCGCCGTGCACGCTGCCCTCGGGCTTGCCGGGCCGCAGGTCGTCGCCGCTGCGACCGGGGTCGCAGAGCAAGAGCCGGTTGCCGACCAGGGACAGCGCCTCGCCCAGCGCCAGCGGCTCGAAGCCCGCGGCCAGCGCGGCCGCCATGGCGCGCGCTCCGTCGGCGCGGCTCGCGAAGTAGATCTCGCCTGCCAGCGACTCGAGCTCGGCGTCGGTGGGCATGCGCTCGCCGCGCGTGCGGCGCACGTGCTCGAGCAGCTCGGGCAAGAGCGTCCGGATCTCGGGGGCCTCGACGCCGCGCGACGCGCGCCCCTCTTGCCGGTCGATCGTGTGGCGCAGCGACGTGCGCAGCAGCGTCGCGGCGTGCTCCTCGCCGGTCAGCGCGAGCGTCTCCCACGCGCGCCAGGCCAGCACCACCTGGTGCACGTCGACCTCGTCGCGCACGACCGGCTGCAGGTCGAAGTAGGCGCGCTCGGAGTCCCGCATGGCACTGCCGGCGAGCAGCGCCTCGGCCCGCTCGCGCTCGCCCGCGCGCGCGGCCTCCTGGATCGCCGCCGCGCGCAAGCCGCCGTGCTCGCCGGAGGGGAGCTTCGCCGCCTCGAGCGCGTGCAGCCGTTCCTCCGCGCGACCGCCGGCGTCGCGGATGAAGCGCGTGTTGCGGTGCAGCACCTTCAACACGGGCAACGCGCGTTCGGCCGCGGGGCTCATGCGCGCCATCGCGAGCGCGGGAACCAGCGCCATGAAGGCGTGGTAGCCGTTGTAGTTCGTCCCGCCGTGCGTGCGGGCGTTGGCGAGCGCGCCGGCCGCGGCCAGCTGTTCGAGCGTGCGTCCGGCCCGCAGTTCGGCCGCGAGGTGCGGAAGCAACGCGTCGGGCTCGGTGTCCTGCATGCGCGCGGCCAGCGCCTCGAGCGGTCCGAAGTCGAGCGGCTCGTCCTCGCCGTTCAGCCAGCGCGACCACGCCGCCGAGGCAGGCGGCGCCACGCCGAGGGCCAGGATGCCGGTACCGAGACCCAGGAAGTCGCGACGGTTCGTGCGCATGGGAAGCTCCTTTGCTGGCGCGGCCTACGCGAAGGCTAGGTCGGCCGTGAGCGCCGGCCTCATCCGAACACGATTCGGAACAGGCGACTTACGGAGGGGTCGACCGAGACCGTCCCGGAGCGCACTTCGGCCGGCGTGAACCAGCCCAGCGCGAGCGACTCGTCGCTGGTCACCTCGCGCGCGCCCACCGGCGCGACGGCCAGGAAGCGCACGTCGTAGTGGAAGTGCTCGGGCTCCCCCGGGCGGGCCGGGATCGGGTGGATGTCGAGGTCGATCGGACAGGGCTCGAGCGCGAGGCCCTCGATCCCGCTCTCCTCGAGACCCTCCTTCGCTGCGACGCGCGCGAGGTCCGGGTCGCCGTCGCAGTGCCCGCCCAGCTGCAGCCAGCGTCCGAGCTTCCTGTGGTGCGTCAGCAGCGCGCGCTCGCGCGCCGCGTCGACCACGAAGCAGGCCGCAGTCAGGTGGCCGACCGCGAGCTCGCGCCGGTGGGCGTCCTCGGGGTGGGCGTCGAGGAAGGCGAGCATCCGGGCGAGGACCGCCTCCTGCTCGGGCTCGTGCGGGCGGTAGCGGGCGAGCAGCGCTCGCGCGCGGGCGAGCGTCGGGGAGGCGGTCGGCGGGCTCATGGCGTCATCCTAGGAGCGGTGACGCAGCCTGCTTCGCCTCGCTGCGGGACTTTCACGGGGCGGGTGTCAGGGACCCTCGGCG
>CADEGS010000419.1 GCA_902826945.1 uncultured bacterium | reverse complement strand
GTCGCGGCGCTGCGCGAGCAGAACGTGCAGGTCGCGGCGGGGCAGCTCGGCCAGCCGCCGGCCGCGGCGGGGCAGCCGTTCCAGTACACGCTGACCACGCTGGGCCGGCTGAGCGAGCCGGAGCAGTTCGAGGGCATCGTCGTGCACGTGGGCGACGACGGGCGCGCGACGTACCTGCGCGACGTGGCGCGCGTGGAGCTGGGCGCGCAGAGCTACGGCTCGTTCGCCTCGCGCGAAGGCATCCCGGCGGCCAGCCTGCTCGTCTACCAGCTCCCGGGCGCCAACGCGCTGGCCGTGGCCGAGCGCGTGCGCGAGGCGACCGAGCGCCTGAGCCGCTCCTTCCCCGCGGGCGTCGCCTACGCGATCCCGTTCGACGCCACGGTGTTCGTGGAGCGCGCGGCGAGCGAGGTCTACCGCACGCTGCTCGAGGCCGGCGCGCTCGTCCTGCTCGTGATCCTGCTCTTCCTGCACGACTGGCGCGCGGTCCTGATCCCGGCCACGACCGTGCCGGTCACGCTGGTCGGCACCTTCGCCTTCATGGCGGCGCTGGGCTTCTCGATCAACCTGCTGACCCTGTTCGGCCTGGTGCTCGCGATCGGCATCGTCGTCGACGACGCGATCGTGATCGTCGAGAACGCGGTGCACCACATCGAGGCCGGCGAGGCGCCGCGCGAGGCCACGATCCGGGCCATGCGCGAGGTGACCGGGCCGGTGATGGGCATCACGGCCGTCTTGATGGCGGTGTTCCTGCCGGCGGCCTTCCTGGGCGGCGTGACGGGGCCCCTGTACCGGCAGTTCGCGCTGACGATCGCGGGCACGGCGCTGATCAGCGCGCTCAACGCGCTGACGCTCAAGCCGGCGCAGTGCGCGCGCTGGCTGCGGCCGCGCAAGCAGGAGAAGGGGCGCTTCGCGCGCGCCTTCGAGCGCGTGTGGGGGCCGGTCGAGCGCGCCTACGCGCGGCTGGTCGGCCGGGTCGTGCGCGCGGTGCCGCTCCTGCTCCTCGCCTTCGTCGCGCTCGTGGCGCTGACCGCGTGGTGGTACCGGCGGCTGCCGTCGAGCTTCCTGCCGACCGAGGACCAGGGCTACATGATCGTCAACGCGCAGCTCCCCGACGCGGCCTCGCTGGGGCGCACGCGCGACGTCTCCAGGCGCATCAACGAGATCCTGGCCGAGACGCCCGGCGTGCGCAGCTGGTTCGTGCTGGGCGGCTTCTCGCTGCTCGACGGCACGAACGCCTCGAACGCCGCCACGAGCTTCATCATCTTCGACGACTGGAGCGAGCGCGAGGCGCGCGGCCTGGGGCTCGAGACCATGCAGGCGAGGCTCGACCAGGCCTTCGGCACGATCCAGGACGCCAGCGTGCTGACGATCGTGCCGCCCGCGATCCAGGGGCTGGGCGTCGGCGGCGGCTTCCAGCTGCAGCTCGAGGACCGCGGCGGGCTGGGGCGCGACGCGCTGTTCGACGGCGCGCAGGAGCTGCTCGACGGCGTGGCGGCCTCGCCCGTCCTGGGGCGCACGTTCACGACCTTCCGCCCGGGCGTGCCGCAGCTCTTCGTGGACGTGGACCGCGTGCAGGCGAAGAAGCTCGGCGTGCAGCTCGGCGACGTCTTCGGCACGCTCCAGGCGGGGCTGGGCTCGCTGTACGTGAACGACTTCAACAAGTTCGGCCGCACGTACCAGGTGCGCGTGCAGGCGGACAGCGACTTCCGCATGGAGACCGACGACGTGCGCCGCCTGGTGGTGCGCAACGCGCGCGGCGACATGGTGCCGATGGGCGCCGTGGCGCGCGTCGAGCGCTCCTTCGGCCCCGAGACGATCGGCCGCTTCAACCTCTACCCCAGCGCCTCGATCAACGGCTCGGCGGCGCCGGGCTTCAGCTCGGGCCAGGCGCTGGACGAGATCGAGCGCCTCTCCGGCGAGCGGCTGGCGAGCGGCCTGGGCTTCGAGTGGACGGGCATGTCCTACCAGGAGCGCCGCGTCGGCGGGCAGGTCCTGTGGGTGTTCGCGCTGGCCGTGCTGCTCGTCTACCTGGTGCTGGCCTTCCTGTACGAGAGCTGGCTCCTGCCGCTGGCCGTGATCCTGGTCGTGCCGCTCGGCCT
>CADEGS010000418.1 GCA_902826945.1 uncultured bacterium | reverse complement strand
CACCTCTCGCCCCTCGAACTCGCAGCGCGCCAGCGCGCCGGGTGGATCCGGCAGGCCGAACAGCTCGCGGTCGAGGCGCTCGTCCTCGAGCGCGCTCCGCACCAGGTGGCGGAAGGCGGCGCGGACGAGCTGCTCGCGGCGCGCTGGGTCGAGCTCGGGCCCGTAGGCCGCCTCGAGGAAGCGCCGCGCCGCGTCCGCGTGACGCCGGTCGACCGCCGCAGCCATGCGCGCCAGCCCGCTGCAGAGCGCTTCGCGCGCTCCCCGGGAGAGGCGCGCCAGCCCGCCGGCGGTGCCCCGCACCAGCGCGTACTCGATCCACGCCAGTGCCCCCTCGCGGTCGCCGCGCACGGGCGTCCACGGGATCGGCCAGCCGTCCGGCTCAGCCATGCAACCCCTCGTGCAGCGCGTGCCGCTCGCGCCGCGCCCGTGAGGGCGGCAGGGCGTCGAGCAGCGCCTCGAGCACCGGCCCGCCGCGCGCGAGCTCGAGCTCGACCTCGAGCGCGCGCCCCGGGCAGGCGAGCGGGCCGAGCTTGACCGCGTCCTTGCCCGTCGTGACGAGCCAGGCCCCGCCATTCGAAGCCGCCTCCGCTTTCCGCGCCAGCGCACGCGCCTCGTCCGCGGTGTAGGCATGGTGGTCGCCGAAGCGTTCGTGTCCCAGGATCCGCGCCCCGAGCGCGCGCACGCCCGCCTCGAAGGCCTCGGGGTTGCCGATCCCGCTCGCGAGCACCACCGCGCGCCCGGCGAGCGCCGCGAGCTCCGCGTCCGCCGCGCCCCCGAAGCCCGCCAGCCGCGCCGGCCGGTGCGCCGCCCGCAGCACCGGCACGCCCGGCGCCAGGAGGGCGAGCTCGGCCTCGAGCGCGTCGACTCCGGCCGGCGGCGCGGCGTCGACGCGGGTCAACACGATCGCATCGGCGCGCCCCAGCGCCTCGGGCCGCTCGCGCAAGAGCCCGCGCGGGAGCAGGGCGCGCACCGGCTCCCCCCGGCCGTCCGCCGGCGCCGGCAGCCCCCAGGGCCGCGTCGCGTCGACCAGCACCAAGTCGAGGTCGCGCGCCAGCCGCCGGTGCTGGAAGCCGTCGTCGAGCACGATCACGTCGACCTCGCTCAAGAGCTCGTGGGCGGCCTGTGCCCGGTCGGGGTCCTGGGCGTGCGGCACGCGGAGGCCGCTCCGCGCCAGCAGCGCCGCGAGCTCGAGCGCCTCGTCGCTCGGCGCGTGCGGATCGGCGCCGCGCACGCGGTAGCCGCGCGACACGATCCCCGGCCGCAGCCCGCGCCGCGCGAGCTCGCGCACCAGCATGGCCACCATCGGCGTCTTGCCCGTGCCGCCCGCGGTCAGGTTGCCGACGCTCACGACGGGCGCCTCGACGCGCGCGCGCGGCAGCCAGCCGCGGTCGTAGAACACTCCGCGCAGCCCGCTCACGACACCGAACAGCGACGCCGGCAGGCGCAGGAGCTCGGGCCACCCCCCGCGGCGAGCGAGGCGGTCCTCGATGCGGCCCCTGCGGCTCATCGGCGCCGGCGTCCCGGGCTGGAAAAGCGCTGCGTCTCCGGCCTCCGCCTAGAGCACGGGCGGCGGCGGCTCTTCGTCGGGGATCAGCTCGATCAGCCCGCGCTCCATCTCGAGGAAGGCGATCTTGATCGGGTTGCGCTCGCGCGTCTCGATCAGCGGCGCGGCGCCGCGGATCAGCTCGCGCACGCGCTTTTGGAGCAGCGCCGTCTTGTGGAAGGAGCCGGAGACGGACTTCTGCAGTCGCTGCGGAAGGGTGAGGTCCATGGGCGGTGGGCCTGGGGGTTGGGCCTAGCTCGGGGTCGCGGCCGGGGCGCGGGTCCCGCTCGGCGCGGAGGTTCCGGGGTGGAACCGGCGGGACCCGTCCGGCGGGCGCGCGGTGCCCGCCGAGAGCCCGGCAGGATAGCCCAGGGGGGGGCGGCGGCTCAACGGCCGGGATCCGGAAAGCCCGCCGGTCGGATGCCCAGCGGCGTGGCGAAGTGGCGACTGTCGAGCCGGTAGATACGCCGCGTCTGCACGCTGCGGAGGCTGGCGAGTTGAACGTCCTCCTCAGGAAACCAGGACACGGAGCTGCTCCTGATCGGTCTGGCAAGTTTCTCCTGCCATGGTTCCGCGCGCCTGTGGGGGGCC
>CADEGS010000417.1 GCA_902826945.1 uncultured bacterium | reverse complement strand
CGGCCTACGAGACCTCGCTCGGCCTCGACCCGAGCTTCGAGCAGGCGCGCGACGCTCTCGAAGAGCTGGACTGAATCGCCTGCCGGGCGCCGCGCCCACCCCGCTCCGCCGGGCCGGGACCGATTCCGGGGTCCGTCGCGTCAGGAGGGGAGCGGGAGCCCGCTCCGGCGCGCCCCCGTCCAGAATGGGAAGCAGCCGATGACGTCCCCCCTCCTCGCCCTCGCCCTCGGCGCGCTGCTCCTCGCCGCCGTCCCCGCAGGCGGCGCGCGCGCGGCCGCGACGGGCGACCCGCTCGACCCCAGGAAGAGGCCGCCGGCGCGGCCGCTCGCCTACCTGAAGGCATCCGAGCCCGACATCAGCGACTTCTTCGGGCGGGGGCTGGCGGTCTCGGGCGGCACGGTGCTCGTCGGCGCGATCCTCGAGGACAGCGCCGCGACCGGGATCGACGGCGACGAGACCGACGACAGCGCCACGAGCGCGGGAGCGGCCTACGTCCTCGCGCTCGAGAGCGGCCGCTGGACGCGGCAGGCCTACCTGAAGGCGTCGAACACCGAGGCGCTCGACAACTTCGGCATCTCGGTCGACGTGGAGGGCGACACGGCGGTCGTCGGCGCCTATGCCGAGGACAGCGCCGCGACCGGGGTCGGCGGCGACGAGGGGAACCACTTCCTCGGCAGGAACTCGGGCGCGGCGTACGTGTTCGTGCGCGAGGGCGGGACGTGGCGGCAGGCGGCCTACCTCAAGGCCTCCAACACCGGCGCCGGCGACCGCTTCGGCACCTCCGTCGCGCTCTCGGGCGACACGATCGTCGTCGGCGCCTACGAGGAGAGCAGCGCGGCGCGCGGCGTGGACGGCGACCAGGCGGACGACAGCCTCCCCCAGGCGGGCGCCGCGTACGTCTTCGTGCGCCAGGGCGCGACGTGGCGGCAGGAGGCCTACCTGAAGGCGTCGAACACGCGGCAGACCCAGCGCTTCGGCTGGTCGGTGGACGTCGACGGCGACACGATCGTGGTCGGCGCGGAGAGCGAGAGCGGCGGCGCGACGGGCGTGGACGGCGACGCGACGGATCTCTCGGTCGCCGCCTCGGGAGCCGCCTACGTCTTCCGGCGCAGCGCGTCGGGCTGGCGGCAGGAGGCCTACCTCAAGGCCTCGAACACGGGGCTCGGCGATCACTTCGGCGGCGCCGTCGCGATCGCCGGCGACACGATCGTGGTCGGGGCGGAGGACGAGGACGGCGCCGCTGGCGGCGGCGGAGCGGACAACGCGGCGACGAGCGCGGGCGCGGCCTACGTCTTCCGCCGCAAGGGAGCGACCTGGTCGCCCGAGGCCACTCTGAAGGCCTCGAACGCCGAGACGTTCGACCGCTTCGGCGGCGCCGTCGCGTGCTCGGAGGGCTGGATCGCCGTGGGCGCCCGGGACGAGGACGGCGCGGGCGTCGGCCTCGGCGGCGACCCGAGCAGCAACACGGTGTCGCAGTCGGGCGCGGTCTACCTGTTCCGGCGCGCCGACGAGGGCTGGCGCCAGGTCGCGTACCTCAAGGCGTCGAACGCCGAGTTCCAGGACGGGCTCGGCGCGGAGGTCGCGCTCTCGGGCTCGCTCCTGCTGGCGAGCGCCTTGAGCGAGGACGGCGGCGCGGGCGACCCGCTCGGCGACCCGTCCAGCAACGCGGTCCCCAATTCGGGAGCGGTCTACGCGTTCGCGCTGCGCGGCGCGGGCGGCATCGCCTTCCGCGGCGCCGCCTCGAACCCCGCGAGCTACGCCGCGAGCGCGATGGAGCTCGGTCGCCCCTTCACCGCCCGCGTGGACAACGCCGCCGTGGGGCAGCGCACCTCGCGCCTGCTCGCCTTCGAGGGCGCGGCCTGCGTGCCGCTCTCCGGCGGGCAGACGCTGCTCGCGATCGACCGCGGCGCGGGCGAGCTCTTCGGCGGCGCCGGGCTCCTCCCGAGCATCAGCGTGGACGGCGTGGACCGCTACGCGCTGCTCGTGCCGGACGACCCCTCGCTGCTCGGTCTCGCGCTGTGCACGCAGGCGATCCAGCTCGGGCGCGCGCCGTTCGCGCTGTCGAACGCGCTGGACCTCACGATCGGCGGCCCGTGACGCGCGAGCGCGATCAGCGGCGCACGGGGCCCGCGCCGCGCTCGAGCGCGAGCAGCGCGCGCTTGCGCTCGAGGCCGCCGGCGTAGCCGG
>CADEGS010000416.1 GCA_902826945.1 uncultured bacterium | reverse complement strand
GAAGCGCAGCTTGATGCGGTCGGGGTTGCGCAGCCAGGCGGCCTCGATCGTGCCGTAGGCGCGCTGCGAGATCTGGGCCACCGGCAGCCCCGGCGGCGTGCGGAAGATGCGGTACTGGATCGCGTCGCGGTGGCGGTCGCGGCCGCTGGGATCGGTGTTGAACGCCTGCAGCGAGGCGGACACGACGGCCGCGGCGCCGCGGCTCTGCGCGCGCTGCAGCACCTGGTGCGTCGGCACCTCGGTGACGAGGATCATCCCCTCCTCGAGGTCCTCGAGGTGCATCGCCACGGGCGCCTCGAGCTCGCACGCCGGCGCGCCGATCGGCAGCAGCACGCGCTCGGTCTCGGAGGGGTCGTCGAACGCGTGCAGCGCCCTGGTCTCGCCGCTCGGCAGCACCAGGTCGAGCCGCGCGCGCTTGGGGTTCCAGGCCGTCTCGGGCTCCTCGCTGGCCAGGAACTCGAGCTTCAGGCGCGGGTCCTGCCCGAAGCCCGCCTCGCGCAGGTCCTCGGCCAGGCGCTCGAGCACCGCCTCGTAGCCGTCGTTGCCGGGCGCGCGGTAGTAGCGGTCGGCGAAGCGCACCATGCGCATCGCGCGCTCCTGGTCGAACGCCTCGCGCAGCTTGGTGACGAAGCGCGCCGGGCCGCTCGTGCCGGGCTCCACGTCGGGGCCGCGGTGCCAGGGGGTCTGCGCCTCCTGCACCACGACCAGGAGCGCGTCCCAGCCGGGCACGCTCGCGGAGCATCCGGAGCAGAGGAGGAGGACGCTCGGGAGGGCGAGCCTCGAGAGACGCGGACGGCGTGCGTTCATGCTCTGGTTCTCGGCCTGGCCTGTCCTCGGGGCAGGTACTTGTCGATCAGGAGACCCAGCCGGTCGCGGGCTTCGGGGGGGATGCGCTCGGGGTCCGTCATGATCGCGTGCGCCAGCGCTTCCTGGCAAGCACAGCCCGCGGCCGGCCCCAGGCGCGGCACGACGGCGCTCACCAGGCGCCGCGCGTTCCCGATGTTCGCGCGCATCACGGCCAGGATGGCCTCGACCGTGACGTCTTCCTCGCTCTCGTGCCAGCAGTCGTAGTCGGTGACCATCGCGACCGTCGCGTAGCACAGCTCGGCCTCGCGGGCGAGCTTGGCCTCCTGCAGGTTGGTCATGCCGATCACGTCCATGCCCCACTGCCGGTAGACGCGCGACTCGGCGCGCGTCGAGAACTGCGGCCCCTCCATGTTCAGGTAGGTGCCGCCGTCGTGGACGCGCAGGCCGAGGTCGCGCCCCGTCGCGAGGAGCGTCGCGCGCACGCCGGCGCACACGGGGTCGGCCAGCATCACGTGCGCGACGACGCCGTCGTCGAAGAAGGTGTCGGCCCGGTGGCGCGTGCGGTCGAAGAACTGGTCGACCAGCACGAAGTCGCCCGGCACGAGCTCCTCGCGCATGGAGCCGACGGCCGACACCGACACGACGCGCGTGACGCCCAGCCGCTTCAGGCCCCAGACGTTGGCGCGGAAGGGGATGGCCGAAGGAGGCACGCGGTGGCCGCGGCCGTGGCGCGCGAGGAAGACGACGCGCACGCCGTCGAGCTCGCCGACGAGGAAGGCGTCGGAGGGCTCGCCGAAGGGCGTCGCGAGGCGCACCTCCTCGAGGCCACGCAGCCCGTCGATGTCGTAGAGCCCCGACCCGCCGACGATCCCCACCACGCTCGCGCCCGTCATGCCTCGCGCCCTCCGACGCGCCGGCCATTGGACTGGCGGCTCCGGCGAGCCGCAAGCGCGACCGCTCAGGGCCCCTCGGGAGCGCGATCCGCGGGGTCGGGCAGCGGCGCGTCGCGACGCGGCTCGCGCGGGTCCGGGCCGCCGCGGGAGCGCTCCCCGCCGTGCTCGCGTCCCCCCCGACGCTCGTCGCGCGGCCGCTGCCACGGACCGCCGCGGCCTCCGGACGCACGGCGCTCGCCGCCGCGCTCGTCTCGTCCTCGCCCGTGCTCGTGCGACCCGGCCCAGCGGCCGCCGCGCTGCTCGCCGCGAGCGCCGTCGCGCGCGTGCCCGCCGTCCGGCCGGAAGCCCCCGCCGGCCCCGCGACCGCCCGCGCGCCAGCCACCGCGATCGCCGCGCTCGCGGCCATGGCTCGCGTCGCTACGGCCGGGACCGCGGTCGCCAGGGGCACGGCCTTGCTCCCCGCCCTCGCTGCGTCGCTCGCCGCCGCCGT
>CADEGS010000415.1 GCA_902826945.1 uncultured bacterium | reverse complement strand
ACGCTGCTCGTCTTCGCCTTCTGGCCGCGCGACTTCCAGCGGCGGGGGCTCCTCGCCGACTACGTCGAGTCGTCGGGCGGCGGTGACGAAGTCGGCTTCGAGGACTCGCTCTCGCTCGAGCGCCGCGGGATCGCGGAGGCCTCGGACGAGATCGTGATGCGCGTCACGCTCGAGGCGGGCGCGCGCGAGGACGTGCCGTTGCTCTGGCGCGGCGCGACGCTGATGGCGACCAACGGCGACCGCTGGTGGCCCTTCGCGGACCGCGCGCTCGGGCGCGGCTTCGCGAGCGATGCGCCCTGGCGCAGAGACGCGGGCCCGCGCGGTGGCCTCGTGCGCGGCGCTGGCGCTGGCGCGCTCGCGTGGGTGCAGGTCGAGAACGTCGACGGGAGCTCGAACCGGCTCTTCGCGCCGCTGTCTGCCGAGCGCCTCGCCTTCGGCGCACCCCCGCGCGCCTCGGTCGTCGCGCGTGGCGACGGGACGCTGGTCTTCGGCGAGCCGGGGGTCGAGCACGGGGCCGTGACCTACGAGCTGGGCTTGGCGCCGGTCGCAGGTGCCGCGGGCGGCCCCGCGCTCGGCGGGCGCACGCCGGGGCGGGTCGCTCCGGACCTCGAGCCCTACGTCGAGCTGCCCCCTTCGCCCCGGATCCGCGCCGCGCTCGACTTGGCGAGCGAGCTGGCGCTCGAGGTCTCCAGCGCCGAGCAGCACGAGCTCGTCGCGCGCTTCGCCGAGTACCTCTCGGTCGAGCACGAGTGGCTCGCGCCGGGGGCGGAGGGCGCTGCCGGATCGCTGGAGGAGTTCCTGGCTCCCGGCGGCAGAGGGCACTGTGAGTTCTTCGCCTCGGCGCTCGCGACCATGCTGCGCAGCCGCGGCGTGCCGAGCCGCGTCGCGACCGGCTATCGCAGCGGCGAGTGGGACCCGGAGGGTCGCGTGCTCACCTTCCGCCGGCGCCACGCGCACGCCTGGGTCGAGGTGCTCGACCCGAGCGCGGGCTGGTACGCGGTCGACCCCAACCCGGCGCCGGCATTGGACGCGGGGCCCTCGGCCCTCGCGCGACTGCGGGCCGAGCTGATGCTCGCCTGGAGCGAGCTGACGGCCTTCGACGGCGAACGGCGCGCGGAGCTGCTCGCGGCGCTGCGCGCGCTGCCCTCGCGCTTCCTGGCCTGGGTCGGCGCGCGGCCGGGGGCCTTCCTGGCGCGCGCGCTGGGGCTCGCGCTGACGACCCTAGGGCTCTGGTGGCTGTGCTCGCGCTGGCGCGCGCGCGGCCTCGCGCCGACCCGACGGGCCTACGAGCGCGCCTTGCGGCGGTCGGGGCTCGCGCTGGGCGAGGGCGAGACGCCGCGCGAGCTGCTCGAGCGCGCGCGCGCGCTGCCGCTGGAGCCCGAGCCCCTGACGCAGCTCGAGCGCGCCACCCGCGACCACGAGCGCGCTCGCTACGCGACCAGCGCCTGAGGCGCGCGGGGTCAGGGACGGACGAGGTCGGCCAGGTCGCCGAGGCGCAGGCCCGCGGCGCGGCGGCGGATGGCGTCCTCGCTGTCGGCCGCGAGGCGGCGGGCGCCCTCGAAGAGCTCCCCGAAGGTGCTGCGCAGGCCGGTCGCGTCGAGGGGCACGCCTGCTTCGTTGCCCTCGGCACTCCCTCCGTAGTGGCGCTGCGCCAGCTGGCCCAGGGCGAAGGTCGTGGCGAAGGTGAAGGCCGGACCGGCCATGGAGCCGGCGAGCCGGCCCAGGAAGCCGCGCCCGCGCAGCCCCTTCGCGGCCCGTCGGAGGTAGATCTCGAGCGCCTGGCCCGCGAGGCCGACGCCGGCGGCAGCCAAGAACTCGCGCGCATTGCGCGTGCTCGGGTCCTTGCCGTAGTGCCGCGCGACCTTCTTCACGAGCCGCACTTGCAGGCCGACGATGCCGACCGCGCCGAGTGTCTGGGGCAAGAGCTCGAGCGCGCCGGCCAGGATCGAAGTATTGCGGATCAGGTCGTCCACGCGTTCGTCCGCGGCAGCGGGCTCGACCGCGCTCGAGACGAGCACGTCGGCGTCCGCCAGCAACGCCCGCCGCTCGGGACGCTCTAGGCCCAGCTCGCCACCCAGCTCGCGCAGGAACGAGCGCTCGCCCTTCGTGAGCTTGCCGTCGGCGCGGCAGACTCCCAGGGCCGTGGCGTAGGCCTCGCGCCGCGTCTCGGGCCCCTTCAGCACCTGCGCGTAGTCC
>CADEGS010000414.1 GCA_902826945.1 uncultured bacterium | reverse complement strand
GACCGTCCGGCCGGACGGCGCGTTCCCCTCGGCCGGACCCGGAGCCTCGGCTCGTCCCGCGTGCGCCGCGCCCCGCGGGGCCGCGGCGCGGGGCGACGCGGCCGCGGCGGTGAGCGCGACCGCGAGCGGAGCGGCCTCGCTCCCCGCGGACGCCGCGCCGAGCTCCGGAGCGGCTTCGGGCTCGCCCGCCCCCGGCGCTCCGGTCGGCTCGGGCAGAGCCAGGGCGACGAGCGTTCCCGCCAGCGCCGCCAGGGCGGCCAGCAAGAGCGGACGCCGCGGGCGCTCTTCCGCCGGCGCGGCCTCGGGTCGGCGCGCGGGCGCGCCGTCGGGAGCGGGTGTGGCCACGCCCCCAGGACGTGTCGGGACGCGCGCGGTTTCGCTCTACAATCCGCGCCCTCCATGCCCGCGTCCGAGCGCCACGCCCTCTTCCCGGGGACCTTCGACCCGCCCACGCTCGGCCACCTGGACCTGGTGGCCCGCGCCGTGCGCCTGTTCGGGCGCGCGACCGTCGGGCTGGCCGAGCACCACTCGAAGCAGGCCTTCTTCACGGCCGCCGAGCGCCTGGAGCTGTGGCGCGCGTGCCTGGCCGAGGTCGAGGGCGCGAGCGTCACCCTGCTCGGCGGCCTGGTCGTGGACGCCTGCCGCGAGCTCGGCTGCGACGTGATCGTGCGCGGCGTGCGCTCGGGCACCGACTTCGACTACGAGGCGCAGATGGCGGGCACGAACCGCTCGCTCGCGCCCTCGATCGAGACGGCGCTGCTCGTGACGCGGCCCGAGCTCGCCTACATCAGCTCCACCCTGGTCCGACAGATCGCGAGCATGGGCGGCGACGCGAGCCGCCTCGTGCCGCCCCCGGTGGCCGCGGCGCTGCGCGCGCGCTTCGGCTGAGACCCGCACCCCGCGCGCCGCATCCGCACCGCATGAAGGATCTCACGATCGTCTCCACGCCCGACGCGCCCAAGGCGATCGGGCCCTACAGCCAGGCCGTGGTGCACGCGGGCCTGGTGTACTGCTCCGGCCAGATCGCGCTCGACCCGCGCACGGGCACGCTCGTCGAGGGCGACGTCGCCGCGCAGACGCGCCAGGTGCTCGCGAACCTCGCGCACGTGCTCGAGGCGGCGGGCTCGGGGCTCGACCGCGCGCTCAAGACGACCGTGTACCTGAAGAGCATGGACGAGTTCCCGCGCATGAACGAGGCCTACGCGACGTTCTTCCCCGCGCAGCCGCCGGCGCGCGCGACGGTCGAGGTGGCGCGCCTGCCGAAGGACGCGCGCGTCGAGATCGACTGCGTGGCGACCCTTCGATGAGCGTCACCTGCGGCATCGTCGGGCTGCCGAACATCGGCAAGACCACGGTCTTCAACGCGCTGACCGGCGCGGGCGCCGAGCGCGCCTCCTACGCCTTCAGCACGATCGAGCCGAACCTGGCCGAGATCGACGTGCCCGACGAGCGCCTGGCGGCGATCGAGCGCTGCATCCCGACGCAGAAGGTCGTGCCGGCGCGCGTCAAGGTCGTCGACATCGCCGGGCTCGCCGCCGGCGCGTCGCGCGGCGAGGGCGTGGGGAACAAGTTCCTCGGGCACATCAAGGAGACCGACGCCCTGATGCAGGTCGTGCAGTGCTTCGAGCGCGCCGACCTGGCGCGCGCGACGCCGGTGGACCCGGCGTCCGACATCGAGGCGCTGGAGCTCGAGCTGGCGCTGGCCGACTTCGAGACCGTCTCGCGCAACATCGACCGCATCGCGAAGAGGACGCGCACGGGGGACAAGGAGGCGCTCTACGAGCACGAGGTCTTCACGCGCGCGCGCGACCTCCTGCAGGACGGCGTGCAGCTGCGCACGCTCGAGTGGAAGAAGGAGGAGCGCGCGGCGCTGCGGCCGCTCTTCCTCCTGACGCTGAAGCCCGTGCTCTACGTCGCGAACGTGGCCGACGACGACTTCGGCGGCACGGGCCCCTTCGCGCGCGCCGTGGCCGCGCACGCCGCCGCGGTCGGCGCGCGCTCGATCGCGATCTGCGGCGACATCGAGTGCGAGCTGGCGGCGATGGAAGCCGACGAGCGCGCGCTCTTCATGGAGGAGCTCGGCGTGCAGGGCATGGCGCGCCCGCGGCTCCTGCGCGAGGCGTACGAGGTGCTCGGCCTGCAGACCTTCTTCACCGCGGGCGAGAAGGAGATCAAGGCCTGGACGATCCAGCGCGGCGACAGCGCGCCGGTGGCGGC
>CADEGS010000413.1 GCA_902826945.1 uncultured bacterium | reverse complement strand
ACCTCGACCCGCGCGAGTCGCACTACGTGAAGGTGCTGCTCGACGAGCTCTTCGGCCGCGCCTCCTTCCTGAACGAGATCGTGTGGGCCTACGACTACGGGGCGCGCTCGCGCCGGCGCTGGTCGGCCAAGCACGACGTGATCCTGTGGTACGCGCGCGACCCGCGCCGCTACACGTACCGCTACGAGGCGATCGACCGCGTGCCCTACCTGGCGCCGCGGCTGGTCGGGCCGGAGAAGGCCGCGCGCGGCAAGACGCCGACCGACGTCTGGTGGCAGACGATCGTCTCGCCCACGGGGCGCGAGCGCACCGGCTACCCGACGCAGAAGCCGCTGGCCCTGCTCGAGCGGCTGCTGCGCGTGCACACGCGCCAGGGCGAGCGCGTGCTCGACTTCTTCGCCGGCAGCGGGACGACCGGCGAGGCCGCCTGGCGGCTCGGCCGCCACGCCGTCCTGGTGGACGAGAACCCCGCGGCGATCGAGGTCATGCGCCGCCGGCTGGAGGCGGCGCGGCCGACGGTGCGGCGCCCCGAGGGAGCGCTCGAGGGCTTTTCGCCGCCGCGTCGTTGAAGGCGCCGGGGGGGCGGACCATGAGGCTCCAGCGGCCCGGCAACGCCACGAACGGGCGGCCGGTGGTCCCGAGCCTTCGACCCCTCCTCCGCTCGGGACAAGCGACTCGACCTCGCTCCCGGACGCCCGCCGAGTGCTTCGAAGTGGCCTTCCTAGGGACGTGGCCGCCCGGGCCGTAGGGGTCGGGGCTGCTCCGTGCGCCCCGGCCCCGCCCTTTCCGCTCCCGCCGGGGAGACGCGACGCCGCGCGCGTCCGCCTACCATGCGCGGCGTGACGACGCTCGCGCCGATCCCGCGCTCGCCCGACGACGACTGGACGCCGGCCGCCGTCCTGGCGCGGCGCCGGCTGTGCGAGGCGGCCGCGGGGCGCGCGCTGCCGCACCTGGGCGGCGTCCCGGTCGCGCCCGGGGAGGCGCGCGGGAACGCGGAGAACCTGGTCGGCCACGTGCAGGTGCCGCTCGGGATCGCCGGCCCGCTGACGGTCGAGGGAGCGGGCGGGAAGCGCTCGGTCTACGTGCCGATGGCGACGAACGAGGGCACGCTGGTCGCCTCGCACGCGCGCGGGATGAAGCTCCTCAGCGCCGCCGGCGGCGCGCGCGCGCGCGTCGTCGCCGAGGGGCTCGACCAGCGCCCGGTGCTGGTCTACGACGACGCGCTGGCGGCCGTCGCGGCGGCCGACGCGGCGCGCGCGCGCTTCGAGGAGCTCTGCGCGCTGGTCGCCGGCCAGACGCGCCACGGGCGGCTCGTCGCCTGCGAGCCGCAGCCGGTCGGGCGCCGCCTGGTCGTGCGGCTCGTCTTCACGACCGGCGACGCGCTCGGGATCAACATGGCGGCGCGCGCCGCGCAGGCGATCGGCGAGCGGCTGGCGCAGGCGACCGGCGCGCGCGCGCTGTACGTGCACGGCGAGGACGTCGAGAAGCGCGCGCACGGGTCGGGGCTCGAGCGCGGGCGCGGCCGCTCGGTCTTCGCCGAGGCGCGCGTCCCGCGCGCGCTCCTGCGCGAGCACCTGCGCGTCGCGCCCGAGGACCTGGCCGCGATCCAGCGCACCTACGCCGTCGGCTTCGCCCGGCTGGGCACGGCCAACCACCTCGTGCAGTCGGCGAACGGGCTGGCGGCGGTGCTGCTCGCCTGCGGGCAGGACGTGGCCTACGTGGCCGAGAACGCGGTCGGCCTGCTCGAGCTCGAGCCCGACGAGCGCGGCGACCTGTACGCCTGCGCCTGGCTGCCCTCCTTGTGCGTGGGCACGGTGGGGGGCGGCAGCGGCAAGGGCACGGCGGCGGAGTGCCTCGACCTGCTCGGCGTGCGCGGCGCGGGCGGCGCGAACGCCTTCGCGGAGATCCTGGCGGCCACCGTGCTGGCGGGCGACCTGTCCTTGCTCGCGTCCTTCTGCACGCACGAGTTCGTGGCGGCCCACGAGCGGCTGGGGCGCAACCGGCCGCCCGTCTCGTGAGGGACGCGAGCGCCGCGGACGCGCCCGCGCGCCCGCGCTGGGCGCCCGCCGCGCACGCCGTCGGCGCGGCGACGCTGGCGCTCTTCGTCGCGCTCGGCCTGCGTCCGGGCGCGCCGCTCGGCCCGTGGCTCTACCTGCAGGGGACGAGCGCGCTCTTCGCCGCCGGCGCGCTGGTGCTCGTCCTCGGCCTCGTGTCCGGCCT
>CADEGS010000412.1 GCA_902826945.1 uncultured bacterium | reverse complement strand
AGGCCTCGAGCTTGTAGCCGAACCAGTCGCTGAAGGTCGAGGTGCCCGCGCCGTGGCGCGCGATCTCGCTCGCGACCTTGTAGCCCTCGAGCACGTGCTGCAGCGTGCGCACGCGGAAGCCGTAGCGCTCCGCCGTGCGCAGGAGCATCAGGATCTCGTCCGCGCGGTAGCAGTGCGAGTGCACCTGCACGTCGCCCGACAGCACGCCGGCCAGCACCTCCAGGCGCACGTCGCGGCGCGGCGGCGCCGGGTCCTCGCCGCGCGCGCGCGCGGCCTCGAACGCGCTGCGGGCCGCGGCGTACTCGCGCGCGCGCTCGAAGGCGCGCACGAGCACCGCCTCGACGCCCATGCGCGAGCCGGGGAAGCGCTCGCCCGCCTCGCCCCAGTTCGAGCGCTTGGGGTTCTCGCCCAGCGCGAACTTGATGCCCTGCGGCGCGTCCTGGATGCGCAGCTCGTCGGCGCGCGCCGGCCAGCGCAGCTTCAGGGCCTCGCTGCGCCCGCCGATCACGTTGGCCGAGCCGTGCAGGCACTGGATCGTCGTCGTGCCGCCCGCCAGCGCGCGGTAGAGCCCGATGTCGTCGGGGTCGATCACGTCGCTGATGTCGCAGTCGGCGGTGATCGAGAGCGTGCCCTCGTTCACGCCGCCGTCGATGGCCATGTGCGAGTGCGTGTCCACCGCGCCCGGCGAGAGGTGCTTGCCGGCGCCGTCCACGACGAGCACCCCCGCGGGCGCCGCGAGCCCCTCGCCCACGGCCGCCACGCGCCCGTCGAGCACGAGCACGTCCGCCGCGCGCGCGGGCGCGCTCGCGGAGTGCAGCGTCACGCCCCGGATCAGGGCCGAGCCGTTCGTCTGCAGCCGCGGCGCGCGCAGCGCCTCGGTCTCGTAGGGGTGCTCGTAGGCGGACGGCTTGCCGTCGTCCTTCCCGCCCGCGAGGAGCGCGAGCGTCCACAGGAAGAGGGTCGCGGCGCTCATCGGCGGACCTCCTGGCCGGGCTTCTCGCGCGTCGCTCGGAAGGCGTGCGGCTCGGGGTCCCGGCCCGGCGGCCGGGTCGTGATCGTGCCGTCGAAGGCGTCCTTCTCGAGCGTGCCCTCGATCGCGAGCGGCACGCGTTGCTCGCCGAGCTCGAGCTCGGCCTCCAGGCGCACCTCGTGGCGCGCGACCTTGCCGCGCACGCTCGCCTCCAGGCGGCCGTCGCCGCGCAGGCGCGGCATCGAGAGCGTGCCCTCGACCGCGCCGTCCTCGGCCATCGTGACCGTGAGCTGCGCCTCGACCGCGCGGCCGCGGCGCTCGTAGGCGAGCGTCCACGAGCCGCTCAGGTCCACGCCCTCGTCGGGCTTGCCCTCGAGCTCCTTCTCGGCCGGGAACTCGCGCGGGCAGCCGTCGACGAGGATCCAGCGCACGCGCGCCTTCTCGTCCGTCAGCGGGTCGCCCTTCCACAGGGCGAACGTCGCGTCGAACCCGGGCGCGATCCGGCCCAGGCGCTCTCCGGCGCCCAGGATCGTCGCCGCGCCGCCCGTCAGCGCCTCGCGCGCGCTCTCGACCGGGAGGCCGGCCTCGACGAGCGTCCGCACGCGCTCGAGCAGCGTCGCCGGCCGCCCTTCGCCGCTGCCGAAGGCGATGGGCACGCCGGCCTCGTGCAGGCGCAGCGCGCCGTCGCGCTCCTCCTCCCACAGGCGCCGGCGCTCGGCGCGCACGGCCAGCGGCTCGCGATACTCGTCGATGCTCGCGGCCTCGCCGCTCGCGGGCGCCGGCTCGGGCGCGGCCTGCGGCGCCTCCGGAGCGGCCGCGGGCTCGTCCCCGGCTGCCTCCTCTGCCGCGCTCGCCTGCTCGTCGGGCGCCTCCTGCTTCTCCTTCTCCTTCTCCTTCTCCTTCGCGAACGGGTCGGGCACCTCCTCGCTCCAGCGCAGGGTCAGGAGCACCGGGATCGCCTCGGCCGCCAGGTCGTCGGCCAGGCGCCAGGCCTCGCCGCCGCCGGTGAGCACGATCGAGAGGCCGAGCTCGCGCGCCAGCCGCAGCCAGCGGTCGATCGCCTGCGCCTGGTCGGCCTCGCAGGCGAGCCGCTCGTCGCCGGACACGATCGCGACGCCGGCCTCGAGCTCGGCGTCGTAGGGCGGGCGCGGGCCCGGGCGACCGGCGGCGAAGCGCTCGAGCGCCTCGCGCTGGTGCCGCGCGTCGAGGAAGAACTGGCGCAGCTGCGCCATGTAGCCCATCGCCGTGCTCG
>CADEGS010000411.1 GCA_902826945.1 uncultured bacterium | reverse complement strand
CTCAGCGCGGCATCTGCGCCACGCTCAGCACGTTGCCGTCGGGATCGTCGATCCACAGGAGGCGCGTCCCGTCGGGGAAGTCGACGACCCCGTGCTCGTCCTGCGGCACGCCCTCGACGCGCTTGCACGCGACGCCCGCCGCCTCGAGGCGCGCGACCGTCGCCGCCAGGTCGTCCACGTTCCAGCCGAGGACCGTGAAGCGCTGCGGCGTGTGCTGGCGCAGCTTCTGGATGCGGATCATCGAGCCGTTCGCGTCGAGCACGAGCGCGAGCGCGTCGTCGCCCGTCACGCGCAGGCCGAGCCGGCCCTCGTAGAACGCGCGGCAGCGCGCCGGATCGGTGGTGGCGGCGAAGCCGACCAGGCGGGCGCCTTGGAGCGGGGCGGACGCGGCGGGGGCGGACATGGGGGCCTCCTGGGCCGAAGGGGTGCGGAGGGACGCGCAGCCGGCGAGCGCGAGGCCCGCGAGCAGCACGGAGAAGGATGCAGGCGTCATGCCCCGAGCGTGCCGGGCGCCGCTCCGTCTGTCTTGCGCTATCCTGCCACTGGGTGTCGAGAACAGGACATTCCGCCCCGCAGCGCCCGGTCGCGGTCTTCGCGCTCGACTACGCGGCCGGCGCCACGACCGGCGTGCACGCGCACCCCTTCGGCCAGCTCGTCCACGCGGCGAGCGGCGTGATGCGCGTCGCCACCGAGCACGGCATCTGGGTCGTGCCGCCCGGCCGCGCGGTGTGGGTGCCGCCGGCGCTCGAGCACGAGGTGCGCATGGTCGGGCCGGTCGCGCTGCGCACCGTGTACACCGTGCCCGAGGCGCTGCCCGACGCGCCGCGCGCGAGCCGCGTCGTCTCGGTCACCGCGCTCCTGCGCGAGCTGATCCTCGAGGCGCTGCGGCTGCCGCGCCCCTATCCGCTGGGCGGCGCCGAGGAGCGCCTGTTCCGCGTGCTGCTCGACCAGATCCGCTTCGAGGACGTCGTGCCGCTGCACCTGCCCGCGCCCCGGAGCCCCGCGGCGCGCGCGGTCGCGCGCCGGCTCGAGCGCGCTCCCGACGACCGCCGCACGCTCGAGGCCTGGGGCCGGCTGGGCGGCGTGAGCGCGCGCACGCTCGCGCGCGCCTTCAAGAGCGAGACCGGGCTCGCCTTCGGCGCCTGGCGCGCGCAGCTCCGGCTCCTGCGCGCGCTCGAGCGGCTGGCGCTCGGCGAGAGCGTGACGGAGGTCGGCCTGGCGCTCGGCTACGAGAGCACGAGCGCCTTCATCCACGCCTTCAAGCGCCACCTCGGGCGCACGCCGGCGCGCTACTTCGCGGCGCCGTGAGCGATGCGCTCAGGCCGGCGCGACCACCGGCTCGCAGCGCACGTCGGTGTGCACCGAGCTCGCCAGGAAGCAGGCCTCGTGCGCGTCGTGGTGCAGCCGGTCGAGCTCGGCCGGCGCGGGCGTGCGCTCGCCCGAGAAGCGCACGTCGGGGCGCAGCGTGACCTGCGTGATCGCGAGCTTGCCCGCGGCGTTCTTCTCGAGCACGCCCCAGGGGCGGTCGTGGTAGCGGTCCACCCGCAGCCCCGCGCGCGCGGCGAGCGAGAGGAACCACAGCATGTGGCAGCTCGCGAGCGCCGCGACGAAGGCCTCCTCGGGGTCCACGCCGGCGGGGTCCGAGAGCGGCGCGGGCACGACGTGCGGCGAGGAGGAGGCGCGCACCTCCGCCCCGCCGTCGAAGCGCAGCACGTGCGCGCGGCTGTAACGGCCGTCGAGGAAGTCCTGCGTGCCGCGCTGCCACAGGACCTCGGCCTCGTGCCGCGCCGGCTCGTCGGAGGTCGTCACCCGCGCGATGCTACGGCACGCGCGCCTGAGGGGGTACCTCGCCGGCGAGCCGTGACGCCGCCGGACGGAGCGGAGGCCCCCGCGCGCGGCACGCAGCGGCCGTGACCGACCCCTCGCGAGCCGTGCCGCGCCGGGGGCCCCGCGCTCCTGGACGGAGCGCGGGCGCGCCGCGGCGGGAAAAGCGCGGCTCGCGCGCTCTACGCGCCCGAGAACACCCAGCCCAGGAGCTTGCGGAAGCTCGGGGTCTGGCTCTGCGCCAGGATGCCGATGCGGAAGATGCGCCCCGACGCCCACACGAAGGCGACCGCGGTCGCGACGCACAGGAGCGGCGCGGCCACGAGCTCCCACGCCGGCGGGCCGGGCGAGGAGAGCACGCGCACGAGCAGGATCATCGGCGTCGCGGTCGGCAGGTAGGTCAGCGCGA
>CADEGS010000410.1 GCA_902826945.1 uncultured bacterium | reverse complement strand
GCGGGGTCGAGCGCGGGGGCGCCGAGACGCACCGCGGCCACCTCGGGGCGCACCGGCCGCTGGGGCGGCTCTCCCGGCGGGCGGGCCGGGACGAGCAGGCGCTGCGCCACTCGATCGAGGCCACGGACCTCCTGCGCGGGGCCGGGCGCACGGCGCTGCCCTCCGGCCCGCCCCCGGCGGACGCGGCGCGCGCGCGCCTCGAGCGCGAGCTGGTCTCCGTCGGGGGGCTGTCCGAGCTGCTCGTCGATTTCGATCTCCTGCTGCAGCACGAGCCCAGCGACGCGCACGCCTACGGCATGCGCGGGCAGGTCGAGGTGCGCGAGGCGCAGCGCGCGCTCGAGCGCGGCGAGGCGCTCGTCGCGCGCCAGACGCTCGAGCTCGCCGTGCGCCAGTTCGGCGCGGTGCTGACGCTCGTGCCCGACCACCCCGGCGCGCTCCTCGCGCGCGCCGCGGCGCGCGTGCAGCTCGCCCGGCTGGCGCTGGAGGGCGAGGGCCGCGAGCGCCCCGGCCTGCTGCTCGACGCGGCGCTCGAGGACTACGACCGGGCCGTCCTCGTGCGCCCGGAGTGGGCCTGCGCGCGCTTCGACCGCGCGCTCGCGCGCGCGCTGCAGGCCGATCTCCTGCGCCGCGCCCTGCGCGGCGAGGAGGCGCGCGCCGCGCTCGAGGGCGCCCGCGACGACGCCCGCGCTGCGCTGCGGCTGGCCGGCGCGGACCACCCCTGGCGCGAACGCTTCGCGGCGCTCGAGCCCGCCCTGTCCGCGGGGTAGCCGTCGGCCGCGCGGAGCGATCGAGCGAGGCCGACCAGAGCGCGCCGGCCGAGATCGGCCGCTCGCGGGCCGGCCGACCCCTCAGTGCGCGCCGTCCTCCCCGCCGTCGCGCGGCGACCGCCGCGGGCGAGCGCCGCGCCCTCCGGCTACCCTGGCGCCCGTGGAGACGACTCTCGACCCAGCCCTGGAGGCGAAGCGCGCGCGGCTCGACGCGCGCCTGCGCGCGCTCCCGAGCTGCCTGGTCGCGTTCTCGGGCGGCGTGGACTCGTCCGTGCTGCTGCACGCCGCGCACGCGGCGCTCGGCGCGCGCGCGGCGGGCTTCCTGGCCGACTCGGCCTCGCTGCCGCGCGCCGAGCTCGACCGCGCGCGCGACTTCGCGGGCGCCATCGGCGCGCGGCTCTTCGTGCGCCGGACGGGCGAGCTCGAGGACGAGCGCTACCGCCGGAACACGCCCGAGCGCTGCTACTTCTGCAAGCGCACGCTGTTCGAGGAGATGGCCGGGCTGGCGCGCGCCGAGGGCTTCGCCGCGCTCGCCTTCGGCGAGATCACCGACGACCTGGGCGACGTGCGCCCCGGCGCGCGCGCGGCGCGCGAGCTCTCCGTGCTCGCGCCGCTCTCCGAGGCCGGCTTCTCGAAGGAGGACGTGCGCGCTGTCGCGCGCGCGCAGGGCTGGCCCGTCGCCGACAAGCCGGCCGCCGCCTGCCTCGCCTCGCGCCTGCCGCACGGCACGCCGGTGACGCGCGAGCGCCTGGCGCGCGTCGAGGCCGCGGAGGGCGCGCTGCTCGCGCTCGGCCTGCGCCAGGTGCGCGTGCGCGACCACGGGACGCTGGCGCGCGTCGAGGTCGGCCCGGACGAGCTCGCGCGCGCCGAGGCGCTGCGCGCGCCGCTCGAGGCCGCGCTCGCCGCCGCGGGCTTCGCGCGCCTCGAGCTCGGCCCCTACCGCCGCGGCGGCCGCGACGCGGAGCCGGCCGTCTAGCGCCGGACTGGAGGGCAGGCCTAGCGCTGGAAGATCGGCAGCAGGCCGTCGGGGACCGACAGCACCAGGCAGCTCATCGCCGTCGCGTAGCAGCTCCCGAAGTCGGAGCCGCGCCAGGCGCCGTCGGGCTCCTGGAGGGCGAGCAGGCGCGCGCGCTCCTCGGCGAACCAGCGCTGGAAGTGCGAGGGATCGGAGAGCTGCCAGAAGGCCTGCGCGACGTAGAGGCGCTCGTAGAAGGGATAGTCGGCGATCGCGTCGCCGCTCCGCTCCTCGCGCAGGCGCAGCAGGCGCCAGATCGCGTCGACGGCGCGCTGCACGGCGCCGTCGTCGTAGCGGCCGGCCGCGTTGAGCGTGCTGACGCCGGCGGCGGTCAGGGCCACCGTCGTGCGCCGCTCGTCGTCGAGGCGGTAGCGGAAGGTGCCGTCGTCCTTCTGCAGGCGCAGCACGTACGCCTCCGCGCGCGCGATGACCTCGTCCGAGACCAGGATGCCGGCGTTGTGCGCCGCGCGCAGCGCCTGCACGTGGCAGATCGTGACCGA
>CADEGS010000409.1 GCA_902826945.1 uncultured bacterium | reverse complement strand
TCGAGAGGAAGGCCGCGGCGAGGAGCCGCGCGCGCGGGCTGCCCTCGGCGAAGACGCGCCAGTCCACGAAGAAGACGAAGACGATCGAGGAGAGCAGCCCGACCACCGCCAGCAGCGCGGCCTTCCCCCGCAGCTTCTCGGCCCGCGTCCGGGCCCCGGAGCGCAGCCACTCCTGCAGGCGCGAGAGCGCGCCGTAGGGGCATCCGAAGCCGCAGAGGTAACGGCCCACGAAGCGACTGGCGACGATGATGCCGATGTTGATCGCGAGGAACGGGAAGGCGAAGCCCTTGGCCGCCTCCACGAGCCCGACCTCGCGCCCGAAGAGCACGTGCCGCCCACCGAAGAAGTCGAAGCGCAGGATCCCGAGCAGGGGAACGGCCGCGACCAGCGCCGTGAGGAGCGCTCCGATCCCCCAGCGCCACAGGGTGTAGCGGTGCGCACGCTGGCGGGCCCGACCCATGCCCCGCAGGACGCGCTCGCGCTTCGCACCGAGGGGCATCGACCGACCTCAGCCCGCTCCGCCCGGCTCGGGCATGGCCGCGCCAGGAAGCACCGAGCGGGCGCCCGCCCGGCCCGCGCGCCCGCGCGGGCTCGGCGCGCCGCCCTGCGCCGCGAGCCGCCGCGCGGTGCGCTGCGTGCGCACGACGACCGCCGCGCTCGAGAGCACCATGGCCGCCCCCGCGAGCACCGGGGTCAGCCTTCCGGTGGCCGCCAGCAGGACCCCGATCCCGTTGTAGCCGAGCGCCCAGGCCAGGTTGACGCGCGCGGTGCCGAGCGCCGTCCGCGCGGCGTCGACGAGCAGCGGCAGCTCCTCGAGCCCGTCGCGCAGCAGGTTGACGTCCGCCGCCGCGAGCGTCCCGGCCGCGGCGCTCGACATCGAGATCCCCACGCCCGCCGCCGCCAAAGCCGGCGCGTCGTTGAGGCCGTCGCCGACGAAGGCCGCCGCCGCTCCGCGCGCGCGCAAGCGCTCGAGCTTGCCGAGCGGGGTCAGCTCGCTCTCGACGGGGATCCCGAGCGCGCGCTCCAGCTCGCGCGCGGGTCCCGCGCCGTCGCCGGTCAACACGGCGAGCTCGAGCCCCCGCGCGCGGAGCTGCTCCAGGACCGCCCGCGCCTCGGGACGCGGCACGGCGCGCAGCTCGAGCGCGCCGCACGGTCGCCCTGCGCGCGCGAGCACGGCCGTAGTCGCCTCGGACGCGCCAGTTTCCGCGCGACTCAACCGCCAACGGACGCCCTCGAGCTGGCCCTCGAGCCCTTGGCCCGCAAGCGCGTTCACCGCTTCGGGCTCGGAGAGCTCGGCCCAGAGTCCGCGCTCGCGCGCGGCTGCCACCACCGCGCGCGCGATGGGGTGGTGCGAGGCGCGCTCGAGCGAGGCCGCCACGCGCAGCAGCTCGCGCTCGGAGACGTCGGGCGAGAGCGGGACGATGCGCTCGAGCCTCAGCGCGCCCTCGGTCAGCGTGCCGGTCTTGTCGAACAGCACCGCCCGCACGCGGGCCAGCGCCTCGAGCACCTCGCCGTCGCGCACGAGCACGCCCCGCCGCCAGACGGCCTCGATCGCCGCCCAGAAGGCGAGCGGCGTGGCGATGCCGAGCGCGCACGGGCAGGCGATCAGCACCACCGCGAGGGCGTTCAGGGCCGCCTCGGCCGGGCCGCGCGAGCTCCAGTGCGCCGCGGCGGTCAGGGCGGCGATGCCGAAGGCCAGCGGCAGCAGCACCGACGCGACGCGATCCGCCAGCCGCACCGAGGCCGGCCGCGAGGCCAGGGCGCGGGCCAGCGCGCGCTCGACCTCGTCCTGCAGGCGCTCGCCGACCGGGCGCCGCACGCAAACGACGAGCGCGCCGTCCTCGAGCCGGGTCCCAGCGAGCACCTCGTCGCCCGGCCCGGTGCTGCGCGCAACCGCCTCTCCGGTCAGGGAAGAGGTGTCGACGAAGGCGCGCCCGCGCTCCACGGTGCCGTCGACCGGGGCCACGTCCCCGGCCACGAGCCGCACGCGATCACCGGGTCGCAGCGCCGCCGGCTCGACCTCGCGCTCCACGCCCTGCTCGAGCCGCACGGCGGGTCGCACGACCTGGGGCACGAGCTCGCGCAGCGAGGCGCTGGCTCGCTCGCGCGCGCGGGTCTCGAGCCAGCGTCCGAGCCCGAACAGCGTCAGGACCAACGCTGCGGTCTCGTACCAGACCTCGCCCCCGCTCCGCAGGGTGTTCCAGACCGAGGCGAGGAGCGCCGCCGAGGTCGAGACCACCACCAGCGCGTCGTCCCAGAGCCAGCGCCCGCCGGACAGCACCGCGTCGCCCAGCC
>CADEGS010000408.1 GCA_902826945.1 uncultured bacterium | reverse complement strand
ATGACCGGCGCGGCGATGATGGACTGCAAGAAAGCCCTCGAGGCCGCCGGCGGCGACATGGAGCAGGCCATCGACCACCTGCGCAAGCAGGGGCTGAAGTCGGCCGCCAAGAAGGCCTCCCGCGAGACCGGCGAGGGCCGCGTGCTGGCGGTGTCCGCGCGCGAGGGGCGCCGCGGCCACCTGCTGGCGCTGGCCTGCGAGACGGACTTCCTGGCGTCGTCGGAGCCGTTCAAGGCCTTCGTGGCCGAGCTCGAGGCGCACGTGCGCGGCCAGGACCCGAGCGGCCTCGAGGGCGGCGCGCGCGCGCTCGTGGACCAGCCCTGGCAGGGCGAGGGGAAGCGCACGGGCGAGCGCATCCAGGAGGCCGTCGGCCAGTTCGGCGAGAACCTGCGCGTGACCGAGCTCGTGCGCCTCGAGAACGAGCGCGGCTGGGTCGGCTTCTACGTGCACCACGACAACAAGCGCGGCGCGATCGTCTCCGTGACCACCGAGGCTTCGCGCGAGCAGGCCGACGAGGTGCTGCGCAGCCTGTGCCAGCACATCGTGGTCTTCGCGCCGCCGTTCTGCCGCCGCGAGCAGGTACCGGCCGACGTGCTCGAGCGCGAGCGCGCGGTCGTGCGCGAGAGCGACGAGGTCAAGGCCAAGCCGGCCGAGATGCGCGACAAGATCGTCGAGGGCAAGCTCGGCAAGTGGTTCGCGCAATCGACGCTCGAGGAGCAACCCTGGATCCACGACGACAAGCAGCAGGTCAAGAAGGCCCTCGAGAAGGAGCTGGGCAAGGGCACGCGCATCGAGGCCTTCGCGCGCGTGCAGCTCGGCGGCTAGGCGTGGGCCGCCCGCGACAGCCCGACGCGCGGCGCGGCGGGTCCGAGGGACCCGCCGGGCACGGGGAGGGCGCGCGCGGCGCGCGCCGCTGATGGCGTACCAGCGGATCCTGCTCAAGCTCTCCGGCGAGGCGCTGGGCGACCCCGAATCGGGCACCGGCCTGGGGCGCGACGCGCTGGCCCTCGTCGCGCGCCAGATCGGGCGCGTGGCGCACCGCGGCGTCGAGGTCGCGGTCGTCGTGGGCGGCGGGAACATCCTGCGCGGCGCCGACTTCAGCCGCGGCGGCATGCACCGCGCCAGCGCCGACTACATGGGCATGCTGGCCACCGTGATCAACGCGCTGGCGCTCTCGCACGCGGTCGAGCAGGAGGGCATCGAGACGCGCGTCCTGACCGCGCTCGAGGTGCGCCAGGTGGCCGAGCCCTTCATCCGCCGGCGCGCGCTGGCGCACCTCGAGAAGGGACGCGTCGTGATCCTGGCCGGCGGCACCGGCAACCCCTTCTTCACGACCGACACCGCCGCGGCGCTGCGCGCCAACGAGCTCGGCTGCGAGGTGCTGCTGAAGGCGACCAAGGTGGACGGCGTCTACAGCGCCGACCCGCTGCGCGACGCGGACGCGGTGCGCTACGAGGAGCTGTCCTACCGCGACGTCCTGGAGCGCGACCTGCGCGTGATGGACGCCACGGCCATCACGCTCTGCAAGGAGAACGGCCTGCCCGTGATCGTGTTCGACCTCTTCGCCGAGGAGGGGATCGAGCGCGTCGTGCGAGGCGAGCCGCTGGGCACGATCATCCGGAGCAAGCCATGACGTACAGCGCAGTCCTGAAAGAGGGCAAGGATCGTTTCGAGAAGACGCTGGGGCACCTGAAGGACCAGCTCAAGGCCATCCGCACCGGGCGGGCCTCGACGGCGCTGGTCGACAACGTGCGCGTGGACTACTACGGCACCCCGACGCCGGTCTCGCAGCTGGCCGCGGTCTCGATCCCCGAGCCGCGCCAGATCGTGATCAAGCCCTACGACGCCAGCATCCTGAAGGAGCTGACCAAGGCGATCCTGCAGGCCGACCTGGGCACCGCGCCCCAGGACGACGGCAAGCTCCTGCGCCTGACGCTGCCGCCGCTCTCCGGCGAGCAGCGCCACAAGTTCGCGGGCAAGGTCAAGGACCTGTGCGAGGAGGCCCGCATCTCGCTGCGCAACGCCCGCCGCGAGATGAACAAGCACTCCGACCAGCTGCAGAAGGACGGCGAGGTCACCGAGGACGAGAACCGCAAGCTGCACACCGAGATCCAGGACCTGCTCAAGTCCTACGAGGGCAAGGTGGACGAGGTGCAGACGCGCAAGGTGGCGGAGATCGAGGAGGTGTGAGCCGCGTGGTCGGGGATTCCTCGCGTCTCGCGAGCAATCCCCGACCGCGCGGCTCACCCGCGGCCGCCTGGCCGCGGCCGGCGCGCCAGCGCCGTGGCGCCGCAGGCCTCGTCGCGCC
>CADEGS010000407.1 GCA_902826945.1 uncultured bacterium | reverse complement strand
GGCCGACAGCGCGCTCTTCATCGGGGCGTCCGCGTCGGACGACAGCTCGTCGAGCGCCCCCGGCGGGACGCGCGCGCCACGCAGCACGAGCACGGCGGCGACGCGGGGCAGCCCCTCGCGGCGGCCGCCGGTCCCCTCCTTCCAGGCGTGCAGGGCCCACTGCAGCGGCGTGCAGTCGTAGCGCGCGTCGGCCAGCTCGAGCTGGGCCCCGGCCTCGACCAGCGCGTCGGCCAGCCGCTCGAGCCCCATCAGCGCGGCCCAGTGCAGCGCCGTGGCCCCGAACAAGCCGCGCGGCCGGACGTCGACGCCGCGCTCGACGAGCCGCAGGCCGACCAGTTCGGCGCCCAGGCTCGCCGCGGCGATCAAGTACGTGTCGCCCGACTTGGCGTAGGGCCGCTCGGGGTCGGCGCCGGCGTCGAGCAGCACGTCGGCCAGCGCCAGCCCCTGCTCCTGGGTCGCGAGGTCCCGGAAGACGGCATCGCAAACGAAGTGCAGTGGCGGGACGCGGTTCTTCCCGCCCTCGCCCCAGGTCACGAGCGCCTCGGCGAGCTCGGGCTGCTCCGTGACGAGCGCGCGCAAGAGCTCGGCGTCGGCGGCCTCGATGGCCAGTCGGACCGCTGCGGTCACGACTACTGCCCGAGGGCCTGGAATTCCGGCAGCCCGCGCAGCACGTCGAACTCGGGCGTGCGCAGCTCGCGCTTGACGAAGTAGCCGCGCGACTCGGCCGCCTGAAGCGCCTCCAACGACTCGGCCACGTTGCCCAGCACGGCGTGCACGCGGGCCACGTGGAAGAGCGTGAAGCCGTCCTTGCGCCCGAGCTCCTCCGCAGCGGCGACGACTTCGAGCGCCTCGTCACGCAGGCCCATGCGCGCGAGCAACGTGGCCAAGTGGACGCGCGTGTCCTGGTCGTCGGGGATTTGCTGGACGCGCTTGCGCGCCGCGGCGATGCCCCGGTCGGCGGTCTCGATCGCCTCCTGATAGCGGTCGAGTCGCTGCAGCACGATGTACAGGTGGTCGTAGGTCGAGATGTACTGGGGGCGGATCGCGATCGCGCGCTGGAGCAGCGGCGAGGCGGCCTTGAAGTTGCCGCGCCGCGAGAGGATCGCGCCGAGCAGCCGGTGCGCGAGCCAGTCGTCGTGGTCGAGCTGGATCGCCAGGCGATACTCGCGCTGGGCGTCGTCCAGCGCGCCGCCCAGGTGCGCGGCGAAGCCGACCGAGGTGTGGGCCGCGGCGCAACCAGGCTGGATCGCGATCGCGCGCCGGGCGTTGCCGCGCGCTTCGTCCAGGAACGAGGCGTCGCCGTCCCAGTAGAGGTACTTGCGAGCCAGCGCCTCGGCCAACCAGGCGTAGGCCAGCGCGCAATGCCCGTCGTCCTCGAGCGCCCGGCGGAAGAGCATGATCGCGCGCACGAGGTGCTTCGACATGCCCTTGTGCAAGATCAGGTGCCCCTGGCGCGCGAGCTTGTCCGCGGCCTCCGGGTTGCGCCGCGCGGGAGCGGCGATCGGGCGGGTGGCGAGCTCGCCCAGGCGCTTGCGCAGCTCGCGCACGGCCATGCGGACCAGGGTGTCCTGGAGCTCCCACTCGTCCTCTTCGTGCTTCTGCAGGTGCACCGTCAAGGGGTCGCCGCCGTCGAGCGCGGCGAGCTCGAGGTCGAGCACCGTGTCGGCGCCGGCCGCGGTGATCTCGCCCCGCAAGAGGTAGTCGGCGCGCGAATCGGGGCTGGGCGCCTGCCCCTCGAGCAGGGTGATCGCCAGGCCGGAGCGCTGCAGGGCGGTCGAGATGTCGTGGCGCACGCCGGCCGCCAGACCGCGCAGGTTGGCGTGGGCACCCACCTCGAGCGGCGCGAGCGCCAAGTGGCCGGAGAGCGGCGAGCTGGCCTGCGCGCCCTGCCGCGCCGCGCTGCCGTCGGCGATCGCCATCAGCACGCCGTGCGCATCGGCCGCGTTGGCGTAGCGCTCGGCTGGATCCGCTGCGAGGCAGCGCATGATGAAGTCGTTGAGCTCCTGCGGGAGCCCCGAGCGCACGTCCGCCAACGGGCGCGGCCGGCACTCGAGGATCGCCATGCAGACCTCGGGGAACGAGGTGCCGGGGAAGGGGAGCTGGCCGCCGATCGCGTGGTAGAGCATCGCGCCCAGCGAGAAGATGTCTGCCCGCGGGTCGAGCTCGTCCACGCGCACGTGCTCGGGCGACATGTAGAGCACCGTCCCGCCCAGCATCCCGTGTTGGGTGATCGTCGGCTCGTCGTCGGCGCGCGCGATGCCGAAGTCGAGCAGCTTGACCGAGCCGTCGTCCATCACCATCACGTTGGCC
>CADEGS010000406.1 GCA_902826945.1 uncultured bacterium | reverse complement strand
GCGGCACGTACCAGACGTCGGTCTGGCGCCGGTGCAGGTGGAAGGCCTTGATCGCGAGCGGCTCCATCGCGCTGTAGTTCACCTGCCGCACGACGAAGCCGGGGAGCCCTGCCAGGCGCCCGTCCTCCAGCCGTCCGAGCTCCGTCATCGAGCCGCCGTCGTCGTTGAAGCGCCGCAGCGTCACGATCTCGAGCCCGTCGATCGTCGGCCGCGGGGAGTAGTCCTGCACCGCCCAGCGGGCGCGCGCCTGGTCGTTGAACGTCGTCATGGGAGGAGGCGGCGCCCGCCGCGGGCCGCCAGGATCGGCGCTCGCCGCGCGGCGCGCAAGCCCGCGGGTCAGGCGCTCGTCAGGTCGAGCTCGAGCGCGCCGAAGGCGCCGTCGATCGCCGCCAGCTCGCCGGGAGCGAGCTCCAGGTCCGCCGCGCCGGCGTTCTCGATCGCCTGGGCCGGGGTGCGCGCGCCGGCGATCACCGAGGTGACGCCGGGCTGCGCGACGAGCCAGGCCAGGCTGACCTGCGCCGGCGTCGCCCCGTGCGCCCCTGCCACCGGCAGGAGCACGCCGTGCACGAGCTCGTTGACGCGCGCGCGGTTCGCGGCGCGGAAGCTCGGGCGCCCGCGCCGGCCGTCGTCCTCGGGGAAGGCGCGCTCGGCGGGCACCTTGCCGCTCAGGAGCCCCTGCTCGAGCGGCGAGTAGCACAGGAGCCCCACGCCCGCCCCGCGCAGCCAGGGCAGGACCTCGGCCTCGATCTCGCGCCGCACCAGGCTGTAGCGCGCCTGGTCGCTCGCGAGCAGCGCGTCGCCGAGCAGCTCGCGCGCCTCGCGGAGCTGCGCGACGTCGAGGTTCGAGACGCCCACCGCGCGCGCCCGCCCCTCGCGAACGAGCGCCGCCAGCGCCCCCATCGTCTCGGCCGCCGGCGTGGTCGGGTCGGGCCAGTGGAGCTGCAGGAGGTCGATGCGCTCGCGCCCGAGCCGCTCCAGGCTGCGCTCGACCTCGAGCCGGATCGAGTCCGCGCGCGCGTTGCGGAAGACCCGCAGCGGCCGCCCGTCCGCGTCCTTCGCCTCGAAGAAGGGCTGGCCGCGCGCGTCGTCCCAGCGCAGGCCGACCTTGGTCCACACCTGCGGCGCCGGCTCGAGGCCGCGGATGGCCCGGCCGACGACCCGCTCCGAGCGGCCGAAGCCGTACACGGGCGCGGTGTCGATCGCGTCCATGCCGAGCCCGCAGGCGACCTGGATCGTCTCGATCGCCGCGGCGTCGTCGCTGCCGCCCCAGTTCCAGCCGCCGATGGCCCAGGCGCCGAGCGAGACGACCGGCACCTCGATCCCGCTGGCTCCCAGCGTGCGGTAGCGCATCGGGGCGAGGCTACTCGCCCGCCGCCGGGGCGACAACGCGCGGGCGCGCCGTCTGCGCCGCGGACGCCGGCGCGCCGCACGCCTGGTCGACGAGCGCCGGCCGCGTACACTCTGGCGCCATGGCACCGACCCGCCAGGACCAGCGCGCCGCCTGCCCCGGCGCCGGGGGCGCGCGCGAGCCGCTCGCCACGCGCCCCGTGATGGAGGCCGAGGGCCTCGACCGGATCTTCGACGAGTGCCTGCCGGCCTTCGGCGGCGCGGCGCTGCGGCGCGTGTGGCAGCTGCTCGACGAGGCCGTCGGGCGCGGCATCCCGCTCTCGATCGCGATCGCCGGGCCGGTGACGCTCTCGGGCCAGGCGCGCACGTGGCTGAACCCGCTGCTCGAGACCGGCTGGTTCCTGCTCGTCTCGACCACCGACGCGGTCTGCTACCACGACGGGCACCGCTCGCTCGACGGCGCGGCCGAGCACCCCTTCTACCACGTCGACATGCACGGCGACGACGGCACGCTGCGCGAGGAGCGCGTGATCCGCGTCACCGACGTCGGCTTCAGCGAGGACGTGCTGCTCGAGCAGGACCGCTTCCTGCGCGCGGTGCTGGCGCAGCCCGAGTTCCAGCGCGCGATGAGCGGCACCGAGTTCCGCCACCTGCTCGGCCGCCGCTACGCCGCGCAGGAGGCGCACAACGGCGTGCCCGAGGGCCTGCTGGCCCTGTGCTGGCGCAAGGCGATCCCGATCTTCGTCGGCGCGCCCGGCGACGGCTCGGTGTTCCTGAACGCCGTGCACGGCTGGGCGATGCGCGAGACCTTCGGCACGCCGCACGCGTTCGCGCTCGACCTGCACCGCGAGGTGTTCGAGAGCTGCGCCTTCCACCGCTGGAGCGTGCACAGGAGCGAGGCCGGCGCGATCGGCACGCTGATCCTGGGCGGCGGCGTGCCGAAGAACTTCAACCTGCAGCCCGAGCCGA
>CADEGS010000405.1 GCA_902826945.1 uncultured bacterium | reverse complement strand
CGGCGTCGAGCGCGCACAGGGCCCCCTCCGCGGCCAGGCGCGCCGCGAGCGCGGGCGGCAGGTCGCGGCCCGGGTCGCGGCCGGCGAGGAGCAGCGCGCCTTCCCCGCGCGCCAGCGCGCGCGCCAGCCAGGCGCCCAGGAACCCGCCGGCGCCGACGAGGAGGCACGCCGCACCGCGCTCGCCCATGGCGCTCACTCTAGGGCGCGCGGCCGCCGGGCGATCGCGCGAGGCGGGGCCGGCGCTCGGGCGCAGGGCGCGGTGGAGGCCGCGCGGGCCGCGCCCGTATCCTCGTCGCCGGTGGACCTCGCCGCTCCCGCTCCCGTGCACCCCCCGCTCGTGGCCGCGCCGCCGCGGCGCGCGGTGCTCGTCGTGAACCCCGTCTCCGGTCGCGGCGAGGGCCCCAAGGTCGCGGCCGAGCTGGCCGAGGGGCTGCGGCGCCTCGGCACGAGCGTGCGCGTGCACCGCTGCGCCGGGCGCGGCGACGGGCTGCGCGCGCTGCGCTCGCTCGGCACCGAGCTCGACCTGGCGGTCGCGGTCGGCGGCGACGGCACGCTGCGCGAGGTGCTCGAGGGGCTGGTGGACCCCGAGACGCCCGTGGGGCTCGTGCCGGTCGGGACGGCCAACGTGCTGGCCGGCGTGCTCGGCCTGCCGCGCGACGTGCACCGCGCGCTCGAGATCCTCGCCGGCGGGCGCGTCCAGGAGCTCGACACCGCGCGCGTGAACGGGCGGCTCTCCTTCCTGTGCGTCGGCGTCGGCTTCGACGGCTGGGCGGTGCACGACCTGGAGGCGCGCCGCCGGGGACCGATCACGAAGTGGTCGTACGCGCGGCCGCTCCTGCGCGCGCTCGCGCTCTACCGGCCGGGCGCGATCGAGGTCACGCTCGACGGCGCGCGCCTGGCGCGCCCCTGCGGCTCGGTCCTGGTCAGCAACACGCCGCGCTACGCCGGCCGCCTGCGGCTGTGCCAGGACGCGCGCCTCGACGACGGGGCGTTCGAGGTCTACCTCTTCCCCACCGCGCGCCCGCTCGAGCTGGCGCTCGCGCTCGGCCGCTCGCTCGTGACGAGCATGGCCGGCGGCAAGGTCCTGATGCGGCGCGCGAGCCGCATCCGGATCGAGGCGGCCGAGCCGGTGCCCTGCCAGGTGGACGGCGACACCGCCGGCACGGCGCCGGTCGAGATCGAGCTCTCGCCGCTGCGCTTCCGCATCCTGGTGCCCTGACGAGCCGCCCGGGATATCCTCGCCCGCCATGACCGCACAGCGCCCCACGGCCACGATCGCCGGCCGCACCGTCGGCGGCGGCGAGCTGTTCCTGATCGCGGGGCCGTGCGTGCTCGAGACGCGCGCGCTGGCGCTCGCGATCGCCGAGCGCCTGGCCGAGATCGCCGGCGCGCGCGGGCTGGCGCTCGTCTTCAAGGCGAGCTTCGACAAGGCCAACCGCACGAGCATCGGCGCGGGCCGCGGGCCGGGGATCGAGGAGGGGCTCGCGATCCTGGGCGAGGTGCGCGAGCGCACCGGGCTCCCCGTGCTGACCGACGTGCACCTGCCCGATCAATGCGCGCTGGCGGCGCAGGTCGTGGACGTGCTCCAGATCCCGGCCTTCCTGTGCCGGCAGACCGATCTGCTCGTCGCGGCCGCGGAGACCGGCAAGGCGGTCAACGTGAAGAAGGGCCAGTTCCTCGCGCCGCACGACATGCTGCACGTCGCGCGCAAGTGCGAGGCGGCGGGCAACCCGAACGTGCTGCTGACCGAGCGCGGCACGACCTTCGGCTACGGGCGGCTGGTCGTGGACATGACCGGCTTCGAGGTCCTGGCGCAGGCCGGGCACCCGGTCGTGTTCGACGCGACGCACTCGGTGCAGGAGCCGGGCGCGGGGGACGGCCGCTCCGGCGGCGACCGGCGCAAGGTCCCGGCGCTGGCGCGCGCGGCGGTCGCGACCGGAGCGGTGGACGGCCTCTTCTTCGAGGTCCACCCAGACCCCGACCGCTCCCCCTCCGACGGGCCGAACATGGTCCGGCTCGAGGACTTCCCTTCCGTGCTGGACGGCGTGCTGCGGGTGCACGCGGCAGTCCGTTCCTGAGCGTCGCTCGGAGGGAAAAAAGGGCCCTGGCGGAGCGCGCCGCCGCGGGCTTCCGAGCGGTCTCCTTACACGGCCGCAAACCGAGATTCCGTCGTGGTTTGCGAGCGTCGATCGGTCGCTCTCGCGGCGGATTCGAGACCCCCGATTTGCCTTTTGCAACCTCGAAGGTATGGTTCGCCGCTCCCGACGATGACACGACAAGGGCAAACCAGTCGAGAGGCTGGGACGCAAAGCCACGGATCCCTCGGGACCGC
>CADEGS010000404.1 GCA_902826945.1 uncultured bacterium | reverse complement strand
GTCACCAGACCGTCGTGCACGGCGTGCGACAGGTCGACGAAGCGCGCCATCGGCGCGTCAGGTTAGCAGCGCGTGTGGCGTCGCGCCCCGACACGGGCCGCGCCGCCCGCGCGCGGCGTGCCCGCTGCGCTTCATCGGCGCTCCGCGCTGCGAGGCCGGCGTCGCGAGCGCGGGCCGAGCCATTCCCCATGAAAGGAAAAGGCCGGGACGCCCCTGCGGGCGTCCCGGCGGAGCGCGGTGCGGAGCCCGCGCCGCGTCGGCCGGGCCGGCGCTCAGAAGTTCGCCCAGGGCGAGGTGGCGGTGCTCGGGGACTGGAGCGGGCCGAAGCGCGAGCCCACCGCGCTGTAGGCGCCGCCGGTGTTGTCCACCGCGGTGTTGCGCACGATCGTGTTGCGCACGTCGGTCGAGACGACGCCGAAGCCGCCGTTCAGGCTCAGGAAGTTGCCGTCGACGAGGTTGCGCTCGTTGGAGCACAGGATGCCCGTGCCGAGGTTCTGAGCCGCGGTGCAGCCGCGCACATGGTTGAGGCGGATCAGCTCGAAGCCCGACTCGCCGTTCCCGGAGGAGGAGCAGTCCACCACCACCGCGCCGAAGATCTCGTAGCCGTCGCCGGTGTTGTCGTCGGACGTGCAGGCCGTGGCGGCGCTACCCACGAGCGAGTACCCGTCGTTGCCATTGCCCATGGAGGCGCAGCCGCGCAGCGAGCCGGTCTCCCGCACCTGGAAGCCGTCGACCCCGTTCGTGCGGGCGGTGCAGCTCTCCAGGACGAGCGTGTCGAACTGCGCGCCCGTGCCCGTCACCTTGAACCCCGACCCGCCGTTGGAGACGGCCAGGGAAGCGCTGATCGCGAACTGGCTGCGCGCCGAAACGGTGCCGAGCGTCACGCCGTCGCCGCCGTTGCTCTCCGCGACCAGGCGCTCGACGACGCCCGAGCCCGCGACGGCGAGGCCCGCCCCGCCGTTCGAGGCCAGCGTCAGGTCCTGCAGCCGGATGCGCGAGCCCGTCAGGTGGATGCCGTCCTGGCCCCAGCCGCGGAGCGTGCCGCCGAAGACGGTCACGCCCTGGCCCGCGCCGGAGATGCCGTGCGCGGAGCCGGCCACGCCGCTCAGCGTGAAACCGTTCAGGTCGATCGTCACGTCGTCGGCCGCGACGGTGATGCCGGAGCTGCCCGAGGCGCCCGTGAGCGCGCCGGCGACGACATAGGAGCCGGGGCTCGAGATCGTGTAGGGGAGCGAGGCGATGCGCGTGCGCGCGTCGCAGCCGACGGACACGAGCGGCAGGAGCGCGGGCGTTCCGAGCGGCGTGACGACGGGAGCGGACGACGAGCCGCCGCCGAGGACGAGCGCGGCGAGCAGGTGCGATGCGAACATGGGGACTCCAGGTTGCGGGGGTCGGTGAGAACGGGTGGCGGACACGGCGTCCGGCACGCGACCCGGATGCCCGAGCGCGCGCGAGGCGAACGTGGATCCGGGGCGGATCCGCGAGATGCGGCTCCGCCCGGAGGCCGGCGGGAGCCCCTCGCCGATCAGAGCAAGGGCGCGGCGAGGGTCGAGAGGTCGGCCAGCGTGCGCTCGAGGAAGCGCGGCGGCCGCGGGGCGAGAGCCTCGGAGCCGCCCAGGAGACCGCTCGTCCACCCCGCCAGGGCTCGGACCCCCGCGCCCGAGTAGAGGAACAGGGACAGCTCGAAGTTCAGGTACAGGCTGCGCAGGTCGAGGTTGGCCGAGCCGAGCACGGCCAGGTCCTCGTCGAAGACCATCGCCTTGGCGTGCAGCATGCGGTCGGGCACACGCGCACGCCCGCGTCGTGCACCTCGCACAGGAGCCGCTCGCGCGCCAGGTCCGCCAGCCGGTGGTTCGAGCGCCGCGGCAGCACGAGCCGCACGTCGCGTCCGAGCCGCGCCTGCACGCACAGCATGCGCAGCATCGCCTCGTCGGGCAGGAAGTACGGCGTGACGAGCCAGACGCGCTCGCGCGCGCGGCCGATCGCGGCCAGCACCGCGTCGGACAGCGCCTCGTCGCGCACGTCGGGGCCGGTGGCGACGACCTGGGCGGTCGCGTTCCCGACCGGGGCCACGGACGCCGAGGTGGCTCCAGATCCAGGTGAAGAGGGCATCCATGGCGTGCGGCCGCCCGGGGGCTGGGCCGTGGACGTTCCGGCGGCCGCGAGCGCGCAGGATACTCGCCGCTCAGCGGGCGCCGCCCGCAGCGGCCTTCGCCTTCACCTCCTCGACCAGCGCGTCGATCGCGCGGTCGAGGACGTCCTCGCCGGGGTTGCCGAACCAGCGCTCGCGGATCACGCCCTCTTCGTCGAGCAGGTAGATCTGCGGGAAGCCGCGCGTCGCCCAGGTGCTCCACAGCG
>CADEGS010000403.1 GCA_902826945.1 uncultured bacterium | reverse complement strand
GGCCGATCCCAAGAAACACGTGCCGCCGCGGTCACGCCGGCCTCGCCCCCCCGTACCGCGCTGGCCGAGGCCGGCGTCCCATCCAGCATTGGTCCTCATTACTGGATCGAGACGTCCTGGTACGACCCCTCTCATCCGGGGCGCCGGCCTCGGGCGTTTCTCCTGACGGGATCCCGGCCGGGCTTCGGTCCGGCCTGGCTCCGCGCGGAGCCGGGGACCCACCGAGGTGCGACCCCGCGCCCCGCGCCGCTCCGCGGGACTACCATGGCCGGTCGCCGAGCGGCGCCGCGAGGCGCGAAGCTCCGAGCCCGCAACCCGACACGAGCCGGCTCCCGATGCACCTCCCCTCCCTGGCGACGCTGACGCTGGCGGCCTGCGCGATCGGCTCGGGCGCCTCCTCCGATCCGACGCCGGCTCGCGGGGCGAGCGTGGCCGCGCCCGCCGCGGACGAGACGGCGGCAGCCTTCGACCACACGCACGCGGCCTGGACGCGGGTCCTCGCCGGCACCGTGCGCGGCGATCGTTTCGACTACGCCGCGCTGGCGCGCGACCCGGCCCCGCTGAAGCGCTACCTGGACGCGCTGCACGCGGTGACGCCGGAGGAGCTCGCCGGCTGGACGCGCGAGCAGCGCTACGCGTTCTGGATCAACGCCTACAACGCGCACGTCGTGCAGAAGGTCGTCGAGCGCTACCCGATCGAGAGCATCCGCGACCTCGACAAGGCGCTGGGCCTGAAGTCGGTCTTCGACCAGGCCTGGATCCCGATGGAGGCGCTGCACCCGACGCGCCCTGGCTCGAAGCTCTCGCTGAACGACGTCGAGAACGAGATCCTGCGCGAGCGCTTCCAGGACGCGCGCGTGCACGCGGCGATCAACTGCGCGTCGCTGGGCTGCCCGCCGCTCCTGGCCGAGGCGTTCGTGCCGGAGCGGCTGGAGGCGCAGCTCGAGCAGCAGATGCGCGCCTTCGTCCTCGACCGCGAGCGCAACCGCTTCGACCGCGAGAAGGGCGTCGCGCAGGTCTCGAAGATCTTCGAGTGGTTCTCCGGGGACTTCGAGCGCGACGCCGGCAGCGTGCGCGACTGGCTGATCCGCTTCTCGCCGCCCGAGGACGCCGCCTTCCTGCGCGGGGCGAAGATCCGCCACCAGGACTACTCCTGGAAGCTGAACGACGCGGCGGACGGCGGCTGAGCGCGCCGAGCGGCCCTTTGGCCCCGCGGCCGTGGCCGGCGCGGCGCTACGCCAGCGACTTCATCCGGTGCCGGACGATGTCGCCCTCGACCATGTAGATCACGTCCTCGGCGATGTTGGTGGCGTGGTCGGCGATGCGCTCGAGCGTCTTCGAGACGGAGAAGAGCTCCAGCGCCGGGTCGATCGAGGTCGGGTCGGTGTGCATCGCCTCGAGCAGCTCGGCGATGGAGGCGCGGTTGCCCTGGTCGACCTGGTCGTCCTCGCGGTAGACGTGGCGCGCCAGGCGCGCGTCGCCGCGCACGAAGGCGTCGATGCTCTCGCGCAGCATGTTGGCCGTGGTCTCCATCATCGGGCCGAAGCGCTCCGGCACGGGCAGCCCGCGCGACCGCGCCAGGAAGGAGACCGTGCGCTCGGCGATGTTGGCGGCCAGGTCGCCGATGCGCTCCAGGTCGTTGTTGATCTTCAGGCAGGCGGTGACGAAGCGCAGGTCGGAGGCCACGGGCTGGTGCAGGGCCAGCGCCTTGAGGCACTCCTCCTCCAGCTCGACCTCGCGCCGGTCGATCTCCGCGTCGCCGTCGATCACCTTCTCGGCCAGCTCCATGCGGCGGTCGAGGAGCGAGGTGATCGAGCGGCGCACGGCCTCCTCGACCTGGGCGGCGAGCAGGAGCAGGCGGCGCTCCAGACCTTCGAGATCGCGCTTGAGATGGCTGCTCATGGGATCATCCGAAGCGACCGGTGACGTAGTCCTCGGTCTCCTTCAGCTCGGGCGAGAGGAAGATGGCCTCGGTCGGCCCGAACTCGACCAGCCTGCCGAGGTACATGAACGCGGTGTAGTCGCTGACGCGCGACGCCTGCTGCATGTTGTGCGTGACGATCAGGACGGTGTAGGTGCCCTTCAGGTCGTCGATCAGCTCCTCGACGCGGCCGGTGGCGATCGGGTCGAGCGCCGAGCAGGGCTCGTCGAGCAGCAGCACCTCGGGCTCGGCCGCGATGGCGCGCGCGATGCACAGGCGCTGCTGCTGCCCGCCGGAGAGGGCCAGCGCGCTGGCGTGCAGGCGGTTCTCGACCTCCGACCACAGGCCCGCGCGGCGCAGGCTCTGCTCGCACACCTGCGCCAGGACGTCGCGGTCGCGCTCGCCGTCGATGCGCAGCGAGTAGACGACGTTCTCGAAGATGCTCATCGGGAACGGGTT
>CADEGS010000402.1 GCA_902826945.1 uncultured bacterium | reverse complement strand
CGCGCAGCGCTGACCGCCGCGACTCCGTATCCTCTGGCGGTGGACGCGGGCGGGGGCGGGAAGCGCGCGGCGAAGCGAGCCCTGGCGCTGGCGCTCGGGGTGGCGCCGCTGGCGGTCGGCGAGGCGGTGCTGCGCGCCTGCGGGGTGCGCTACCCGCGCTTCGAGGTGCCGATCCAGATCTGGAACGCCGACGAGGATCGCGCGCTGGCGACGGCCGACGCGCTGCACCGGAGAGACGACCGCCAGCTCTGGACGCCGCGCCCCGGGGCGTCGCTGCCGTGGGCGCCCGGGGAGCGCGTGTCGCCCGGCGGATTCCGCGGCGCCGATCCCGACCCGGCGGCGCGCCGGCGCGTGCTGGCGCTCGGCGACTCGTCCACCTTCGGCTGGACCGTCGGGGCGGACGAGACCTGGCCGGCTCTCCTCGAGGCGGATCTGCGGCGCGAGCTCGGCCGGCCGGGCGACGCGCAGGCCGCGGGGAGCGAGCGGACGAACGACGAGCGCTCGGGCGGCGGCGAGCCGACCCCGGCGGGCCTCGTGCAGGTCGTGAACGGCGGCGTGATCGGCTCGACGATCCGCCAGGGGCTCGAGCGCTGCCGCGCCGTGGGCGAGACCTGGCGGCCCGACGTCGTCGTCGCGGGCTTCGGCACCGTGAACGAGCACGTGCCCACGATGGACATGGCCGACGTCGAGAGGCTGGCCTGGCTGCGCGACCGCCGCTCGCTCCTGTGGCGCGCGGAGCGCTTCGTGCGCAACGACGTGCGCCTGGCGAACGCCGTGGCCTGGGCCTGGGACGAGCTGCACGGCGGGCGCGAGGCGATCCTGCAGGGCTTCCTCGCGCGCGAGCGCGAGCGGCGGCAGGCGCTCCAGGGCTACCGCGCGCTCGACGACTACCCGCGGCGCGTGGCGCCGGCCGACTTCCGGCTGTGCCTGGAGGCGCTCGAGCGCTGGACGCGCGAGCGGGGCGCGCGGCTCGTGCTGGTGCGCATGCCCCGCCGCGAGAGCATGGAGGCGTACGTGCCCCAGGTGCTCGACTACGACCGCGAGCTCGACCTCTTCCTCGCGACGACCCCCGTGCCGTGCGTGGACGCGCGCGGCGCGGTGCGGGCCCGCATCGCGGCGGGCACGCCCGAGGACGACCTGTTCTGGGACGGCACGCATCCCCGCCCGGCCGGACAGCGGATCGTGGCGGACGCCGTGCTGCCGGTCGTTCGCGCCTGCCTGGACGAGGTCGCAGGATCGCCGTCCGCGCTGCGACCCGCGGGCGGCAGGTGAGCCGGAGCCGCCATCCGAACAAGTACGAAGTCGAATTCCGCTCGTCCGCTCCCGGCGGAGCGCGCCGATCGATCGCGCCGTTCCCTATCACGGGCATCGGAACTTGCGATCAGGGATCGAGGCCGCGCTGGTCTATTGTTCCGCACGGGCGCGCCGGCCGATGGAGGCCGCGACGCCCCGCGATCCAGCCACGACGCGCCGGCCTGCGAGAGGTCGCTCCTCGTCGTCGTGGCAGTCCCTCGAACCCACTGAGAAGCCATGACACTCACGACCCCCCTCGCTCGTGCCGGGGCGATCCTCGCCGTCCTGTGCGTCTCCTGCTCGACCTCGCAGGAGTCGCTGCGCGCCAGCTCCGGAGGAACCATGAAGACGAAAGAGATGAAGAGCGCGGGCGCCGACATGGCGGCCCGCGGCACGACCAACCGCGACTGGTGGCCCGACCAGCTCGACCTCACGATCCTGCGCCAGAACGCGCCGCGCAGCAATCCGATGGGAGAGGCGTTCGACTACGCCGCGGCGTTCCAGACGCTCGACCTGGCGGCGGTCAAGGCCGACATCACGAAGCTGATGACGACGTCGCAGGACTGGTGGCCGGCGGACTGGGGCCACTACGGGCCGCTCTTCATCCGCATGGCGTGGCACAGCGCGGGCACGTACCGCGTCTCCGACGGGCGCGGCGGCGCGTCCGACGGCACGCAGCGCTTCGCGCCGCTCAACAGCTGGCCCGACAACGCGAACCTCGACAAGGCGCGCCGGCTCCTGTGGCCGATCAAGCAGAAGTACGGCAGCAAGCTCTCGTGGGCCGACCTGATGGTGCTCGCGGGGAACTGCGCGCTCGAGTCGATGGGGCTCGAGACCTTCGGCTTCGGCGGCGGCCGCGAGGACGTGTGGGAGCCGCAGAACGACGTGAGCTGGGGACGCGAGACGACCTGGCTCGGCGACCAGGAGCGCTACAGCGGGGAGCGCGACCTCGAGAACCCGCTCGCCGCCGTGCAGATGGGCCTGATCTACGTGAACCCCGAGGGCCCGGGCGGCAACCCCGACCCGCTGGCCGCGGCCAAGGACATCCGCGAGACGTTCGGCCGCATGGCGATGGACGACGAGGAGACCGTCGCGCTGATCGCCGGCGG
>CADEGS010000401.1 GCA_902826945.1 uncultured bacterium | reverse complement strand
CGACGGCGGCCGGGCTCGGCCGCGCCGAGCTCGTGCGCCGCCTGCTGCCGCGCGCGGACGGGGCCGAGCGCCACCTCGCGCTGGCGCTGGCGGCGCAGCTCGGCCAGGCCGAGGTCGTGCGCCTCTTGCTCGACGCCGGCGAGGACCCCGACCGCCACAACCCGCGCGGCGCGCACGCGCACGCGACGCCCCTGCACCAGGCCGTCTGGGGCGGGCACGAGGACGTGGTGCGGCTCCTGGTCGAGCGCGGCGCGCGCCTGGACCTCGAGGACACGATCTACCACGGCACGCCGCTCGGCTGGGCGCTGCACGCCGGCCGCGAGGACCTCGCGGCCTGGCTGCGCGCGCAGGGCGCGCGCTGAGCGCGCGCGGGACCCCTCGACCGAGCCCACCGGACGAGGGGTCCTCTTCGCGAGCCGGGATCAGAAGGCGATGAGCGCGTCGCTGGCGTGCACCGGGTGCATGCACGGGGTGCGACCGAACGGCCCGATGTCCCCGAACGGATGCTGCGGATGCGAGCAGGGAACGGCCAGGAAGCCCGGCACGCGCGGTCCCTGGCTCGGCGGGAAGCCGGTCGCAGCTCCGTGCCCCGCGTGGGCATCGCGCCAGAGGCCCGTCTCGAGGCCGAAGACGCGCTCGAGGTTGCGCGCGCGCCCGTGCCAGCAGCCGTGGGTCGGCGAGCAGCTCTCGGGCATCCGGTAGAGGTGCCGGACGTAGCGCTCGAGGTCGTAGCCCGCGGCGCGGGCCATCTTGGCCCCGTTGACGTCCGCGTCCCACTCGGCCTGGGGTCGCGGGGACGCCGGGCCGTGCCCAAAGGCTTGGTGGGAGAGCTCGTGGCCGATCACGAAGGCGAAGGTGTTCTCGTCGGTCGTGGCGAGCCGCGTCGGGTCGACGAAGATCACCGAGTCGTTGCCCTGGAAGCGGATCGCCGCGTACCCGCCGGACGCGCCGGCGTCCACGACGACCGAGCCGCGGAACGGGTAACGGGTCTGCGCGAGCAGCTTCGTGGCGAGCGCGTCCACCTGCGCCGCGCTGAGGCCGACCCGGGCCGTCGTTCCGGGGCGGGCGGCGGGAGCGGGGACGACGGCCAGCAGGGCGGCGAGCGAGGCGAAGGCAAGTCGCGAGCGCATGGGGATCTCTCCGTTGGTTCGCCGGGCGGCCTCGTCAGCCGCCCGCGGGGAAGGGGCTGGTCACGGCACGCAGAGCACGTGGCGTGCCGTCTGGCGCCGCCCCGGGAGACGTCGGACGGCGCTCCCGTCCGCCAGGAAAAGCGCGCGGAGCGACCTCACCGGAGGTCAGGTGCCCTCGAGCGAGCACGACGCCCCCGCCTCGCTTGCGCCGGCGCGCGCGGGCGAGGATCCTGGGCGCCGCATGGCGGAGATCGCGCTCGAGGAGGCCGTCCGCGGCCACGTGCTGGCCGCGCTGGCGGAGCACAACGCCTCGCTCCCGCCCGCGGAGCGCGTGAGCGACGCGCTCGACACGCGGCTGGTCGGCGAGCGCGGCGCGCTCGACTCGATCGGGCTGGTCGGGCTGATCGTCCTGATCGAGGAGCGCCTGGCGCGCGAGCTCGGCGTGACGCTGACCGTCGCGGACGAGCGCGCCTTCTCGCAGGAGCGGAGCCCCTTCCGCACCCTCGGCTCCCTGTGCGAGTACGTGGCGCTGCTCGCCAGGGAAGCGCGCGGTGGCTGAGCCGCGCGTCGTCCTCGTCACGGGCTCGCGCAAGGGGCTGGGGCGCGCGCTCTGCGAGCACTTCCTCGCGCGCGGCGACGTGGTCTTCGGCGCGAGCCGCGGGCCGGCCTCGCTCGAGCATCCCGCCTACCGCCACCGCGAGTGCGACGTCACCGACGAGGCGGGCGTGCGCGCGCTGTGCGCGGCGATCCGCGCCGAGCACGGGCGACTCGACGCGCTGGTCAACAACGCCGGCGTGGCGGCGATGAACCACAGCCTCCTGACGCCGATGGACTCGGCGCGGCGCGTGGTCGAGACGAACCTGCTCGGGACCTTCCTCGTCTCGCGCGAGGCCGCGCGGCTGATGCAGGCGCGCCGGCGCGGGCGCATCGTGAACCTGTCCACGATCGCGGTCCCGCTGCACCTCGAGGGCGAGGCGATCTACGCCGCCTCGAAGGCCGCCGTCGAGAGCCTGACGCGCACGCTGGCGCACGAGCTCGGGCCCTGGAACGTGACGGTCAACGCCGTCGGGCCGGGCCCGATCGAGACCGACCTCGTGCGCGGCGTGCCGCGCGAGAAGCTCGACGCGCTCCAGCGCCGCCTGGCCGCGCGCCGCCCGGGCACGCCGGCCGACGTCGTCCACGCGGTCGAGTTCTTCCTGGCCGACGCGAGCGACCTCGTCACGGGCCAGGTGCTCTACCTCGGGGGGCCGTGATGCACGTCGATTTCCTGCTCGAGCG
>CADEGS010000400.1 GCA_902826945.1 uncultured bacterium | reverse complement strand
GAGACGCCGGGCGCGAGCTCGCTCGAGTGCAGGAACACGTTCAGCACCGGGCTCCCCTGCGCGGCGAGCACGTCGGCGGCGCGCCGCATCAGCTCCGGCGCGAAGCGCACCGGGTAGAGCCAGGCGAAGTCCACCAGGCCGAGGAAGTCGCCCGAGAGCACGCCGCGCAGGCGCGTCACCGGCGGGATGCGCGCGTAGGCGCGCTGCAGCGCGAACGGCAGCCGGCGCGTGGTCGCGATCGAGACCGGGATCTCGACGATCGGCAGCGCGCCCTGCGCGCGCGGGTCGTGCGCGGCGGGGCGGTAGGGGAAGCGCGGCGCGCCGCGGAAGTCGGGGCCGCCGTCGGCGGAGTGGTCGACGAGCGGCGTGACCGACGTGTCGACGCGGTAGCCGAGCGCGACCAGGGCCTGCAGCGTGACCGCGTCGATGCCGAAGCGCCCGGCGCGGAAGGAGACCGGCGGCGCTCCGGCGAGCGCGGCGACGGCCGCGTGCACGCTCGCGAGCTTGGCGCGCGAGGCCTCGGGCGCGAGCTCGAACTGGTAGTAGGTGTGCTCGCGCTCGTCGCCCGCGCGGCCGGCGACGCCGTCGTAGGGCGGCGTGTTCCAGGCGTGCACGTGCGTGCCGATCTCGCAGCCGCCGCGCGCGGCGAGCGCGCGCAGGATCGCGGCGCCCTCGGGGTCGGTCACGACCGGGTGGTTGCAGAGGTAGGTCGGCCGCACGCCCAGGCGCTCGCACAGCGCGGCCAGGCGCGGCAGCGCCGCCAGGTTCGTGACGCGCGTCGGGCGCACGATGCGCCAGCCGGGCATGTCCTCCTCGACGTCGATCGAGAGCAGGAGCAGCGGAGCGGCCATGGCGCTGCTCAGAGGTAGCCCATGGCCTTGAGCTGCGCCTGCGTCTCGGGGTCGAGCGCGGTCGGCTCGACGTCGCGGAAGCCGCTCTCCTGCAGGAACGTCGCGTGCCGCAGCAGCTCGGCCAGCAGGCGCTGCACGAGCTCCTTGTGCGCCGGGTCGTGGAAGAGGTTCCTCGTCTCGCCGGGGTCGCTCTCGAGGTCGTAGAGCGCTTCGGCGCCGTACCTCGGGTTCTGCGGCGGGAACCAGGCGTTGGCCTCGGTCAGGACCAGCTTCCAGCGGCCCTCGCGCACGCCGGTGAAGACGAAGCTGCGCGTGTCGTGCTCGTCCTGGCCGAACTCGCTCTCGATGTAGAGGCTGCGCGCGGCACCTTCGGGGTCCCCGCGCACGAGCGACGCGAACGACACGCCGTCGCCGAGCTCCGTCTGCCCGGTGCCCGCCAGCTCGAGCAGCGTGGCCGGCATGTCGAGGATCTGCACCGGGTCCTCCACGACGCGTCCGGCCGGCACGCCCGGCCCGTGCAGCACGAGCGGCACGCCGACGACGGGCTGGTAGAGCGAGAAGCCGTGCCCGAGCACGCCGTGCTCGAAGAACTCCTCGCCGTGGTCCGAGGTCACGACGAAGAGCGTGCTCTCCCACAGGCCGAGCGCGCCCAGCCGGTCGATCAGCTTGCCGAGACCCTCGTCCATGTAGCGGATCTCGCCGTCGTAGAGGTCGATCCCGACCTTCTCCTTGCGCTCGTTGAAGAGCACCAGGCCGTGATCCTGCTCGAAGTCGGTGCGGTAGGGCTCGGGCGGCGTGTAGGGGATGTGCGGGTCGATGTAGTGCAGGTACAGGAAGAAGCGGTTGGCGCGGTTCGCCTCGAGCCAGGGCAGGATGTGCCCGTTCATCCGCGTCACGTCGTTCTCGTAGTTCCAGTTGAACTGGTAGCGCGCCAGGCGCATGAGGACGGCGCCGAACCACGAGGCGCGCATCGAGGCCAGCGCGACCGTGTCCTCGACCGGCGAGTCGAAGTACTCGTCGAAGCCGCGGTCGAAGCGGAAGACGCGCTTCAGGTTCGGGTTGCTGACGAAGCCCGCGGTGACGTAGCCGGACTGCTGGAAGGCCTGCGCCAGCGTGCGCTCGCCCTCGGGGAGCTGCAGCACGCTGCCGTGGTAGAGCGCGCCGTGGCGCGAGGGGTAGAGCCCGGTCAGGATCGTGCCCGTGGCCGGCTTGGTCCACGCGGCGGAGGCGCTCGGGTCGGCGCAGCGCACGCCGCCCGCGGCCAGCGCGTCGATGCGCGGCGAGGTCGGGCGCGGGTAGCCGTAGCACGACAGGTGGTCGTTGCGCAGCGTGTCGATCGTCACCAGCACGACGTTCGGGCCGGCCGGCTCGCCGCGCGCGGGGAGCGTCCGGTAGGCGATCTCGGGCGCGACGCTCGACGTGCTCCAGAACGGCACGGCGGCGAGCACCCAGGCGAGCAGCGCGAGGCCGAGCGCGACGCGCACGCCGCGGGGGAGGAGCGGCCCGCGCGCCAGGCGCCGCACCAGCGCCTCGAGCGGTCCGGCGACGAGGCGCGCGACGAGCGGCGTCGCCAC
>CADEGS010000399.1 GCA_902826945.1 uncultured bacterium | reverse complement strand
AACCCGCCGTTCGCGCTGTCGAACGCGGTCGACTTCCGCATCGGCGGCTGAGCGGGTCGCCGGCCTGCGGAGCCTGCGCGGGCGGAGCCGCGCCGTGCTCCTCGGCGGGCGCGTGCGTCGCAGGACGCGCGCGCCCGCGCGGACGCAGGGAAGGCGCTCGCCCACGACGTCCGGCCCGGGAACGAGCGCGAGCGATCCCGCCGCTCGCACGCGCTTTCTCTGCCGGACGGAGATCGCGGAGCCGCGCCGCACGGTCCCTCGAGCGAAGCGGCGGCGCCACCGAGCGACAGGGACGTTGACGCCCGCTCGTCCGCGGCCGTAGCGTCCCAGCGATGACGAGCGGATCGACGCCCGGGAGCGAGAGCGGGGCGGACGAACCCGCCGCCGCGCCCCCGCAGCGCGCGGATCCCCTCGCCTCGGGCGCGAGCGCGCGCATCGCCTCGGTGGACCTCGCGCGCGGCGCGGTCATGGTGCTGATGGCGCTCGACCACGTGCGCGTGTTCGCCGGGATTCCGGCCGGCGGGCCGACGCCTGCGCTCTTCTTCACGCGCTGGGTGACGCATTTCTGCGCGCCGGCGTTCGTGTTCCTGGCGGGCACGAGCGCCTTCCTGCGCGCGCGGCGCCGCGGCCCCGGCTCGCGCGCCCTGGCCCTGCGCGGGCTGTGGCTGGTCGCGCTCGAGCTCACCCTCGTGCGCTGGAGCTGGACCTTCAACCTCGGCTGGGACCGCTACCTGATGGCGGGCGTGCTGTGGGCGATCGGCTGGTCGATGGTCTGCCTGGCGGGCCTCGCGCGCCTGCCGCTCGCCGCGGTGCTCGCGGTCGGCCTGGTGCTCGTCGGCGGGCACGACCTGCTCGACGCGCGGCGCGGCGCGATCTTCGACGGCCTCGACGGCGACCCGCTGGCGTGGCTGTGGAAGATCCTGTGGGTCGGCTTCTACGCCGAGCCGATCCGTCTCGGCGCGGACGGGCCGCAGCTCGTCGTGCTGTACTCGCTCGTGCCCTGGGTCGGCGTCATGGCGCTGGGCTACGCCTTCGGGAGGGTGCTCGTCCTCGAGCCGCGCCGCCGCGCGCGCGCCTGCCTGGCGCTCGGGCTCGGCGCGACGGCGCTCTTCGTCGTGCTGCGGGCCACGGACGCCTACGGCGACCCGCGCCCCTGGCGCGCGCTGGCCGAGCGCCCCGGCGGCCCGCCGGCCGTGCTCGCCTTCCTCGACGCGAGCAAGTACCCGGCCTCGCTGAGCTTCCTCCTGATGACGCTCGGGCCGACGCTCGCGCTCCTGCCGCTGCTCGAGCGCCTGCGCGGGCCGCTCGCGCGCTGGCTGGCGCTGCTCGGGCGCGTGCCGCTCTTCTACTACCTGCTGCACATCCCGCTGCTGCACGCGCTGGCGCTCGCCGTCAGCGCGCTGCGCGAGGGACGGCCGAACGCGTGGCTGTTCGCCGACCACCCGATGGGAGCTCCGCCGCCGCCCGCGGGCTACGCGTGGAGCCTGGGGCTGCTCTACGCGACGTGGGGCGTCGCGCTCGTGCTGCTCACGCTCGCCTGCCGCGCCTGGGCGTCCTGGAGCGCGCGCCGCGCAGGCCGCCTGCGTCTCCTCCCGTGAGCCGCGCGCCCCGCGGCTACAGGACCGACTCCTCGCGCAGGATCCGGCCGTAGGGCACGCGCGCCTCCAGGCGCGTGAGCATGGCGCGCACGCCGAAGAAGACCTTCGTCAGCCACACGTTGACCGGCAGCGAGCGCACCCAGCGGCGCTTGACGAACTCGCCGAAGAGGCGCACGCCCTCGCCGTACTGGCCGGGAGCGCCGTAGTCGAAGGGCTCCAGCGTGAAGATCGGCCCCCACACCCATCCGCAGTAGTCGCGCATGCAGGCCAGACGCTCGCCGTCCAGCTCGCTCGGGTCCAGGTCGCAGCCCTGAGCCATCAGCCCGACCAGGCCGGCCTCGTCGCCCTGCAGCGCGGCGCGCTCGACGTCCATGACGAAGGCGAACTCCTCGTCGGAGAAGCGGTGGCAGCAGCCGAAGTCGAGCAGCCCCAGACGACCGTCCTCGAGGAACAGGTAGTTGCCCGGGTGCGGGTCGGCGTACACCAGCCGAGAGCGGTACCACAGCCGCATGGAGGAGCGCGCGATGCGAGCGCCCTGGCGGTCGCGCAGCTCCTGCGACGGTCCGAGCGCGAGGAACGGCTCGAGGTGCCGCCCCTCGAGGTACTCGCTGGTCAGCACGCGGCGCGTCGAGAGCTCCGGCACGACGCGCGGCACGACGATGTCCTCCAGGCCGGCCATGGCGCGCCGCGCGTCCTCCTGCAGCCGCGCTTCCGCCACGTAGTCGGTCTCCTGCTCGAGCATGCGCTCGATGCTCTCGAACTGCTCCAGGAGGTTCTGCCAGTCGCCGCTCAGCCGCAGCGGGAAGGCCGCCGCCTTCAGGTTGGCGAGGTCGCCCCGGATCGTGCGCGCGATGTCGGGGTACT
>CADEGS010000398.1 GCA_902826945.1 uncultured bacterium | reverse complement strand
CGGAGCGCCGGGCCCGTCGGAGTCGATCCCGTCGAGCGTGCCCGCGTAGCGCATCGCGGCGCTGACGCTCATCCCGAAGAGGTCGCAGATCCTCCGTACATCGCCCCCGGTCGCGTGGATCTCGGCCAGGATCCGGTCCTCGCGCAGCGCCTGGGGCTTCAGGTTGGTCCGCGTCCACGGGAAGTTGCGGCCGACCTGGATCAGGCGCGGGGCGCTGCGCCTGCTGACGAAGAGGTGGGGGTTGACGGTGGCCGGCCAGGTGCGGGCGCGAAGATCGAGCCAGGAACGCAGGCGGTCGAGTACCGGATCCGCGAGCGGGATCTCGCGCTCCCCGAGTCGGAGGCGACCGTCGACGACGTCGATGAGGAGGAGCGCGCGAAGCTGCGCCGAGGTCAGGGCGTGGAAGGCGACGAGGGCGACGGCCAGGGCGATCGCCGGGTCGGGGGAATCGAGCGCCGCGCGGATCGCCGAGGTGTCGAGGGGCAACGGCACCGAGGCGTTGACCGGCGTCGCAGGGACGGCGCGCATCGGATCGGCGAAGATCAGCCGCCGCCCCTTCAGGATCTCGAAGAGGGAGCGCAGCCCGAACTCGGCGAGGTTGCGCCTTCCCCCGCTCGCGGGCAATGCGGCCCGGACCTGCTCGGTGGTGATCTCGGCCAGCGAGGAATGGCCGGCCCCGGCCCAGGCACGGACGATCGGCATGATCGCCGTGACGTGCAGCTGCACGGTCTCCGGGTCGCGCGGCTTCCTGCGGGGCGCCCTGGTGCTCCCCCTCAGCATCACCTCGATCCATACATCGAGCTCGGCCCGCATCGGCCCCGGCAACCCCGCGGCGCGCTCGGCGAAGTAGCGCTCCACCCGCGGCAGACGGTCGTCGAGGAGGAGACCGGCGGCCTCGAGCACCTCGAGGGTCGATTCGATGTTGCCGCCGTGGCGCGGCAGCATCGCCACGTCGGAGGCCGCGATCTTCGCGCCGGGGGTGTCCTGCAGGACGGCGAGGAGGCGCAGCGACTGGACGACGACGTTTCGCTGCCGGACGCTCCAGCCGTGCCGGTCGCCGTGGTCGGCCAGCACCTCGTGGCAGTGGGCGAGAAGGCCGCCCTCGGCGGCGAGACGGCGGCGCCGCAGGACCTCGGGATCGGGGTCGACCTCGAGAAGGACGAGCTGGCGCCAGGCGGTCGGCGTGAAGGCGGCCTGCTTCCGGGGCGCCTCCAGGCGCGGGGTCCTGGGACGCTGGAACCGCATGTTGGCGAGGGCGAGCTGCTGCCCGTGGCGGTTGGCGCCGGCGAGGTCGGGTGCCCGGCCCGGCTCCTGGAGACGGCGGGCCTGGTCGAGGCAGAGCAGGCATCCTCCGACCCCGCCGATCCAGGTCTCCCGCCCGCAATGGGGACAGGTGCCGAGCGGGTAGTGGGTGCGCCACCAACGGCAGGTCCAGCAGGTCCATCCGTATCTCCTCTCCACCCCCCAGGCCAGGCAGCCCCGGCAGGCGTCGGTGAAGGCCGGCCCGCCGGGATGGCAGCGCCCACAGAGGCCGTCGCTGAAGTAGGAGTCAGAGCCGCAGTTGGCGCAGGGCGGCGGCGTGAACGGACCGCCGGGCAGGCACTCATAGCACCAGTCGACCCGCGGCTTCGCCCAGGCGACGCGGCGATCCTGGCAGCCGATACAGCGCCGCGGCGGGCGCCTCGGTTCCCTCAAAGGGGAGGCTCTGACTTCGGCCTGCCGAAGCGCGGGCGGACCGGGGTCGGCGGATCCTCCCCGTTGGCCGCCTGGTCGCGACGAGGCCGCCGCGCCTCGACCTTCTCCGGCTCGGGGACGAGCAGCGCGGCCGGGTCGCAGCCGAGCACCGAGCAGATCACGTCGAGGTCGTCGAGCCGGATCGTCGTCGGCTGGCCGGTCCAGAGCGCCGACATCTTCCCGGCGCTGATCTCCAGGCCGGCGTCGGCGAGCAGCCGGCGCATCTCGGTCGATTTCCAGATCCCACGCTCAGCGGCCTGCAGCCGCAGGTTCCAGCGCATCGTCTCCCCTCCCTTCGTCGAAGCGTTCCCCGAGCCGGCGGTTGGCGTCAACCCAGGCGCGCTCGACGTGGTCGTCGTGGACGTGGATATAGCCGGAGGTGGTCGAGAGCCACTGGTGGCCGAGCAGCTCCTGCAGCGCCTTCAGGTCCATCCCCGCCCCATACAAGGAGGAGGCGCAGTAATGACGGAGGACGTGCGGGGTGAGTCGCCCCGACCAGGCCGGCAGGAAGCGCGCCGTCTGCCCGGCGAGTCCTTCGCGCAGGGCGTTGGCGCCGACCCTGCGGCAGCGCTCGAGCACCCGGTCGTGGCGCTCGCTCGGCAGCATCGGCGCGTCGGGGTCGGCCCAGTCGTCGCCGAAGCGGTGGCGGACGTCGCCGAGCCACCAGTCGATCAGCCGGTCGGCGCCGTTGATCGCCGGCACGAGGCGCTGCTTCGGACCGCGGCCGCGGCTGCCCTTGCCGTGGCGGACGTGGAGCTTGCCGACGGTCCCCAGGTCGGGCCGCCAGTC
>CADEGS010000397.1 GCA_902826945.1 uncultured bacterium | reverse complement strand
TTGTCGTGACCCGCCGATGGACTGCGTGGAGCGTCCCCCTCCATGCGCCGCCTCACGCGAGCCGGATCCGACCCGCTGCGCTCACGCACCGTGACGCTGGGCTTCGGCGCGTTGCTGCTCGCGAGCGCCTTCCTGCAGCCGGGCGAGCGCGTACGCGCGGTGGTGCACGCGGCGCCGGCCGTCGCGCCGCGCGCGCCGGGAGCGCAGCGGCTGGAGCTCGTCACCTACAACGTGTGGGGCCTGCCGGACTGGATGACCGCCGCGCCGCGGGCGCGCTTCGCGCTGATCCGCGAGCGGCTCCTCGCGCTGGCGCCGGACGTCGTCGCGCTGCAGGAGGTCTGGACCGACGCGGCTCGCTCCTGCGTCCCCGACGGCGGACCGTGGAGCGTGGTGCGCGGCGACGGGGAGTGGTTCCTGCCCCACAAGAGCGGCCTCGTGACGGCCACCCGCCACCGCGTCCTGGAGGCCGCGAGCTACCACTTCCGCGCCGAGAGCGGCCCGACCGCGCTCGTCACGGCCAAGGGCGCCCTGCGCACGACGATCGAGCTCGCCGACGGCCGGGTCGGGATCGTGTGGAACACCCACATGCAGGCCGGCGTGGACGCCGAGCCGACCCGGCGGCGCCAGGCGCTCGAGCTGATCGGGTGGATGGAGGAGGCGCTGGAGCGCTGGAACGCCGATCACCCCGATCGGCCGGCCTTCGTGACGCTGCTGGGCGACCTGAACAGCGCGCCGGAGAGCCCCGCTTTCGAGCTCCTGCGCTCGTGGTTCGCGAGCCACGGCGCGGGGCTGACCTCGCACGCGCTCCCGCCGACCTACGACTGCACGGCCAACGACTGGGCGGTCGCCGAGGAGCCCAGGGCGATCGACCACGGCATGGTCGCGGCGACGGCCGTCGAGCGCTTCCGCGCCGAGCGGCTGCTCGTCGACCGCGAGCAGCGCGCCGGCGGCCGGCACCTGTCCGACCACTGGGCGGCGCGGATCGCCTTCACGCTGCGTTGATCTCGCCTTGACGTCGCGGTGCGTCGGCGGGCGTTCGCTCCCTCCGGCGCGAGCTATGATCGCGTCGGTCCTGGCAGCGATCCGCATGACGACCGCAACGAGGAGTGCGCCCTTGAGCTCATCCGCGAACTGGCAAGCCGGCCGCCCGCGGCGCGGCGCGCGCTGCGCGAAGCTCGCCGCCGCGGCCCTGCTGACGTCTCCCCTCCTCGGCGCGCAGACCATCACGATCAAGGGATCGGACACGATGGTCACGCTCAATCGCGAGCTGGCGGCCGAGTACGCCGACGCCGTTCCGTCGGTGCGCTTCGAGGTCGAGGGCAAGGGCTCGGAGACCGGCATCCAGGCCATTCTGGAAGGATCGACCGACATCGCGGCCTCCTCGCGGCGCATCGAGCCCGCCGAGCTGGCGGCGTTCCGCGCCGAGCGGGGCGGCGAGCCGGAGGAGATCGTGATCGGCCTCGACGGGCTGGGCGTGTACGTCCACACGAGCAACCCGGTCAGCCGCCTGAGCATCGACGAGCTCGCGCGCATCCTGAGCGGCGAGGTCCGCAACTGGATCGAGGTCGGCGGCCTCAACCGCCGGATCGACGTCTACAACCGCAACCTGGACTCCGGGACGCGGACCTTCATGCAGGCGCACGTCCTGGGCGGCAGGCCCTTCTCGCCCCTCGCTCGCGACCTGTCCTCGTCCGCGCTGCTCGTGGCGGCCGTCTCCAACAACCCCTTCGCGATCGGCTACAGCGGCATCGCGTACTCCCCGGGAGCGCGGATCATCCGCATCGCGCGGGACGCCGACTCGATCGGGGAGAAGCCGACCGCCGAGTCGGTCGCGAGCGGGGCTTACCCGCTGAGCCGGCCGCTCTACTACTACGTCGCCCCGACGGCGCGCAGGCCGGAGATCGACGCGTTCCTCGACTGGGTTCTCTCGCCCAGGGGCCAGCGCGTCGTCACCTTCGTCGGCTACTTCCCCGCGCCCGGCCGCGCCGTGCCCGTCACCGCAGCGGCGGACGGCAGCGCGACGGCCGAAGGCGCGCGCGAGGCCGTCCAGATGACGCCGGAGACGATGGAGCAGCACGGCTTGAAGCTGGCCGTCGGGGTCGTGGGCTCGCGGAACGCCGGGCAGAAGGAGGTCACGGTGATCTTCGGGTCCGGGCAGCAAGCCGTGAGCGAGCTGCGACGCGTGACCATGCAGATCGGCGATCTGGCCGAGGTCCCTCTGACGATCCGGGGCGACCTCTCGCTCCAGTTCCTCCTGCGCGACGACCTGATCGACCTGACGATCCTGCGCCTCTTGCGCACGAGCTCGACAGGCCAGGAGAGCCGGTACCTGGTCCACCTGGCGGACTTCTGCGCCCGGAAGTGACGCATGCCGGCCGCGGCCGGGCCGCCCCGGGCGCGCTCGCTCACTCCGAGGCCCAGGCGGCGAGCTCGGCCTCGAGCGCCGCGCGGCGCGGGTCGTGCTCGTCGAGCGCGGCGAGCGTCGCCTGCAGCACCGCGCGCGCGGCGTCGCGCGCGCCGGTGGCCGCGAGGCAGCGCGCGAGGAGCTCCTGGTCGCCCGC
>CADEGS010000396.1 GCA_902826945.1 uncultured bacterium | reverse complement strand
GTCCGTCTTCGCCAGCGTGCCGACGAGCGCGCGCTCGGCGACGTCCGAGACGACCGGCAGCCGCTCGCCGTCGAAGTTCAGGAAGCGGTCGAGCGCCTGCGTCAGCGTCTCGTCCTCGCGCACGACCGGCATGTCCTCGTGCAGGAGCTCCGAGGCGATCAGGATGCGCGCGATCGCCTCGTCGCCCATGTGCGCCTTGATGTCGTGCAGGGACACGGCGCCCAGGAAGCGCCCGGTCTCGCTGACGACGTAGACGTAGTTGAAGCGGTTGTGCTCGAAGATCTCGACCAGCTCGGCGAAGGTGGCGCTCTCGCGCACGTGCAGCGGGTTCTTGCGCACGAGCTCGCCGACGGTGCGGCCGAGCAGGCGCTCGGGGCCCGCCGCCGCGCGCTTGCGCTCCATCACGTGGGCGTAGATCGAGGGCACGCCGCTCGCGATCGACGTGAAGTGCGCCGCCACGCAGCACAGCATCAGGGGCAGGATCGAGCCGTAGTCGAGCGTCATCTCGAACACGATCAGCATCGCCATCAAGGGCGCGTGCGTCGTCCCGGCCAGGAAGGCGCCCATGCCGACCAGCGCGTAGGCGCTCGGCACGGCCGTCGGCCCGGGCCACGCGGCCTGCACGAGCGAGCCGAAGAGGTAGCCCATGGCCGAGCCGGTGAAAAGCGTGGGCGTGAAGACGCCGCCCACCGCGCCCGAGCCGACCGTCGCCGCCGTGGCGACGAGCTTCGCCGCGAGCACGACGAGGAGCGCGCGCCACTGCCAGCCGTCCTGCAGGAACGAGTTCACGCTCGCCGCGCCGTTGCCCCACACCTCCGGCACGGCGGTCGAGAGCAGGCCCACGACGAGCCCGCCCAGCCCGAGGCGCAGGAACACCGGCAGCCGCGTGGCGGCGAAGAGCTTCTCGCTCGTCCGCAGGAGGCGCACGAACCACGGCGCGAGCAGCCCGAGCACGAGCCCCATCGCGAGGCACGGGACGAGCTCGAACGGCGAGGCCAGCTCGAAGTGGCGCACGTGGAAGATCGGGCCGCGGCCCAGGACCTGGCGCGTCGTCACCGTCGCCACGACCGAGGCGAACACGAGCGGCCCCAGGCTCTCCATCGCGATCGAGCCGAGCATGATCTCGGCCGCGAAGAACGCGCCGGTCAGCGGCGAGTTGTAGGCCGAGGCGATGCCCGCCGCCGCGCCGCAGGCGACGATCAGCTTCAGCCGCGGCAAGGAGAAGCGCCGGTGGCGCCCGAGCCACGAGGCGAGCATGCCCGAGAGCTGCACCATCGCGCCCTCGCGCCCGAGCGAGCCGCCCGAGGCGATCGAGAGCAGGGACGACGTGCTCTTCACCAGGCTGGGGCGCACGCGGATCGTGCCCTCGCCGACGACGGCTTCCATGTAGTCCGTGGACGGCTGCCCGCGCGCGAAGCGCTCGCCGAGCTGGATCACGAGCCCCGCGGCGAGCCCGCCCGCGATCGGCACCACGATCCGCAGCCAGGCCGGGAAGGCCGCCGCGTTCTCGACCAGGTCGCCGCCCCGGCCCCAGAAGAGCTCCTGCGTGCCGTGCGCCAGCTCGCGGAAGAGCGCCGCCGCGCCGGCGCCGAGGAAGCCCACCAGGCCCGCCCAGAAGAGCGTCGTCTGGAGCTCGCTCGGCCGCAGCCGCTGGGCCAGAGGCAGCCGCAGGCGCATGCGCCGGAGCATAGACTTCCGCGCGCGCCGTGAGGAGGCCGCGCGACGCCGGCCGCGCCGCTAGCGTCCGGGCGCGCCGCCCGCCGCGAGCGTCACGAAGCGCACGAGCTCGTCGCCGCGCGCGCAGGCGACGCCCAGCGCGCCCGCGGCCAGCGCGCCGACGGCCTCGCTCGTGCCGGCGAGCTCGCGCGCGCGCCCGGCCTCGTCCTCGACCACCACCGCGTAGCGCGAGCGCGCGCCGGCGCCCTCGTCGGTCAGGCGCACGCCGACGCGCACGACGCGCGCCGGCCAGCGCTCGAGCGGCGCGCGCGGGCGCCGCCGGAGCTGCGCCGCGGCCGCGAGCGGGAGCAGCACCGCGACCGCCAGCGGCACGAGCGCGAGCTGCGGCAGGAAGAGCGCGCACACGAGCGCCAGCGCCAGCGCGACGAGCTCGCCCAGCGCGAGCACGGCCAGCCCCTGGCAGCCGCGCGCCGGGCCGCCGGGCTCGGGATCCTGGGCGAGGAAGCGCGGCAGGTCGGGGTGCGCCCGCAGCGCGTCGAACGCGGCGCGCCGCTCGTCCGCCGTCACGCGCGTCTCAGCCCGGGCGCGGCTTGCCGCACTGGCCGCAGAAGCGCGCGTCGGCCGCCATCGGCGAGCCGCACGAGGTGCAGAAGAGGCCCGCGGCCTTGGCCGGCTCCTCGGCCTTCAGCTCGACGCCGCAGGCGCTGCAGAAGCGGCCGGGCGCCACGCTCTTCTTGCACGCGCCGCACACGATGCCGGCCGCCGCGGGCGCGAGCGTCTCGCCGCCGCGCGGGTCGCGCACGAGCATCTGCGCCAGGCCGAAGCCGACGCCGAGGCCCGCGCCGCCGAGCAGGCCGCCCTCGCCGCCGCCGCTCCCGCCGCCCTTCGCCATGCCCTCGCC
>CADEGS010000395.1 GCA_902826945.1 uncultured bacterium | reverse complement strand
TCCTGTGCCTGGGCAGCGCCTACTGGGTGCTGCACGTGCGCCAGTGCCGCTACTACGCGACGTCGTCCCTGTTCCTGCTGCTGACGGTGGCGAGCTACTTCCGCTGGCAGGACGCGCCGCGGCGGCTCGGGCGCGCGGCGCTCTTCGTCGCGTGCGGCTGGGTGTGGTTCCAGCAGGACTTCGGCACGTTCTGGCCGGTGATCGGCGTGCTGGCGGCGGACGCGCTCGTCGCCGCCTGGCGCGCGGGGCGCGCGCGCGTCGGGCTGGCGCTCGCGGTCTTCGCGGCGCTGGGCCTCTCGGTCGTGCCCTTCGCGTTCTTCTACGAGCTCGTCACCTGGAGCGACGGGCACCTCGGCAGCGGGCGCTTCAAGAAGGCGACGACCGACCTGCCGCCGCGGCTCGCGATCCTGGCCGTCTACCTGAACCAGTTCCAGCTCCCCTTCGTGCTGGCGCCGCTGGCGCTCGTCCTGGCGCGCGTGCGCGGGGCGCGCGCGCCGCGCGGCACGCGCGTGGCGCTCGTGTCGCTCGCGATCCTGGCCGCGGTGCTCGTGTGGATGGCGGCCGTGACGCCCTTCCCGTTCTACCGCTACCTCGTGGCGACGACGCCGCTGGCGAGCCTCGTCGCGGCCTGGGTGCTGGTCGAGGGAGCGCGCGCGCTCGTCGCGCGCAGGGCGCCGCGCGCGGCGCTCGCGGGGGCGCTCGCGCTGCTCGTGCTCGTGACGCCCTGGGCCGCCGCTCCGGCGCGCGCGCTGATCCCGGTGCCGGACCTGATCCGCCAGGTCGTGCCGCCTGCGGGCGGCGCCGTGCGCCACGAGCTCGACGTGCTCGCGCTCGACCTGGGGCAAGCGCTGCCCGATCCGAACGGCGAGGTCGTGCGCACGCTGCGGCCGCTCTTGCGCCCGGGCGACGAGGTGGCGACGAACTACGAGGACGTGCCGCTGATGTTCTATCTCGACTGCCCGGTGCGCGGCGGGATCGCGTGCTTCCGGCTCGAGGCCCAGCCGCCGCCGCGCTTCCTCGTGCTGCGCCGCAGCGTCGGCTTCACGCACCAGGAGCCCTACCAGGCGCTGCTCGCGAGCCGGCGCTGGCGGCGCGTGCCGACGCGCGCGCCGGACGTGACCTGGGGCAACAACCCCGACCCCTGGTGCCACTGGTCGCGTCAGCTCCATGAGAACCGCGACTGGGGCACGGTCTCGATCTTCGAGGACCTCGGGCCGCGCGAGGACCGCTGACTCAGCGATCGCCGCCGCTCTCGGCGTAGCCGAGCTTCTGCAGCGCTGCCTCGGTCTCGTCGTCGAACTTGAGCCACACGCCCTGCACGAGCTCCTTGCCGCGGATGTCGGCCAGCACCGCCTGCAGCGGCGCGCTCAGCGCCTGCACGCGCTGCTGGCCCTGCGGGCCGGGCAGCTCGTCGAGCAGGTTGCGCGTCTCGTAGGGGTCGTCGCGCACGTCGTACAGGCGGAAGCCCTCCGTCTCGCTCCACACCACGCGCTGGCGGCCGTCGCCGACGCCCCACCACTTGGGCCGCTTCGCCTCGGGGTAGAGGAACTGGCCGGGGAAGCGCCGCTCGGGGATCTCGCCGAGCAGCGACTGGCCGCGGCTCGGCCGCGGCGGGACGCCGAACGCCTCGAGCACGGTCGCCCACAGGTCGAGGTGGCTCGCGACGCGCGCGCACACGCGCTGGCCGCCCTGCTCCTCGGCCGGCGGCCCGCGCATGCCGGGCGCGAGGCGCAGCACGAGCGGCACGCGCACCTCCTCGCGGTGCACGTTCTCGCCGTGGCAGAACCAGTAGCCGTGCTCGCCCAGCGACTCGCCGTGGTCGGCGGTGAACACGATCAGCGAGTCCTCGAAGAAGCCGTGCTCGCGCAGCCAGGCGAAGAGGCGCCCGACCTCGTCGTCGAACAGGCGGATCTCGGCGTCGTAGCGCGCGCGGTACCAGGCCGGGTCGAGGTGCCCCTCGAGGTGCTGGTACTCGGGGATCCCGCCCTTGCCGTAGCGCGAGCGGGTCAAGGGCAGCGTCTCGCCGGAGGGCTCCTGCGCCAGCATCTCCGCGTACTTCGCGGGCGGCGTGTAGGGACCGTGCGGGTCCTGGTAGTGGACCCAGAAGAAGAACGGCCCGTCGTCGGTGTGGTGGCGCAGCCAGGCGATCGCGGCGTCGGTCGTGTCCGGCGCCAGGCGCTCGAACTGCACGCGGTTCACCTCGGTCGACTCCATCGTGTCGTCGTAGTGCAGGAACCCCTGGGCGGTGCCGATGCCCTCGCCGCTCGCGGTCGGCCGGCGCAGGACGAAGTTCGAGACGACCGCCGCCGAGGCGATGCCGTGCTCGGCCAGGACCTCGGGCAAGGTCTCGACCGCGGGCGGCATCAAGAGGTGGTTGTCGAAGGTCGTGCCGATCTCCAGGGGGTAACGGCCGGTCAGGGCGCTGCTCATGGCCGGCACGGTCATCGGCGCGGTCGAGTACGCCTCCTCGAAGACGATCCCCTCGCGCGCGAAGGCGTCCAGGCTCGGGCTGGTCGGCCGCCCGTAGCCGTACATGCCCAGCCGGTCGGCGCGCAGCGTGTCGCAGGAGATCAGGATCACCCGCCGCGCGGGGCCC
>CADEGS010000394.1 GCA_902826945.1 uncultured bacterium | reverse complement strand
CGTCGAACACGAGGTGGCGGAAGAACTCGCGCCGCGCGAGCGCGAAGGCGTGGTTCGTGATCACGAGGTGCGCGCCCTGCGCGCGCCGGCGCGCGGCCTCGGCGCCGCACGTGTCGCGGTCCTCCTGGTGCGTGCAGCAGCCCAGCGTGGCGCGCGCGCGGCGCACGGCGCGCGCCAGCGCCGCGCGGCCCTCCGCGTGGCCCTCGAGCGCCGGGCGCAGCGGGAAGCGGTCGAGGTCGGCGGCGGGGTCGGACAGCGCGAAGAGCGCCAGCGACGTCCAGGCCAAGACGTCCTCGGCCGGCTCGAGCGGTCCGGGCACCTCGAGCCGCAGCGCGCGCCAGCAGAGGTAGTTCTCGCGGCCCTTGAGCAGCGCGACCCGCGGGCGCCCCTCGACGCCGGTGCGGCGCAGGAGCTCGAGCGCGAGCGGCACGTCGCGCTCCATCGCCTGCTCCTGGAGCGCGCGCGTGAAGGTCGCCACGCCGACGCGCACACCCTGGCGATAGGCCCACAGGAGCGCGGGCACGAGGTAGGCGAGCGTCTTGCCCGTGCCGGTCGGCGCGTGCGCGAGCAGGAGCTCGCGCGCGCCGAAGCGCCGCGCGATCGCGGCCGCCAGCGCGTGCTGCGCGGCGCGCGGCGGGCAGGGATCGCCGTCGCGCTCGGCGAGGAGCCGCGGCAGGTGCACCTGGAAGGCCTCGTCCACGCGCCGGCGGTCGGCGTCGTCGAGCACGTGCACGTCGTCGGCGATCGCGGCCAGGCTCTCGGCGCGCCGCTCGTCGCGCGCGTCGCGCCCGCAGGCGGGCAGCGCCGCCTCGGCCGCCCCGGCCAGGTCCGCGTAGGCGCGCACGGCGTCGGAGAGGCGCCCGTCCTCGGCGCCCGTCTCGTCGAGCGCGCGCGGGTCGCGCACGAGCGAGGGCCGCTCGGCCAGCGCCAGCAGGAAGGCGAGCGCGTCCGCCGCGCCCTGGTCCTCGTCGCGGAGCCGCAGCCAGGCGAGGCGGTGGCCCCAGGCGAGCACGGCCAGCGCCGCCTCGTCGGCCGCGAGCACGCGCGCCAGGAGCCGCGCGAGCTCGCGGCGCACGTGCTCGGGATCGAGCGCGCGCGGCCGCGCGACCAGCCCGGGCTCGTCGGCGAGCAGGCGCGCGGCGAGCCCCTCGCCGTGGCTCGCGAGCCGCCCGGGCGCGAGCGCGGCCGCGACGCCGGCGAGCGAGTGCGCGCGCGGGCCCGGCGCGCCGCCGCGCGCCGCGCACCAGGCGCGCAGCGCGCCCGCGTCGGGCGCGACGACCGGGCGCGGGCCGAGAAAGTCCGCGAGCTCCGCCAGCGCCTCCTCGGGCGCGCCCGCGCCCTCGAGCGACGCGCGCGTGACGCCGAACTCGCGCGCCATGCGCTGCGTCGCGCGCGCCGTCCGCTCCTCGTCCGCGAAGGGCCGGCACCAGCGCTCCAGGCGCTCCCACGCGCCGTCCGCGCGCCGGCGCAGCGCGGCCACGCGGAACAGCCCGTCGCGCGCGGGATCGGGCCCGCTGGTCCACAGCGTCGCGAAGGCCGGCGGCGCGAGCGGCTGGCTCCACGGATCGGGCGCGCGCGCGAGGGGAGCGGGCGCGGCGGGGAGTCCTTCCGAGGGCAGGATCACGGCGCGGGAGAGGATAGACGCGGCCGAGCCGGCCCCCGCCGAGCCGGAGGCGCGGCCCGCGGTCGGCCAACGGTCGGCCGGGGTGGTGAGCAGCCACTTCTGCTCGACGGGTCGGGGGACGTCTGGCTGACGAGCGGCTCGGTGCTGCTGGTGCTCCCGCGCCAGGTCGCGGACGGGGGCCGGTCGCCGCGGGGTTCTCCCGGCCACTCCCGATCAGATGCCATAAGGTGTTTCTACGAAACGGCTTGTGCGGTGGCGGCGCGAGCTGCTGGCGAGCAGCGCGCCCTTGACTCCGCCCGGTCGCCCCTTATTCCTATCCGCCCCTCGGGCCCGGAGGCGGAGGCGCGACGAGCGCTTGACCCGCGCCTTCCTCGGTCCCAGGTTGGCCCCTTCACAGCATGAGCCCGCGCCAGACCAAGAACGCCGCCGCGAACGACGACGCCCCCGAGGCGGAGCCCAAGGAGACCCGCAAGAAGGGCAAGTCCCTGGTCATCGTCGAGAGCCCGGCCAAGGCGCGCACGATCAACAAGTACCTGGGCTCGGCCTTCGTCGTGAAGGCCTCGATGGGGCACATCCGCGACCTGCCGAAGGGCAAGTTCGGGATCGACCTCGAGCACGGCTTCGAGCCCGAGTACCAGATCATCCGCGGCAAGGGGAAGGTCATCTCGGAGCTCAAGCGGCTGGCCAAGACCTCGAGCGCGGTCTACCTCGCCCCCGATATGGACCGCGAGGGGGAGGCGATCGCCTGGCACCTGGCGGAGTCGCTCGAGGTGCCCGAGGACAAGGTCTACCGCGTGGTCTTCAACGAGATCACGAAGAAGGCCATCCACGAGGCCTTCGAGCACCCCGGCCGCGTGGACCAGGACAAGGTCAACGCGCAGCAGGCGCGGCGCGTGCTCGACCGCATCATGGGCTACAAGCTGAGCCCGCTCCTGTGGAAGAAGATCGCCAAGGGGCTCTCCGCGGGTCGCGTGCAGTCGGTCGCCG
>CADEGS010000393.1 GCA_902826945.1 uncultured bacterium | reverse complement strand
GGATGCCGGCGTTGTGCGCCGCGCGCAGCGCCTGCACGTGGCAGATCGTGACCGAGCCCTCGTGGCTCGCCGACACGGTGGGGGAGTACTCCCAGCCGCCCTCGGCGCCCTGGCTGCGCTCGATCAGGCCCACGGCGGCGACGAGCGCCTGGCGCAGCCGGTCGGAGCGCGGCGCCATGCCGTAGGCCTGCGCCAGCGCCAGCGTCGCGAAGCCGTGGCCGTGCGTGCGCGACACGCGGTCGGTCGTGCGCGCGATGTAGCCGTTGCGCTCGCCCGGCCCGAGGTCGGCCTGCGCCAGCAGCCAGTCGAGCGAGCGCGCCACCTCGCTGCCGAACGGCCCGCGCCCGGGCGAGCTGCCGCCGGCGAGGAAGGCCAGCGTGGCGAGCGCGGTGACGCCCACCGGCGCGCGCCGGTCGGCCTGCGCGTCGCTCAGCGGGAACGAGCCGTCGAGGGTCTCCGCCTGGCGGCGCGCCAGGTAGGAGAGGCCGCGCTGCAGCGCGTCGCGTGCGCCGCGCTCGGCCTCGTCGGGGGCGCTCCAGACGGCGGGCTGCGGCTCCTGCCGCTCGACCGCGCCTTCCGTGTGCCGCGCGCGCGCGCCGGAATCGGGCAGGACGAGCGCCAGGCAGAGCCCGAGCGCCGCGATCATCGGCGCGTCTTGCTCAGCCGCCGGTGGTACGCGTCGATCCAGTCGCGGTACTGGACGGGGAGCTCGGCGCCGCCCTGGTTGCGGAACACCTCGCGGTAGCGCACGGGCAGCTCGCCCCAGCGGTTCGCGTCGTCGGCCGAGCTGCCGGGCGCGCCGCCCGCCTCGGCCCGCGCGCGGTCGGGACGGTTCTCGCCGCCGGGCGGGTTCTGGTCCGGCTGCGCCTGGTCCTTCGGCTGCTCGCCGTGCGGCTGCTCGCCCGGGCTCGAGGGGTCGCTCGGCGTCTCCTCGCGCTGCTGCGGGCCGCGGTCGCGCTCGGCGTCGAGCGGCGACTCGCCGTCCTCGGGCTTGGGCGACTGCTGGCCTCCGGAGCCGCTCTGCTGGTTCGCGTCGAGCTGCGCGGCGAGGTCGAGGATGCGGTCGATGTCCTGCACCGTCTGCTGGCTGTCCTGCGCCGCGCGGCGCAGGAGGTCGTCGAGGCCGCTCTCCTGCGCCTGCTCCAGCGGCGCCACGCCGGCGCCGGCGTCGCCGAGGCGGCGGTCGATCGCGACCAGCCGCCGCTCGACGGCGTGCACCAGGTCCACGATCTCCTGCTGGAGCGCTTGCTGGTCGCGCGCGTGCTGCTCCGTCGGTCCGTCCTGCGCGAGCGCCGGGAGCGACCCGAGGGCCAGCCAGGTCGCCGCCGCGAGCGCGCGTCTTGCGCCGTTCATCGTCCGTCCTCCTCTCCGCCCGCCGGCGGCTCCGGATCGGGGATGCCCACCTTCTGGCGCAGGTGGCGGAAGAGCACGGTGATGCGCTCGTGGCGCGCCGCCAGGCGCGTGATGTCCTCGAGCACGAGGTCGTCGGGCTGCGCGTCGGGCTCGCCCAGCTCGGGGTAGAGCCGCAAGAGCTCGGAGACGCCCGCCTGCACGTCGATCTCCAGGCGCCGCAGGAGCTTCAGCTCGGCGGTGTCGGGGATCAGCGACTCGCCCTGGCCCTGGCCCTGCTGCTGCTCTTCTTGCTGGCCGCTCTGCTGCTGGCGGCGCTGCTGCTCCTGGCGCAGCACGTCGAGCAGCGTGAGCATGCCCTCCTCGACGTCGCGCTGCAGGCCTTGCGTGCGCTCGCCGGTCTGGTAGTCGCCCTCGTCGCCCACGTCGCGCGACACGCGCTCGAGGTCGTGCTGCACGTTGCGCAGCAGCTCGGCGGAGACGAGCGAGCTCTCGGCCTCGATCGCGGTCGCGATCTCGCCGCAGCGCACGCCGATCGCCTCCTCCTCGCGCGCGACCTTGCGCAGGCGCAGCTTGAGCACGCGCGTCGGCTCGCGGTCGCGCTCGCGCTGCGCGTCCACCTCGGCCAGGTCGCCCATCGTCACGCGGTGGCGCTCGAGCAGCGCGACGACCTCCTCGGCGATGCGGAAGAGCTGCTCCTCCTGGCGCAGGCGCTGGTACTCCTGCTCCTCCTGGCGCAGCGCGCCCTCGGTCTGGCGCAGCTCCTGCTCGGTCTCCTCCTCCTCGCGCTCGGCCTGCGAGAGCTGGCCCTGCTGGAGCGACTGCCCGGCCCGCCCGGCCGCCTGCTGCGCGCGCTCGGTGTTGGGCACGTCGCGCGCGTTCTCGCGCTCCTCGATGCGCCGCGCCAGGTCGAGGATCTGCCGGCGCAGCTCCTCCTGCTGGCGCGCCAGCTCCTCGGCGCGCGCGCGCTCCTCGGGCGAGTCGGGCGTCACGCCCTCGCGCGCGCTCGCCTGCGCGCGCTGGAGCTGGCGCAGCGCCTCGCGCTGCGACTCGCCCGCAGAGGCGCTCTTGCCCTGGCCGAGCTCGGCGCCGGCGCGCTGCATGGCCTCGGCCGCGGCGCGCAGCGACTCGTCGGCCTGGCGCTCTGCCTCCTGGTCGAGCGCCGCCTCGGGCAGCGTCGACTCGCGCAGCTCCTGCGTGCGCTGCTGCAGCCCGGCCTGCCCTCCCCCCACCGCGCGCGCCTCCTGCGCGCCGCCGGACCCCCCTCCCTCCCTCGCCGCGCCCCGC
>CADEGS010000392.1 GCA_902826945.1 uncultured bacterium | reverse complement strand
GACTACGACCGCGAGAAGCTCGAGGAGCGCCTGGCGAAGCTGACCGGCGGCGTCGCCGTCGTGAAGGTCGGTGCCGACACCGAGGCGGCCATGAAGGCCAAGAAGGACCTCGTCGAGGACGCGCTCAACGCGACGCGCGCGGCCATCGAGGAGGGCATCGTGCCCGGCGGCGGCGTGGCCCTGTTGAACGCCGTCAAGGCGGTCTCCGAGGCGCGCTTCAAGGGCGACGAGCGCTTCGGCAAGTCGATCATCGAGAAGGCGCTCGAGGCCCCGCTGCGCCAGATCGCCGAGAACTGCGGCGAGGACGGCTCGGTCGTGGTCGAGACGGTGCGCGAGAAGGGCAAGACCGTGGGCTTCAACGCGCTGACCGGCACCTACGAGGACATGTTCGAGGCGGGCATCATCGACCCGACCAAGGTCGTGCGCAGCGCGCTCCAGAACGCGGCCTCGATCGCCGGCCTGCTCCTGACCACCGACTCGATGGTCACCGAGCTCAAGGACAAGAAGAAGCAGGTCGCCGGAAGCATGGCGTGAGGCGCGCCGAGCGCGCGCGCGGCGACGCGACAGCGGCGCGCGGCGGCGGCTCCCGGGCCGCCGCCGCGGCCGCGTTCCGAGCGGAGCGGATCCCCCGGTGAGCGAGAAGCGGGACTACTACGAGGTGCTCGGCGTCGAGCGCGGCGCTCCCGCCGAGGAGATCAAGCGCGCCTACCGCAAGCTCGCGCTGCAGCACCACCCCGACCGCAACAAGGACGACCCCTCCGCCGAGGCGCGCTTCAAGGAAGCAGCCGAGGCCTACGACGTCCTCGGCGACGAGGAGAAGCGCGCCCGCTACGACCGCTTCGGCCACGCGGCCTTCGCCGGCGGCGGCGCGGGCGGCGGGACGCGCTTCACGAACATCGAGGACATCTTCGCCGCCTTCGGCGACATCTTCGGCGGCGGCGGCGGCGGCGGGCTGTTCGGCGACCTGTTCGGCGGCGGGCGCCGCGGCCGGGCGGGCCCGCGCCCGGGACGCGACCTCAAGATCGCGCTCGTCCTGACGCTGGAGGAGGTCGAGAGCGGGGTCCAGAAGACGATCTCGCTCAAGCGCCAGGAGCCGTGCGAGGGCTGCCGCGGCAGCGGCGCGAAGGCCGGGACCTCGCCCGTCGCCTGCGCGGCCTGCGGCGGGCGCGGCCAGATCGCGCGCAGCCAGGGCTTCTTCACGATGGCCACGACCTGCCCGCACTGCCGCGGCGAGGGCAAGCGCGTCGAGTCGCCCTGCGCCGACTGCCGCGGCGCGGGCCGCCAGACGCGCCCGGCCGACGTCGTGATCCAGGTGCCGGCGGGCGTCGAGGACGGCATGCGCATCCGCGTCTCGGGGGCCGGCGACGCGGGCGAGCCGGGCGCGCCGCGCGGCGACCTCTACTGCGTGGTCCAGGAGCAGGAGCACAAGGTCTTCCAGCGCAGCGGCCCGGACCTGATGACCGAGGTGCCGTTCTCCTTCGCGCAGCTCACGCTGGGCGACAAGGTCGAGATCCCCACGCTGCGCGGACGCGTGGAGATGTCGATCCCCGCGGGCACGCAGAGCGGCAAGGTCTTCCGCCTGCGCGGGCAGGGGCTGCCGGCGCTCGACGGCCGCGCCCGCGGCGACCAGCTCGTGCGCGTCTTCGTCGAGACCCCGCGCAAGCTGACCGATCGCCAGAAGGAGCTCCTGCGGGAGTTCGAGGCGATCGAGTCGCAAAAAGACGGCTCGAAGACCTTCTTCGAGAAGATCGTGGACTACTTCAACTGATCCGATGGCCCGACGAACCGACGACGACACCGACCTCGAGCGCTCCGGCGAGGACGCCCGCGAGGCCGCGGACGAGCGAGGCACGGCGGAGGCCGCCGACGTCGTGGAGTCCGAGCTCGCCGCCCTGCGCGAGCAGGTCCTGCGCGCGCAAGCCGACTACCAGAACCTGCGCCGCCGCACGCAGCACGACTACGAGGCCGGCCTGCGCCGCACGCTGCGGCCGCTGATCGACGAGCTCTTGCTCGTGCTCGACTTCCTGGAGCTCGCGCTCTCCTCCCCCACCACGAACGACGAGTCGCGCAACCTGGCCGCCGGCGTGCGCATGACGCAGGCCAAGCTCGTGCAGGCGCTGGAGGCGATCGACGTGCGCCCGATCGCGCTCGGCGAGCGCTTCGACCCGCTGCTGGCCGAGGCGACCGAGACGCGCGCCGAGCCGGGCGCCGCACCCGGAACGGTGCTGGCGGTCACGCGCAAGGGCTACACGTGGAAGGAGCAGGTGCTGCGGCCGGCGCAGGTCGTGGTGGCCGCCTCCGGCGCGCCGGCCGAGGAGGACTGAGCGATGCCCACCTACGAGTACCGCTGCGAGGCCTGCGGGGCCGAGCTCGAGCTCTTCCAGTCGATGAGCGAGGCCCCCAAGCGCAAGTGCCCCGAGTGCGGCAAGCAGAAGCTGAAGCGCAAGATCGGCTCGGGCGCGGGGATCATCTTCAAGGGCAGCGGCTTCTACCAGACCGACTACCGCTCGGAGTCGTACAAGAAGGCGGCCGCGGCGGAGACGGGCGGCGGCGAGAAGGCGGCCGGCGAGAAGTCCGCGGGCGACGCGGGCGCCAAGAAGGCGGACGCCGGGCCGGCGAAGAAGGACAAGAAGGGCTCGGACTGA
>CADEGS010000391.1 GCA_902826945.1 uncultured bacterium | reverse complement strand
CCGCGCAGGAACGAGGTCGCCGAGGCCTTTTCGGTGGGGGCGGTCATGGGGCGAGGCCGCAGGAACGGGCGCGAGCCTCGGGAGCAGACGTCCCTGCGCGGGGGTCGGGCGGGAGATCCTTCCGCGCACGGGCGTGCAAATTGTCCAAAGCGCCGGTCCGAGTCCGGCATGCCGTGCTCGCTCGCCCCCCGCCGCGGTGGTCGCGGGCGGACGCCGCAGGGAGGCCGGGCGCGCGCGGGTCGGAGAGCTGCGCGAGCCGCGGGGCCACGGTCGTGCCTCCGCAAAGGCGGTGCCGGGCAGGCCGGGAGCGGTCGTCGCGCGTCCGAGCGACGGCCGTCGGGAGCAGGCCGGCCCGGCCCCGCGGGCCTCGGCAGATCGGCGCCGGGAGGTCGCCCCGGGGCCGCGCGGGCACCGGGGCGCGGAGGGTGGCGCGCAGGCCTCCCGAGCGCGTCACGCCGACGCGTCGACGGAGTGGCTGGCGTGGCCGTACTTGAGGATCGCGACGAAGACCACGCCGCCGATGGCGTTGCCGAGAGCGGTCAGCGCGATGAAGGCGAGCACCCGGCCGGGGCCGAGCGCGCCCTCGAAGGCCCCGGCGAACATCTCGACCATGCCGACCACGACGTGGTGCAGATGGGCGAAGCCGATCACGGCGGTGACGAGCCAGACGAAGACGACCTGGCTGATCGTGTCGCGCGCCGCGGCGATGATCCAGCCGAGCTCGCCCATGAGCCAGCCGGCGAGCACGGCGCTGCCGAGCCGGGCAGGCCAGGGGTGGCGGTCGAGCTCCTGCGCGAGGCGCGCGAAGGTGCCCGGCTCGACCATCTCGAGCGCCGGGGCGAGCGAGGTCGCCAGGCCGGCGAAGATCGCGGCGCCGAGCGCGTTCCCGGCGAAGACCACGCCCCACACGCGCGCGACCTCGCGCGCGCTCGAGCGCCGGCGCAGGAGCGGCAGCACGGCCAGCGTCGTGTGCTCGGTGAAGAGCTCCGAGCGCCCGAGCAGCACGAGCACGAATCCGACCGAGTAGAGGCTCGCCTGCAGCGCCTCGCCGAGCGGCGTCAGGGGCCCGGGCAGCAGCGTGCGCAGGATGCCGATCAGGAGCACGCTGAACCCGATGTCGAGCCCGGCCGAGAGGCTGGAGAGGAACAGGCCGATCGCAGGACGGTGCAGCTCCCGCAGGCCGGCGAGGATCTCCTGCTCGAGGATGGTGCGGTAGGACTTCTGGTGGTCGTGCGCCTCGTCATCCGCGCCGTCGCTCTCGCCGGGGGCGCCGTCCTCTGCGGGCTGCTCGACCATGGGGACCGCCGCCGCAAGCACGATGCCGCGGCGTCGCGCGCGTGCGCTCGCTCCCGCGTCCGCCGCCCGCTCCGCGGTTTGTAGAAAGCGAGCACGGACGCGCCGAGGCAAGCCGGCGGGCAGAGGGGTCCGCGGCGAGTCGAGGCGGCGCGTGCGTGCGCGGGCGAGCGGAATGGCGTTTGCACCCCGATCGCCTCCCGGACGTGGCGTCCGCGGAAGGAACCCGCACGCGTTCGACCCAAACGAAGGAGATCGAGGAGACCCGATGCATCCGAGCGAGCAACGAGAGCCCTGGCACGACGAACCCTACCGCTCCGAGTCGCACTCCGGAGACCGCTGGCGCGGCCGAGGCGGGCCGCCCGGCGAGCGCTGGAGCCCCGAGCGCGAGCGGGGCATGTCGCAGCAGGGCAGGCACGCCTCCGCTGCCCCCTACGAGGAGGCCCAGCGTCGCGACTGGTACGAGGGAGCGGAGCGCCAGAGAGGGGCCTACGGATCCGAGGAGGAGGAGAGCTCGCTGGCACGTCCCTGGCACCAGAGCTCCTACGGTCGCCATCGCGAGGACGAGGGCCGCTGGGGAGGCCGTGACTGGCGCGAGAGCGGCGAGGGCCGGGGCGGAGGCTACGGCCGGCGCTCGGGTCCGCTCCCGATGCGCGGCGGCGCGCGCAGCGGCGGCAGCTCGATGGGCGGCGAGTACGGCAACAGCTACGGCGGCAGCTATGGCGGCGGCTACTCGAGCAGCGAGCGCGTCGGCGACGGCTGGGGCGACTACGGCGGCGAGCGCTACGGACCGCGCGAGCAGGAGCGGCGCGCGTACGGCCGGGGCGACGGCGCGCGGTCGCAGAGCGGGGTTGGCGGCGGCCAGAGCTGGGGCAACGGCCCATCGGGGCGGATGAGCTCGCACCGCGGCCGCTCGCCCAAGGGCTACCAGCGCTCCGACGAGCGCATCCGCGAGGACATCTGCGACCGCCTGGCCGACGACGGCGAGCTGGATCCCTCGGAGGTCGAGGTGCGCGTCGAGGAAGGCGAGGTCGTCCTCGAGGGGCACGTCAGCGAGCGCCAGGCGAAGCACGCCATCGAGGACCTGTGCGAGAGCGTCTCGGGCGTGAAGGACGTGCGCAACAACCTGCGCGTCCAGCGCGACGACGACGGCCAGCGCAACGCCTCGACGCAACAAGGCAAGCGCAGGAAAGAATCGAAGGAGGGCGAGACCCGCGCCACGACCTGAGCTCGGGCCGCTCGTCGGAGCGTGACGGCAGGGCCGGCGCCGCGCACGAGCGCGCGCCGGCCCTCCGTCTTCCCCGTCAGGCGCGCTCGGCCGGCGGCGCCTCGAGCAGGCGCAGGAGCTGCGCGTGGTCG
>CADEGS010000390.1 GCA_902826945.1 uncultured bacterium | reverse complement strand
CACGGCGCGGGCACCTCGACCTTCAGCGACTGGTTCGGCTACAAGCTCGAGGCCTACGACGCGATCCCCGAGAACGCCGCGCTGCTCGACGAGGCCGGCGTCGTCTCGACGATCAACTCCGACAGCGACGAGCTCGTGCGCCACCTCTTCCACGAGGCGGCCAAGTCCGTGCGCTACGCCGCGCTGGACCCCGTGCGCGCGCTGCGCCTGGCGACGCTGAACGGCGCCGTGCAGCTCGGGATCGACGCGCGCGCGGGCTCGGTCGAGGTCGGCAAGGACGCCGACCTCGTGCTGTGGAACGGCGATCCGCTGTCGGTCTACAGCCGCGTCGAGTGGACGATGGTCGACGGCGAGATCGAGTTCGAGCGCCGCGACGCCTTCGGCCTCGACGTGCCGGCGCAGCCCGAGCGCCCGGGCGCGCCCGAGCGGCCGGTGACCGGGCCGCTCGTCGCCGCGGCGCTCCCGGCGCCCGATGCGCCCGCCGAGGCCGTGGCGCTGGTCGGGGGCACGCTGCACACCGCGAGCGGCGCGGTGCTCGAGGAGGCGACCCTCCTCGTGCGGGACGGGCGCATCGCCGCGCTCGGCGCCGACGTCGAGCTGCCCGCCGGCACGCGCACCGTGGACGTGCGCGGACGGCACCTGTGGCCCGGGCTGGTCGCGCTCGACACGCGCCTGGGCCTGAGCGAGATCTCCTCGGTGCGCGGCAGCCTGGACGAGGGCGAGATCGGCGGCAACCAGCCCGACATCCGCGTGCTCTCCTCGATCCACGCCGACAGCGCGCACCTCGCGATCACGCGCAGCGCGGGCGTCACGCGCGCGCAGGTCGCGCCGGAGGGCGACGGCCCGCTGCTCGGCCAGTCGGCCGTCGTGCGCCTGGCGGGCGACACCTGGGAGGAGCTGGCCACGCTCGACCGCGACATGCTCCACGTGCGCTTCCCGGCCGTGGGGAACCGCGACGAGAAGAAGGAGGAGCCCGAGGCGGTGGGCGAGCTGCGCCGCGCCCTCGACGAGGCGCGCCAGTACGCGCGCCTGGGCGAGGAGGCCGACGCGCAGGGCGTCAGCCGCCCGCCGTTCGACCCGCGGCTGGAGGCGCTCGCGCCCTACGCGCAGGGGCGCGCGCGCGTCGCGCTGCACGCGGACAACGCGCAGACGATCCTGGACGCGCTGCGCTTCGCGCGCGAGGAGGGGCTCGACGCCGTCCTGTTCGGCGGACGGGAGGCCTGGAAGGTCGCCCCGGCGCTGGCGGCGGCCGACGTGGCGGTCGTGGTCGGACCCGTGCTGACGCTGCCCTCCTCGGAGCTCGACCCCTACGACGCGCCCTACGCCAACGCGGCCGTGCTGTGGCGCGCGGGCGTGCGCTTCGCGATCACGCCCAACGACGGCAGCAACGTGCGCAACATCGGCTTCCACGCCGGCACGGCGGCCGCCTTCGGCCTGCCGCGCGACGAGGCGCTGCGCGCGGTCACGCTCTACCCGGCGCGCCTGCTCGGCCTGGAGGCCGAGATCGGCAGCCTGGAGGTCGGCAAGCGCGCCGACGTGGTGGTGACCGACGGCGACCTGCTCGAGCCCACGACGCGCGTCCTCGCCGTCTGGATCGACGGGGCCGAGCGCGACGTGTCGAACCGCCAGACCCGCCTCTACGAGCGCTACCGCGCGCGCCTGACCGGCGAGCGGTAGGGCAGGACCATGGAGAAGAAGGAGGTGCGCGTGACGTGCCCGTGCTGCCGGGCGCGGCTCGACGTGGACGTGCGCACCGAGACCGTCCTGCGCTGGCGCGAGGAGGGGCCGCGCGAGCCGGCGGCCGAGGAAGGCGGTCCGGTCCCCGGGGCGCCGGAGTTCGACGCGCTGGCGCGGCGCGTGGCCGGGCGGCTGGACACGGCGGTCGACAAGTTCGACGACAACCTGGCGCGCGAGAAGCGCCGCGGGCAGGACCTCGACGAGCTCTTCCGCCGCGCCAGCGAGAAGCTGAAGGACGGGGACGACGAGGAGTAGCCCCCGTCCGTGCTTCGCGTCGCGGCGCTCGCTACCCTGGCCCCGCCGGGCAGCACCATGAGCGAGAGCGAGAGCCGCTACCGGGCCGTCAAGGCCTACAAGAACCAGGCCTTCCTCGGCAGCCCCTCCGCGCGCTCGCTCAGGATCGTGGCCGAGTACCTGGAGCCGGAGAGCCGCTTCCGCGACCTGCGCATCCGCGACACGATCGTGGTCTTCGGCTCGGCGCGGATCGTCTCGCGCCAGGCCGCGGAGACCCTGGTCGAGGAGGCGCGCGCGGGGCGCGGCGACCTGGCGCGCGCGCAGACGCAGCTCGCCATGTCGCGCTTCTACGAGGAGGCGCGCGAGCTCTCCAGCCGCCTGACGGCCTGGTCCAAGAAGCTCGAGGACACCGAGCGCCGCTTCGTGATCTGCAGCGGCGGCGGGCCGGGGATCATGGAGGCCGCCAACCGCGGCGCCTCCGAGGCGCGCGGCGAGAACATCGGCCTCAACATCTCGCTGCCCTTCGAGCAGAACGACAACCCCTACATCACGCGCCGGCTGTCGTTCGAGTTCCACTACTTCTTCATGCGGAAGTTCTGGTTCAGCTACCTGGCGAAGGCCTTCGTCATCTTCCCCGGCGGGTTCGGGACGATGGACGAGCTGTTCGAGGTGCTGACGCTGATCCAGACCGACAAGATCCGCAAGAAGGTGGCGATCGT
>CADEGS010000389.1 GCA_902826945.1 uncultured bacterium | reverse complement strand
GCGCTCGCGCGCGAGCCCGCCGCGCTCGCGGCGCTGCGCGCCGAGCAGCGCGCGCGCGAGGCGGACGCGCTGCTCCTCTCGCGGCCGGTGCGCGCCGGGCCGGCCGCGCTGCTCGTGTGCCTGGTGCCCGACGCGGCGCTGGCGCGCGCGGCCGGCGGCTCGCCGGGCGAGCTCGTCGCGCTGGCGCTGCCGACGGTCGCGATCGCCGGGCTGATCGCGCTCTCGAGCGCCTTCTTCGTGCGCGCCACGCTGCGCTCGCGGCGCCTGCGCGAGACCGAGCACTGGCTGGCGCGCATCGCGGACGCCTCGCGCCGCCACCGCGCGCTGATGGAGGCCGCCGCCGACCTGATCCTGATCGTGGACCCGCTGGCGCGGCGCGTGCGCGACTGGAACGGCCGCGCGGGCGAGCTGTTCGGGCTGGCGCGCGCCGCGCCCGCGGTGCACGAGGGCGCGCCGGGCGAGGGCGCTCCCGAGCCGGCCGCGATCCCGCTCGAGGCGCTCGCGACGCGCTTCGACGAGGCGGGCGCGGCGCTGCTCGGGCGCACGATCGACGCCGCCCTGGAGCGCGCGGGCACCGCGCGCGCGGCCGAGCCGCTGCGCGCGCGCGGCCCCGGCGGCGAGCGGCTCGAGCTCGAGCTCTCCTGCGTCGCCCTCGAGCTCGAGGGCGAGCGCGTCGTGCTGCTCCTGCTCTCCGACCGCTCGCGCGAGCTCGAGATGGAGCGCCAGGTGCGGATCGCCGAGCGGCTGAGCTCGCTCGGCCTCTTGACCGCGGGCGTCGCGCACGAGATCAACAACCCGCTCGAGGGCATCGCGAACTACCTGACGCTGCTCGAGAAGAGCGACGTCCCCGAGCGCCGCGCGCGCTACCTGGGCGAGGTGCGCCGCGGCTTCCAGCGCATCCGCGACATCGTCGGCGACCTCTTGCGCTTCGGGCGGCCCGAATCGGGCACGGGCGACCTCTCGCGCGCGGTGCGCGAGGCGCTGGCCGTCGCGCGCTACACGAAGGACCTGCGCGACGTCGAGGTGCGCCTGGAGGGGCTGGACGAGCCGCTCGGCGTGCGCGGCGCCGAGGGGCGCCTGCAGCAGGTGTTCCTGAACCTGCTCCTGAACGCGGGGCGGGCGATGGAGGGGCGCGGGCGGATCACGGTCGCGGCCGCGCAGCCCGAGCCGGGCTGGATCGAGGTGCGGGTGGCCGACGAGGGGCCGGGCATCCCCGAGGAGGACCTGGGGCGGGTCTTCGACCCGTTCTTCACGAAGAGCGGTGGCACGGGGCTCGGTCTGGCGGTCTCCTACGGCATCGTGCGCGCGCACGGCGGCGTGCTCTCCGCGCGCAACCGCGCGCAGGGCGGGGCGGAGCTCTTGCTGCGCCTGCCGCGCGAACCCAGCGAGGACGGAGGAACGGCGTGAGCGAGCGGGATCGGGTGCTCCTGGTCGAGGACGAGGCGTACGTGCGCGAGTCCACGACCGAGGTGCTGCGCGAGGAGGGCCTGGCGGTCGAGGCGGTGGCGAGCGTCGCGGAGGCGCGCGAGCGCGCCGCGCGCGCGGCCTTCGGCGCCGTCGTGACCGACCTGCGCATGCCGGGCGAGGACGGCCGCGCGCTGCTCGAGGAGCCGGCGCTCGAGGGCACGCCGGTGATCGTGCTCACCGGCCACGGCACGATCGAGGACGCGGTGGCCGCGATGAAGGCCGGCGCCTTCGACTTCGTGCAGAAGCCGATCGACCCCGAGCGGCTGCTGCTCGTCGTGCGGCGCGCGCTCGAGCACGGGCGCCTGGTGGACGAGGTGCGCGCGCTGCGCACCACCGTCGGCCGCCTGCAGGGCGAGCGCGCGCTGGTCGGCAGCTCGCCGGAGATGGCGGCGGTGCGGCGCCTGATCGAGCAGGTCGCGCCGACCGACGCGACCGTGCTCTTGACCGGCGAGAGCGGCACGGGCAAGGAGCTCGTCGCGAGCGAGATCCACCGCCTGAGCAAGCGCGCGGGCGGCCCGCTGGTCGCCGTGAACTGCGCCGCCGTGCCCGAGTCGCTCTTCGAGAGCGAGTACTTCGGCCACCGCCGCGGCGCCTTCAGCGGCGCCACCGAGCACCGCGAGGGGCGCTTCGTCGAGGCGCGCGGCGGCACGCTCGTGCTGGACGAGATCGAGACGCTGCAGCCCGACGTGCAGGCGAAGCTCCTGCGCGTGCTCGAGTCGGGCGAGTTCCAGCGCGTGGGCGAGTCGCGCACGACGCGCGTCGACGTGCGCGTCGTCGCGGTCACGAACGAGGACCTGCAGGCGCGCGTGCGCGAGGGCCGTTTCCGCGGCGACCTCTTCTGGCGCCTGAACGTCTTCCCGATCGACCTGCCGCCGCTGCGCGCGCACCAGGGAGACGTGCCGGCGATCGCGGCCGAGCTCCTGGCGCGCATCGGCGCGCGCCTGGGGATCGCGATCGACCCGGCCAGCGCGCTCGAGCCCGACGGCGCGGGCGTCCTGACCGGCTACTCGTGGCCGGGCAACGTGCGCGAGCTGCGCAACGTGCTCGAGCGCGCGCTGATCCTCTCCGCGCCGGGGCCGACGATCCCGACGGCGCTCCTGCACACGATCCTGAGCTCGGCGGCGGCGCTCGGGCCGGGCGCGGCGCCGGCGAGCGGCTCGGCCGGCGGCCTGCACCTGCGCACGCGCCTCGAGGAGCTCGAGCGCGAGCTGATCCAGCGCGCGCTGGAGTCCTCGGGCGGGCAGCGCAAGGGCGCGGCCGAGCGCCTGGGCATCGACCCGAAGAACATGGGCTACTACCTGCGCAAGCACGGCATCGGCGA
>CADEGS010000388.1 GCA_902826945.1 uncultured bacterium | reverse complement strand
CGTGCGCCAGCCGCGCGACGACCTCCATGCCGTCGACGAGGAAGAAGAACGCGGCGAGCAGGAGCAGGCAAGCCAGCCAGCGCACGACGAGCCGGCGCGCCCGCGCTCGCCCGCCGTCTCCGCGCGTTCGGACCATGGTCGGGAAGAGATCCGAGGCGCGCGAGACGTTCAAGGGCCGCGGCCGATCTTGATGAAGAGTTGGCGATCCCTCGAACCGTTCTTCACGAGCGGATGGGATCCGGTACGCCGATGCGGCGCGCGTGCGTGCTCTTCGTCGGCGGGTCCCTCAACCAGACCACGATCGTGCACGCGGTGGCGCGCGAGCTGCAGGACGAGCACGACTGCTTCTTCTCGCCCTGCTACGCCGACGGGCTCGTCGGCCGTCTGGCGGGACGCGGCTGGCTCGACTTCACCGTGCTGGGCGGCGCCTTCCGCCGCCAGACGATGAGCTACCTGGCGGAGCAGCGGCTGCCGCTGGACGTGGGCGGACGGGCGCGCTCCTACGACCTGGTCGTCACGGCCACCGACCTGGTGGTGCCCCGGAACGTCCGGCGCGGAAAGCTCGTGCTGGTCCAGGAGGGGATGACCGACCCCGAGAACCTCGCCTACCACCTCGTGCGCGGCCTGCGCCTGCCGCTCTACCTGGCCAGCACGGCCGCGGCCGGGCTGTCGGACGCGTACGACGCGTTCTGCGTGGCCTCCGAGGGCTACCGCGAGCACTTCGTCCGCAAGGGCGTGCGCCCGGAGAAGGTGCGCGTCACGGGGATCCCGAACTTCGACGACGCGCGCGCGAACCTCCGCAACGACTTCCCGCACGCGGGCTACGTGCTCGTGGCGACCTCCGACGCGCGCGAGACGTTCAAGGTCGACCTCCGGCGCCGCTTCCTGCGCCGCGCGCTGGCCATCGCCGCCGGGCGCCCGCTGCTCTTCAAGCTCCACCCGAACGAGGACGAGGAGCGCGCGCGCCGCGAGATCGGTGCCGTCGTGCCGGGGGCGCCGGTGCTCGCGCAGGGCAACACGGGCCACATGGTCGCCAACTGCGAGGTGCTGATCACCCAGTACTCGTCGGTGGCCTTCCTCGGCCTGGCGCTGGGCAAGGAGGTCCATTCCTACTTCGACGTGGACGAGCTGCGCCGGCTGCTGCCGCAGCAGAACGGCGGCACCTCCGGCGCGCGCATCGCCGAGGTGTGCCGGGAGATGCTCGGGACGGCGCGATCCGTGCGCGCGGACGTGGCGGAGCACGCGCATGCCTGCTGAGGTCGTCGTCGTCGTGCAGGCCCGCATGGGCTCCACGCGCCTGCCGGGCAAGGTGCTCCTGCCCGTCGCCGGACGCCCGATGCTGCAGCGCATGCTCGAGCGCCTGTGCGCCGCCCGACGCGTCGACCGGATCGTGGTCGCGACCACCGCGCAGCCGGAGGACGACGTCCTGGTCGACCTGTGCCGCGCCGCAGGCTGGGACTTCGTGCGCGGCTCGCGCGACGACCTGCTCGACCGCCACCTGCTGGCGGCGGAGGCCTTCCGCGCCGACGTGGTCGTGAAGGTCCCCTCGGACTGCCCGCTCGTCTGCCCGCGCGTCGTCGATCGCGTGCTCGAGCGCTTCCTCTCCGCGGACCTCGACTACGCCAGCAACCTGCACCCCGCCACCTACCCCGACGGGAACGACGTCGAGGCGATGCACGTCGACGCGCTGCGACGGGCCGCCCGCGAGGCCACGCGGCGCCTCGAGCGCGAGCACACGACCCCCTACCTGTGGGAGCACCCCGAACTCTTCCGCCTCCAGAACGTCGCCTGGGAGTCCGGGCTCGACTGCTCGCTGACCCACCGCTGGACGGTGGACTACCCCGAGGACTACGAGCTGGTGCGCGCGATCTACGACGAGCTGTGGACGGAGCGCGGCCCGTTCGACCTGGACGCCATCCTGGCGCTGCTCGAGCGCAGGCCCGAGCTGGCCGAGACGAACCGGGCCTTCTGCGGCGTCAACTGGTACCGCCACCACCTGCACGAGCTGACCACGGTCGGGGCCGAGGCGACGCGCCCGAGCCCGCTCGAGGAGCGCGCGAGCGCGCTGCGGAGGGAGCCGTGAGCCCGCGCGCGCCGCTGGAGCCGATCGCGCTGCGCGCGCGCGAGCACGTGCTGCGCATGACCGCCGGCGGCGGCTGCTTCGCGGGCGCGGCGCTCTCCTGCGTCGACCTCCTCGTGCACCTGTACGCGCGCGTGCTGCGCGTGGACCCGCGCCGGCCGCGCGACCCCGGACGGGACCTCTTCCTGCTCTCGAAGGGGCACGCCGTGCCCGCGCTGTACGCGACGCTGGCCGAGCTCGGCTTCCTCGAGCCGCAGCGCCTCGCCGACCACCTGGGAGCGCGCGACGCGCTCTACTGGCACCCGAACGCCTCGATCCCCGGCGTGGACTTCCACTCCGGCTCGCTCGGGCACGGCCTGCCGGTCGCCGTCGGAGCCGCGCTCGCCCGCCGCATGGACGCCAGCCCGGCGCGCGTGGTCGTGCTCACCGGCGACGGCGAGCTGGACGAGGGCAGCAACTGGGAGGCGCTCCTGGTCGCGGCCGCCCGGCGCCTGGACAACCTCGTGGTCGTCGTCGATCGCAACCGGCTGCAGGCCAACCTGCCGACCGAGGAGCTGGTCCCGCTCGAGCCGCTGGCCGCCAAGCTCGAGGCCTTCGGCTGCGCGGTGCGCGCGGCGGACGGGCACGACTTCGCCGACCTCGAGGCGGCCTGCGCAGCGCTCGAGCGCGAGCGCGGCCGACCGCGCGTGCTGCTCGCCGAGACCGTGCGCGGCAAGGGC
>CADEGS010000387.1 GCA_902826945.1 uncultured bacterium | reverse complement strand
GGGCACCTCGACCCGGCCTTCCTGGCGATCATGGACGAGGTGCGCGCGATGCTGCGCGCGCTCTTCGGCACGGCGAGCCCGCTGGCCTTCCCGATGTCGGGCACCGGCTCGGCGGGCATGGAGACCTGCCTGGTCAACCTGATCGAGCCGGGCGACGCCGTGCTGGTCGGCGTGTGCGGCGTCTTCGGCGCGCGCATGGCCGAGGTCGCGCGCCGCGCCGGCGCCGAGGTGACCGAGGTGAGCGCGCCCTGGGGCCGCGCGATCCCGGCGTCGGCCTTCCGCGAGGCGGCGGCCGGCAAGCGCTTCAAGCTGCTCGCGACCGTGCACGCCGAGACCTCGACCGGCGTCCTGCAGGACCCGCTGCCGCTGGCGGAGATCGCCGCGTCCTGCGGCGCGCTCGTCGTGCTCGACTGCGTCACCTCGCTCGGCGGCATCGCGGTCGAGCTCGACCGCTGGGGCGTGGACGCGGCCTACTCGGGCACGCAGAAGTGCCTGTCGTGCCCGCCCGGCCTGGCGCCGATCGCCTTCTCGCCGCGCGCGCAGCAGGCGCTGGCGGCGCGCGCGCGACCCGTGCAGAGCTGGTACCTCGACCTCTCGCTCGTCGCGAGCTACTGGGGCCAGGAGCGCGCCTACCACCACACCGCGCCGATCAACATGCTCTACGGCCTGCACGAGGCGCTGCGCCTGGCGCTGGCCGAGGGGCTGCCGGCGCGCCATGCGCGGCACGCGACGAACGCGCGCGCGCTGTGGGCCGGGCTCGAGGCGCTGGGGTGCGAGCTGCTCGTGCCCGAGGCCGAGCGGCTGGTGTCCCTGTGCGCGGTGCGCGCGCCCGAGGGCGTGGACGAGGCGCGCGCGCGGCGCTTCCTGCTCGAGCGCTACGGGATCGAGATCGGCGGCGGCCTGGGACCGCTCAAGGGCCGCGTGTGGCGCATCGGGCTGATGGGCGAGGGCTCGTCGCGGCGCAACGTCGAGCTCGTGCTGGCGGCGCTCGCGGCCGCGCTCGCCGAGCAGGGCTTCCGCGCGCGCGGCGACGCGCTGGCGGCGGCGCACGCGAGCTACGCGCGCGCCTGAGCGCCCTCAGGCGAGCAGCGTCAGCGTGACCCTGCGCTCGCTGCCCGCCAGGCGGTGCTCGTAGAGGTAGATCCCCTGCCAGCGGCCGAGGTCGAGCGCGCCGTCCGTCACCGGCACGGCGAGCGAGGTCGCGAGCAGCGCGCTGCGCACGTGCGCCGGCATGTCGTCGGGGCCCTCGGCGGTGTGGCGGAAGAGCGGGTCGCCGTCGGGCACGGCGCGCGCCAGCCAGGCCTCCAGGTCGCGCCGCACGGTCGGGTCGGCGTTCTCGCACATGACGAGCGAGGCGCTGGTGTGGTGCACGAACAGGTGGCACAGGCCGCTCGCGGCGCCCCAGGCGCGCACGAGGGCGGCCACGCGCGGGGTGAGATCGGTCGTCCCCCGCCCGCCCGTCGTGACCGAGAGGACGCTGCGGCGCTGCACGCGCCCCAGGCTACGGGCGGACGGAAGCGATTTCACGCCGTCCGGGGTCCAGGGCCGGCCCGCCCGGGGTCGATAGAGCGTCTCGCCCCCGCCGCACCGATCCCCGCCATGACCGCTCCCCAGATCTCCAAGCTCACCGAACGCATCCAGTCCTGCGACCTCAAGGACCTGCACGAGCACGCCGCCATCCGCGACGAGCTCGTCGAGCTGCGCGACGTGCTCCTGCGCATCGCCTCGACCGACCTGGCCGGCTGCGTGGACGCCGCCATCACGCTCACGCGCCACCTGCCGCAGGTCAGCGGCGAGGCCGGCGGCGAGGTCAAGCAGATCGTGTGCCGGCTGGTGCGCATGGTCGGGGACTCGCTCCCCGGCCAGGACCACCCGACCACGACGCCCGAGCGCAAGGACGGCACGACGCCCGCGATGCGCATGCGCAAGCTGCAGCCGCGCCAGGAGCCCGAGGACGCCGGCGGCGGGCTGCGCCTGATCAACGACATGCTGCTGGGCGAGATCCTGATCCAGCTCGGCGTGCTCTCGCCGGAGAAGGTCGACGCCGCGGTGAAGACGCAGAAGGCGACCAGCATGCGCTTCGGCGAGGCGCTCGTGCACCTCGGCGCGGCGTCCTGGAAGGACGTCGAGAACGGGCTGCGCCTGCAGGACCACCTGAGCCGCTCGCGCATGGGCCGCGCCGCGGCCGGCCAGGGCGCCGAGGAGCGCCCGCCGGTGAGCGCCTTCGGCAGCGAGCACCTCAACGTGCTGAACGACATGATGCTCGGCGAGGAGATGATCCGCATGGGGAGCATCACCCGCGAGCAGCTCAAGAAGGCGCTCGGCGTCCAGAACGCCGCCGGCATCCGCATCGGCGAGGCGCTGGTGCAGATCGGCGCGGCGAGCTGGGCGCAGGTCGCCGAGGGCGTCGAGATGCAGGAGCGCCACCGCGACCAGGGCGGCGGCCGCCACCTGCGCTCGATCCCGCTGTAGCCAGGCGCGCGCGCGAGCGCGCCGGCCGCTATCCTCGCCCGCCGTGACGGCGCGACCCGAAGAGGCGCGGAGCGCTGCGCTCCCGAGCGGCGCGGCGTCCGGGCCCGCGCTCCTGGCCCTCGTCCTGGCCCTGGCGCTCGCGCTGCGCTGGCTCGCCGCCGCGCGCGGCAGCCTGCACCTCGACGACCTGCACAGCCTGCACCACGCGCGCGCGGGCGACTGGGCGAGCTTCCTCGCCGTCCTGCGCCGCGACAACCACCCGCCGCTCTCCTTCGCGCTCCTGCGCGGCGTGCGCGCCCTGTGCGGCGAGAGCCTGCTCGCGCTGCGCCTGCCGGCCGTCCTGGCGGGCAC
>CADEGS010000386.1 GCA_902826945.1 uncultured bacterium | reverse complement strand
ACGATCTTCCTGGTCGAGAACGACGAGGTGATCGAGGGCGGCGGCACGCTGCTCGTCCAGGGCGACCGCATCGTGGCGGTCGGCAAGGCGCTGGACGTGCCAGCGGACGCGCGCGTGATCGACTACGGTCCCGACGCGGTCATCGTCCCCGGCCTGGTCGCGGCCTACAGCCGCTACGCCGCCGGCATCCCGAGCGCGCGCACCGCCGCGCCCGGCCTGCGCGGCATCGACGGCTTCGACTTCTCCTCGCGCCTGACCTCGGCGCTGGTCGGCGGCGTGACCGCGGCGTACGTGATGCCGGCCGAGGGCCGCCTGATCGCGGGCGTGGGCAGCCTGGTCAAGACCGCCGGCGAGGACCCGGCGCAGCGCGTGCTCGACGCCGACGCGGCGATCCACGCCGCCATCGACGACTCCGCGCGCCACACGCGCGGCTACTGGGAGCCGCCGCTGCCGGTGACCTCGGACCGCGACATGGGCTGGTTCGAGCCGCAGCTCCCGCGCACGACGCCGGGCGCGCTGGTGGCGCTGAACGAGCTCGTCGCCGCGGCGCGCGCGCGCGCGAAGGACTCGCCCTTCGGGCCGACCATCGGCGCCGACCTCGGCCCGCTGGTGGCCGCCAGCGTGCCCTGGCGCGTCGGCGCCGAGCTCGAGGACGAGATCCGCGCCGCGCTGCGCTTCGCGCGCGACAACAAGCTGCCGCTGATCCTCGACAAGGCGCTCGAGGCGGGCCGCGTGGCCGACGAGATCGCGGCCAGCGGCACGCCGGTGATCTTCCACGTGCCCTTCCGCCCCAACGCCGGGGCCGAGGACCACGGCCGCGACGAGGACGCCGCCTGGCCGCGCTTCGACGTGCCCGCCGCGCTCGCGCGCCGGGGCGTGAAGGTGGCGATCGCCTGCGACGCGCCGAGCGAGCTCCTGTTCGCCGCCGCGCTGGGCTCGCGCGGCGGCCTGAGCGAGGCGCAGGCGCTGCGCGCGATCACGCTCGCGCCGGCCGAGATGCTGGGCGCGGCCGAGCGCGTGGGCAGCCTGCGCGCCGGCAAGGACGCGGACTTCGTCGTGCTCAACGCGCGCCCGCTGGCGCTCGGCGCGAGCGTGGTCGAGACCTGGATCGGCGGCGTGTCGCGCTGGGACGCGGCCTCGTCGGGCCCCGCGCACGCCACGCGCGCGCGCGGCCGCCTCGTGCGCGCGGGCGACGAGCGGCCGAGCGCCCCGCCGACCGTGCTCGCGGTGGACGAGCTGCACGTGGGCGACGGCAGCGTGCTGCGCCCGGGCGAGGTGCTGCTGCAGGACGGGCGCATCGCGCAGGTCGGCACGAGCGTCGGCCGCCCGGGCGGCGCGCGCGTCGTCCACGGGCGCGCGGCCATGCCGGGCATGATCGACGCGTTCGGCCACCTCGGCCTGGAGGGCTCGCGCAAGGTGCCGGGCTCCGACTTCGAGCTCTCGCGCATCGTCGCGCCGGGCGACCGCGTGGACCGGCGCGTGGCGGCCGGCGGCATCACGACCGTCGTGCTCTCGCCGCGGCGCGCCGGCAAGGACGGCACGCCGATGATGGCGTACAAGCCCGCCGCGCAGGACTTCGAGGGCCAGGTCGTCGGCGACCCCGTCGCGCTCCTCATGGACTGGACCGACAAGAACCGCCTCGAGGCCGGCAAGGCGGTGCGCGCGGTGCTGGAGAAGGCCGTGGCCTACGACCAGAAGTGGAAGGAGTACGAGCAGGCGCTGGCCAAGTGGACGCCGCCCGCGAGCGCGCCCGAGGCCGCGAAGGAGGCCGAGAAGGACGAGGACGCCGGGAAGGGCGACGAGCCCAAGGAAGAGGCCAAGAAGGACGACGAGAAGAAGGACGAGGACAAGGGCAAGGACGAGAAGGACGCCAAGAAGGGCAAGAAGAAGAAGAAGGACGAGCCGGCCGAGCTCGAGCCCGACCCGATCACCGGCGTCTGGGAGGCGAGCCTCGAGCGCCCGCCGCGGCCCGAGCCGGTGCCCTTCAAGATGCGCGTCGAGCTCGTCGGCCGCGAGGGCAGCGCGCGCGTGTGGGGCAACCTGCGCAGCCTGGCGCTGTCGGCCACGCTGGTGGCGGTCGAGGGCTACTGGGATCGCGAGGAGCGCTCGCTCGAGCTCACGGGCCTCGGCGACCAGGGCTGGATCGAGCTCGCGGCGAAGATCGAGGACGGGAAGCTCGTGGGCACGCTGAAGGTCGCCGGCCGCGAGCTGGCGCTGAAGGCCGAGCGCAGCTCGCGCGAGTTCGTCGTCGCGGGCCGCTCGGCGCTGCCCCAGCCGGAGAAGGAAGAGCCCGCGCCCGAGCCCAAGGGCAAGCCGCGCGAGCCGAAGCTCGAGGCCGGCCTGGAGCCGCTGCGCGCGGCGATGCGCGGGCGCGCGACGGTCGTGGTCGAGGTCGAGCGCGAGGACGAGATCCTGGCCTGCGTGGACGCCTTCGAGAAGGCCGGCATCCGCCCCGTGCTGATCGGCGCGAGCGAGGCCTGGCGCGTGAAGGACCGCCTGCGCGGCCGCGTGGCGGGGGTGCTGCTCTCGCCGGTGGTCGTCGTGCGCGAGGCCGAGCTCGGCACCGACCGGCGCACGCCCTACGCCGAGCTGGCGCAGGCGGGCATCCCGGTCGCCTTCGGCTCCGACGCGGAGGAAGGCGCGGTGGACCTGCCGCTGCGGGCGCTGTACGCCGCGGCGAACGGGCTGGGCGCGACCGGCGCGCTGCGCGCGCTGACCGCCGACGCCGCGCGCATGTTCGCGATCGACGGCCGCGTCGGCCGCATCGCGGAGGGCCTCGACGCCGACGTGCTCTTGCTCGACGGGCCGCCGCTCGACCCGGCGACCTCCGTCGTCGGCGCGTGGGTGAACGG
>CADEGS010000385.1 GCA_902826945.1 uncultured bacterium | reverse complement strand
CGCGAGGATCCCCAGAGCCTCGGGGCTCAGCGACGCCGCGCGCGCAGCGCCTCGCGCGCGGCGAGCGAGCCGGCGCCGCCGTGCGCGTGCCCGCCGGGGTGCTGCGAGGCGCCGCCGAGGAAGAGGCCGGGCAAGCCCGTCGCGTAGCGCGCGAGCGCCAGCGACGGCCGCTGCACCCAGAGCTGGTCGAGCGCCAGCTCGCCGCCCCACAGGTGGCCGCCGGGGAGCCCGCGGCGCTCCTCGAGCGCGTCGGGCGTCGTCAGGCGCTCGGCGGTCGCGCTCGCGCGCAGGCCCGGGAGCGCCGCGTCGAGCGCGCGCCAGACGCTCGCGAGCAGCGTCTCGCGGGCGGCGTCGCTCCAGCCCGCGCGCAGCGCCCGGCAGGTCCCGTGCACGTGCACGGTCAGCACGGCGGTGCCGTCGGGCGCGGCGTCCACGCGCGCGTCCAGCCACGGGTCCTCGGGCAGCGCGCCGTACTTCAGCGCATCGGCGCAGCGCTCGAGCTGCTCGAGCGAGCGCGCGGCGAGGAAGCGCGTCGCGCCGTCGAGCGCCGGCGGCCGTGCCAGCGCGGCGTGCAGGACCGAGACGGCCCCGCGCGCGCGCCAGCGCTCGGCCGCCCGCCCGAGCGCCTCGGGCACGTGACGCGGCTCGAACAGGGCGCGCGTCGCGCGCGGCCCCAGGCACGAGAGCACGAGCGGCGCGGCATGGCTGCCCGCGGCCGTCTCGACGCCGCTCACGCCGCCCGCGTCCAGCAAGAGGCGTCGCGGCGCGCAGCCGAGCGCGAGCTCGACGCCCTGCGCGCGGCAGGCGGCGAGCAGCGCCTCGGCCAGCGCCGCGGGGCCGCCGCGCGGCTCGGGGCCCAGGGCGCACGAGCGCAGGAGCGCGAGCGCCGCGGTGCCGGCGGCGCGCGGGCCGAGCCGGCTGCCGGGCAGGCCGCCGGCCGTCGCGGCCGTGCGCAGCTCCTCGCTCGCGAACCACTGGTAGGTCCAGTCGGACGCCGGCAGCGTCAGCGCGCGCAGCAGCGTGTGGAAGTCGGTCTCGCCCAGCCGGCGCAGCTCGAGCCCGCGCGAGGCGAGGTGCACGAGCTGTCCCGCGTCGAGCGCCGCCAGCGCCGGCGGCGCGTCGTCGAGCACGGCCCTCACGAGCGGCGCGAGGCGCGCATGGAAGGCGTGCCAGCGCTCCACGGCCTGCGCCTCGCGCGGGTCGTCGTGCGCGGGCGCGCCGCCCGCGTCGCCGGCGGGGGACCAGCGCGCGCGCGCGCGCCCGCCGAGCACGAGCTGCACGGGCGGGCGCTCCTCCCAGGCGAGGCCGTGGCGCTCGAGCGCGAGCGGCGCGAGCAGGTCGCGCCGCGCGCCCCCGGCCTCGAGCAGGAGGCTCGCGCGCCGGCCGGGCGCGAGCTCCTCGGCCGCCGCCGCGCCGCCGGCCTGCGCGAGCGCGTCGACGCACAGGACCTTGCGCCCGGCGCGCGCCAGGTGCGCGGCCGCCGCCAGGCCCTCGAGGTCGGCGCCGAGGACGATGGCGTCGAAGGCGCTCACCGCCAGGCCCCCGCGTTGGCCAGCATCGTGCGCGCGCACAGCGCGCCGGGCGCCGCCATGATGCCGCCGCCGGGGTGCGCGCCCGAGCCGGCCAGGAACAGCCCGTCCACGGGCGTCGCGTAGCGCGACCAGCCGGCCACCGGGCGCTGGAAGGCGAGCTGCTCGAGCGTCAGCTCGCCGTGGAAGATGTTGCCCTCGGTCAGGCCGAACTCCTGCTCGAGGTCCCAGGGCGTGAGCACCTGGCGGTAGAGGATGCTCTCGCGCAGCCCCGGGATGTACTCGGCCAGCGTGTCCACGACCGCGTCGCCGAAGGCCTCGCGCCGCTCGGGCCAGCGCGCGGGGCCCTCCTTGATGTCGTAGGGCGCGTACTGCACGAACGCGGAGAGGACGTGCTTGCCGGTCGGCGCGACGCTCGGGTCGCACAGCGAGGGCAGGACGACGTTCAGGTAGGGGCGGCTGGAGAAGTCGCCGTACTTGGCCTCGTCGTAGGCGCGCTCGAGGTAGTCGAGGCCCGGCGCGATGGCGATGTCGCCGCGCAGGTGCGGCCCGGCGCCGGGGCGGCAGGAGAACTCGGGCAGCCGGTCCAGCGCCAGGTTGACCTTGCCCGAGCTGCCGCGGAAGCGGTAGCGGCGCAGGCCCTCGATGAAGTCGGCCGGCAGGTGCTTCTCGCCGACGAAGCCGAAGAACGTGCGGTGCGGGTCGCAGCCCGAGGCCACGCAGCGCGCGCGGATCTCCTCGCCGTCGACCAGGACGACGCCGCGCGCGCGGCCGTTCTCGACCAGCACGTGGTCCACCGCGGCGCGCGTGCGGATCTCGGCGCCGAAGGAGCGCGCGGCGCGCGCCAGCGACTCGCTGACCGCGCCCGTGCCGCCCTTGGCGAAGCCCCACGAGCGGAAGGCGCCGTCGATCTCGCCCATGTAGTGGTGCAGGAGCACGTAGGCCGTGCCCGGCGAGCGCACGCCGAGGAAGGTGCCGATGATGCCGCTGACCGACATCGGCGCCTTGAGCGTCTCCGACTCGAACCACTCGTCGAGGAACTCGACCGCGCTCATCGTGAGCAGCTTCAGCCGCAGCTCCATCTCGGTCACGTCGTCCGAGCGGAAGCGCCGGCCCAGGCGCAGGAGGTTCCACAGCTCGCGCGGGTTCCACGAGCGCGGCGCGGGCGCGGGCGCGTCGATGATCGGCTTGGCGAACATCCCGACGCGCGACATCGCGCGCCCGAACTCGGGGTAGACCTCGGCGTCGCGCGCGCTGAAGGCCGCGATCTCGCGCCGCGTGCGCGCGGCGTCGGACCAGCGGCACAGGGAGCGCCCGTCGGGCAGCGGCAGGAACGAGGCCTCGAGCGGGATCAGCTC
>CADEGS010000384.1 GCA_902826945.1 uncultured bacterium | reverse complement strand
AGTACCCCGACATCGCGCGCACGATCCGGGGCGACCTCGCCAACCTGAAGGCGGCCTCGTTCCCGCTGCGCCTGAGCGGCGACTGGCAGAACCTGCTCGAGCAGTTCGAGGGCATCCAGCGCATGCTCGAGCAGGAGACCGACTACGAGGCCGAGGCGCGCCTGCAGGAGGACGCGCGGCGCGCTCTCGCCGGCCTCGAGGGCGTCGTCGTGCCGCGCGTCGTGCCGGAGCTCTCGACGCGCCGTGTGCTGACGAGCGAGCACCTCGAGGGCGTGCACCTCGAGCGCTTCCTCGCCGGCGCCCCCGAGCAGCGCGTGCGCGACCTGCAGGGCGCGCGCATCGCGCGCGCGGCGCTGCGGCTGTGGTACCGCGAGCGGCTGGTGTACGCCGACCCGCACCCGGGCAACTACCTCTTCCTCGCGGACGGGCGGCTGGGGCTGCTCGACTTCGGTTGCTGCCACCGCTTCGACGAGGACGAGCTCGACTACGTCCTGGCCGTCGAGCGCGCGGCGAGCGCGCGCGACGAGGCGCGCCTGATCGAGGCGCTGGCGCGCGGCTGCGCGCTCGCGCCCCACGAGCTCGACGGCGAGCGCCGCCAGCGCATGCTCGAGTACTGCGATTGGCTCTGGGCGCCGGTCCGCGGCGACGAGCCCTTCGACTACGGCGCCCCCGGGCAGTTCGAGCCGGGCGTGCGCCTGTATGGCGAGTTCACGCGGCGCCGCTGGGTGCGCTCGCTGCCGGTCAACGTGTGGCTGACGAAGATCTTCTTCGGCGTGCGCGCCATGCTCACGCGCCTGGAGGCGCGCGTGCCCTACGGCCGGATCCTGCGCGAGGAGTCGGTCCTGTAGCCGCGGCGCGCCCGGACCCCGGCGACCGGCGCGGGGCCCGACCTACGCGCGCTCCTCGAGCGCGCCGAGCTCGAGGCGTAGCTCCTCCAGGAGCCCCTCGGCGTCGAGGTCCTCGAGCAGGATGCGGCCCTCGTCGTCGCGCTCGACGACGGCCAGCGCGCTCTCGTCGCGTCGCCGGCGGTGCAACGCGAGCAGGCGCGCGCTCTCGCGCGTCAGCGAGCGCACGAGCAGGGCGTCGCGCAGCGTCTGCGCCAGCAGCGCGGGGTGGCAGGGCTTGGTCAGGAAGCGGTAGACCTCGCCCTCGTTGATCGCGCCGATCGCCGCCTCCAGGCTCGCCTGGCCGGTCAGGAGGATGCGCACGACCGAGGGGAAGCGCTGGCGCACGAAGGCCAGGAACTCGGTGCCCGAGACGCCGGGCATGCGCTGGTCGGAGACGACCACGTCGACGCGGCGCGCGTGGAGCAGCGCCAGCCCCTCCGAGGCCGAGCCGGCGGTCAGGACCTCGAAGGGCTCCTTGCGCAGGGCGTTGCGCAGGCCCTCGAGCAGGGCCGGCTCGTCGTCCACGAAGAGCACGGTGTGTTGCTTGTGCATGAGCGATCCTCTCGATTCAGGCGGCGGAGCGCTCGTCGTGCGCGCCGGCGACGACCACGCGCAGGGAGGCGCTCGCGAGGCTGCCCTGGAAGTTGCGCACGCGCGCCAGGAAGCCCTCGGTCACCTCGAAGCCGCGAGCGGCGAGCAGGGCGCCGCTCTTCAGCCGCACCTCCTCCGCCAGGACCATGCCGACGCGCAGGCCGTCGACGTCCACCTCGCGGATCTCCTCGACCGGCGCGCTGCCGCGCAGCTCGGCGTAGGCGGCGAGCACGTCCGCGTCGTAGACGCCGGCGCGCCCGCGCAACGTGTCGAAGGCGCGGGCCATCGGCTGGCCCCCGGCCTCGAGCGCGTCGAGGTCGGCCACGACGCGCAGCACCTGCGCGCCGCGCCGCGCGGCGTCCGAGGCCTCGCGTCCCGCGTTCGGCCGCAGGTGGAGCGCCAGGATCTCGCGCACGAGCTCGAGGCGCGGGATCGCGCCGAGCAGGCGCTCGGTGATTTCCGGCAGGCGCTCGACCATGCGCGCCTCGGGCTCGCTCAGGGGCCTCCCGGCGCACAGCCTCTCGGCCGTTTCGGCGGGCAGGGTGATGGTCGCGAGCTGCGAGAGCATGGCCGCCACCTCGACCTGCCAGCGCTCGCTCAGGCCTGCCGCCCGGGCGAGCGCGGAGACCTGGCTCTTCATGCGCGTCGCGCGCCCGAAGCACGCCGGGCTGGTCAAGGCCAGCACCTCGGTCAGCGCGCGGATGCTGCCGTGCAGCGTCTCCTCGAGCAGCACGCGCTCCGCAGTCAGGAGCTCGTGCTGGCGCACGGCGGCCTCGACGGCGGCCAGCAGGTCCGCCGGCTGGCATGGCTTGGTCAGGAAGCGGAAGAGCTGGCCGTGGTTCACGGCCTTGATCGCCGAGGCCAGGTCGGCCTGGCCCGTCAGGAGCATGCGCACCGTGTCGGGCGCCAGGTCGCGCGCGCGGCCGAGCAGCGCCGCGCCGTCCATGACGGGCATGCGCATGTCGGAGATCACGACCGCCGGGGCGGGATCGCGCGCGAGCTGCACGAGCGCCGCGGCGCCGCTCGTGGCGGTCGCCACGGCGTAGCGCCGGCGCAGGTGCAACGAGAGGCCCTCGAGCACGTTGGGCTCGTCGTCGACGCACAGGACGCGCGGCTTCTCGCTGGGCTGCATGGGTCAGCCGGCTCGTTCCAGGCTCTCGGCGGCCAGTTCCTCGCGCGCGAGCGCGCACCACGACTCGGCGCGCTCGGACAGCCCCGCGTCCGCGAGGAAGGCGCGGTCGAGGCCGGCACCCAGCTCCGCGCCGCCCTCGCTCTCCTCGACCAGGACCGCCGCCACGTGCACGGCGGCGAGCACCTCGCGCGAGCCGTCCTGCACGCCCGAGGGACGGCGGTGCCAGGCGACGGTCTCGACCACGCTCGCCGGCGCCCAGCCCGAGAAGAAGTTCAGCA
>CADEGS010000383.1 GCA_902826945.1 uncultured bacterium | reverse complement strand
GCGGAACTGCGCCGCTTCACGTCGATCGCGGTCGAGCTCGCCCCTGGACCCGCGACCCTGCGCGCCTTCCTCCATGATCGAAACGGACGAAGCAACGGAACTTGAGCGGCTTCAGGCCAAGAAGCTCGCCGACGCAAGGCACGCACTGCGCGCCTACGAGGAGGCTTGGGAAGCGTACCTGCATGCGCGCGAGCAGCATGGTGACCGACTGAAGGAGCACGCGGCGCGAGTCGCCGCCTTCGCGGAGCAGAAGAAGCTCTACGACGCGTTCCTCGTGCGCCTCGAGAACCGACGCCGCCGGGCCGGCGACATCGTGCGTGCCCACATGCGCGTCGATGCACGCTTCGTCGAGGATCTGGCAGCCATCCTGCGCCAGCACCTCGAGCCGTGGGTCCAGGTGCACTCCGCATCGCGGCAGACGATCGTGCTCCCGCGCAAGCGCGGCACCGCTATCGCCTTCGATCCTAAGCCGGTCCCACAGCGAGGGCTTCGCCGCGGGCTCGGAGGCTGGCTGCTGCGCCTCGTCCCACGGCACAACAGGTTCCTCTACACCTACCGTGTCACGTACACGCGCGGGCAGCGCGTGCGCGACGAGGCCGGGCTCGCCGAGGCGATCGCCTACTTCGTCGCGGAGCGGGCCAACGCATCGCTCGCCGCGGCCACTCCGAAAGAAGAGGCGCCGCTCTTTGTGCCGGGCTGGATCCCGATTCCGCCCCAGGTGTTCGCGGCACTGCTCCAGCGCGTGCTTGCTCCGCGGGGCATGGAGGAGGGAGCTCTCGAGTCGAACAGCCCCGACGAGACCACCGAGACGCTCGCGAGGGACCCGAGCCTGCGCCTGCACCTCGAGCTCGCGCCGGCGCGCGAGATCCTGCGGATCGTGAACGAGGAGCTCTTCCCGAGGTTCGTCGACCGTGTTCCGCTCATGGCGCGCCACGACGTCGCGCCACCCGTCGATCCCGGTCCGCCGCCTGCCGAGCCGGAACCGCCGCGGCTCGTGCCGAACACGACGCGTCTGTGGGAAGAGCTCCCGTGGGAGGCGCACTTCGAGCGGCTCAAGGTCGGTGCGGAGCGCGCCCCGTCGCAGCACCTCCTGCTCGGGTACGAGCCGGTGACCGCCGACCCGATCCTGCTGTCGCGTCCGCTGCTCCACGCTCATGCGCACGTCGTCGGCGCGACGCAGACCGGGAAGACGAGCGCCGCCCTCATCCCGCTGGTGACGCAGCTCATCCGTGGATCTGACGAGCCTCCGCGCCTGGGCGAGCACGTGGGACCGCCTCCGCCCATCCTGATCATCGACCTCAAGGGCGACTTCGCGCTGTTCCACACCGCGCGGCTCGAGGCGAAGCGCCGCGGCCGGCGGTTCCACTACTTCACGACGCACCCCGAGAAGGACAGCCACGTCTTCGACGTCTTCGGGAGCCTCGCCTCGCTCATCCCGACGCCGGCGGACCTCGGCGGCTTCTTCGCGCAGGCCTTCGACGTCTTCCACGGGCCCGGCTATGGCCACGGCTACTACTCGAAGGAGAACCGCGAGGCCATGGTGCGCGCCGTCGACGAGGCCCGCGAGCAGTCCGGGCGAGCGCCGACGCTCGAGACCTTCGGCGAGGCGCTGAAGACGACCGCGTCGAAGAAGACCGGACACGACGCACGCGAGGCGCAGGCCACGCTCGCGCCGCTCGTGCGGCCGGAGCTCGCCGCGCGGCTCGAGCGTCGCGAGGGCGTGGACCCCGCGCGCGTGATCCACATGCCGACGGCGATCGAGCAGCGCGAGGTCCTCTACTTCTGGGTCCCGGTCCTGCGCAGCACCGCCGGCCTCGACATCGCGCGCCTCGCGCTCTACTCGTTCATGCACGCCGTCGCCGAGCGCAACTACACGCGCGGCGAGCGGCGCGCCTACGCGATCATCGACGAGTTCCAGGAGGTCGCGTCCTTCAACATCGGACGCTTGCTCACGTTCTCGGCCGGCGTCGGCCTCTCGATGGTGATGGCGAACCAGTCCGTGCAGAACCTCAAGGTCGGCAGCACGGACATCCGCGACCACGTCACGACGAACGCGAACCTGCGGCTCTTCTTCAGCGTCGCGAACGGCGACGACATCGAGGAGCTCCAGAAGCTCTCCGGCGAGAAGACCGTGTGGTCCCAGAGCCGTCAGCGAGCCCGCGGCGGCTCACGCTCCACGCTGACGACCACCACGGACACCGAGACCTTCAGCGAGTCGAAGGGCAAGAACTGGGGCGAGTTCTTCAGCAACATGTGGGGCCACAGCTCGGGAACGGGCAGCACTCCGCAGGGCGGCACGTCGAACAGTAGCTCCCAGGAGAGCCAGACCAAGGGCGAGAGCACGGGCGGAAGCAGTCAGGAAGGCGAGTCGCACGGCACGGCGAAGGCCCGCGGCACGACGGAGTCGAGGGACTGGCGCGTCAGCATTGGACGCAGTGAGACCGTTCGGCCCGGTCTCGATGCGAACGACATCCTCGACGCGAGCCTCGTCGACCGGGCGTGCCTCGTGCACTCGAAGCGCGACGCCGGCAAGACGCTCCTCGGCGGCCGGCCGCGTCCGATCCGCTGTCTCTACAGCATGGACACCGAGGAGTACGGCGCGCGCCGGCGAACCGTCTGGCCGCCGGCTCCCGTACCGCCGTCCGCTCCACCGAGTGAGCCGGTCCGCAACGCGCCGCCGCCGCCTCCCCCGGCACCGAAGCCGGCCGCGAGCGAGCCCGAGAAGCCGCCCAAGGAACACCCCAAGCGCCGCGAGCGCGGGGTGATGCTCCAGACGTTCTTCGACCAACATTCACCGCCATCCCCGAGAGAGGAGTCCCCATGACCGAGGTCGATCCCACCAAGCCACAGGAGTCCGCGTTCCACGGCCACAGCGTCCCGCTCGTGCAGGCGAAGCC
>CADEGS010000382.1 GCA_902826945.1 uncultured bacterium | reverse complement strand
TCCACTAGCGCTTCTGGTAGACGTGCACCGCCATGCGGTGCACGGACTCGGCCGCCTCCATCAGCGCCTCCGGCAGCGTCGGGTGCGCGTGGATCGTGCGCGCGACGTCCTCGGTGGTGGCGCCCATCTCGATCGCGAGCGCGGCCTCGGCGATCAGCTCGGTGACCTCGGGGCCGACCATGTGCACGCCGAGCACGAGGTCGGTGCGCGCGTCGGCGACGACCTTCACGAAGCCGTCGGTCTCCATCAGGCTCAGCGCGCGGCCCGAGGCGGCGAAGGGGAAGGTGCCGACCGCGACCTCGTGGCCGCGCTCGCGCGCCTCGGCCTCCTGCAGGCCGACCGAGGCCATCTCGGGCGCGGTGAAGATCACCGCGGGCACGCAGCGCACGTCGTACTCGTCGGGCTGGCCGGCGATCACGGCGGCGGCGACCAGGCCCTCGCGGCTGCCCTTGTGCGCCAGCATGGGCTGGCCGGCGATGTCGCCGACGGCGTAGACGTTCGGCACCGACGTGCGCCGCTGCGCGTCCACGGCGAGGAAGCCGCGCGCGTCGGGCGCGAGGCCGATGCGCTCGAGCCCCAGGCCCTCGGAGTATGGCCGCCGCCCGACGGTGCACAGGATCTGGTCGCACTCGATCGTGTCGGTCTCGCCGCCGTCACGCTTCTCGACCTTGACGAAGAGCCGCTCGCCGTCGGCCTCGTAGCCCTTGGCCGCGGTGCGCACGAGGAGCTTCACGCCCTGCTTCTTGAGCGAGCGCTCGATCACCTTGACGCAGTCGCGGTCCTGGCCGGGCAGCGCGCCTTCGGTGTACTCGACGACGGTCACCTCGCTGCCGAGGCGCGCGTAGAGGAAGCCCAGCTCGAGGCCGATGTAGCCGCCGCCGATCACGAGCAGGTGGCGCGGGACGCGCGCGGGCGCCAGCGCCTCGGTCGAGGACCACACGCGCTTCCCGTCGATGGCGAAGCCGGGCACGTCGCTCGGCACCGAGCCGGTGGCGATCACGATGTCGTCGCAGGCGAGGCGCGTCTCCCCGCCCTTGCCCTTCACCGCCACGGTGTTGCGGTCCACCAGGCTCGCCTGGCCGGCGACGTGCTCGACGCCGTGGCTCTTGAAGAGGCTGCCGATGCCGCCGGTGAGCTTCTTGACGACGCTCTCCTTCCAGCTCACGAGCTTCGCCACGTCGAGCTTCGGCTCGCCGAAGGAGAGCCCCATGACCGAGGCGTGGCGCACCTTCTCCATCAGCGCGCCGGCGGCGATCATCGCCTTGGAGGGGATGCAGCCCACGTTGAGGCACGTGCCGCCGAGCTCGCCGCGCTCGACCACGGTCACCTTCTGGCCGAGCTGGGCGAGGCGGATGGCGCACACGTAGCCTGCGGGACCGGCTCCGATGACGACGACTTTGCGGGGGCTCATGCTCTTCCTCGGGTGGCGCGCGGCGCCGTCACTCCTCAGGGATCACGATCCAGCAGATCACATAGGCCAGGAGGCCCGTGCCCGCCAGGAGCACGGAGAGCACCCACGCCAGCCGGATCAAGGTCACGTCCAGCCCGAACGAGCGCGCGAAGGCCGAGCAGACGCCGGCGATCATGCGCTCGCGCGGCCGGCGCAGCGGCGCGCGACCCTCGTCCGGCGGCGCGCTCACAGCGGGAAGGCTCCGTCCCCGCGGCGCGCGTCGCCCAGGCGCTCGGCGACCTCGAGGAAGCGGTTGAACTGGCGCCGCAGGTGCGCCGGCACGCCGGCGTAGACGTCCTCGACGAGGGAGCGCAGGGGCATCGGCGCCGCGGCCTCCTCGGCGCGCACGACGGCGTCGATCTCGGCCAGGAGCCGCGCGCGCAGCGCCTCGCGGCGCTCGTCGTCGAGGAGACCCCGGCCCGCGAGGAAGCGCGCGAAGCGCTCCAGCGGGTCGCGCCGGCTCCAGCGCTCGACCTCGTCGGCGTCGCGGTAGCGCGTCGGGTCGTCGGAGCTCGAGTGGCCCGTCATGCGGTAGGTCACGAGCACGAGCAGCGACGGCCCGCCGCCGCGGCGCGCGCGCTCGACCGCGCGCTGCATCGCCACGTGGCAGGCCAGGACGTCGTTGCCGTCGGCCTCCTCGGCCGGCATGCCGTAGGCCGCGGCCTTGTCGGCGTAGGAGCGCGTGGCGGTCTGCTCGCGCGAGGAGACCGAGATCGCCCAGCCGTTGTCGACGCACACGAAGACGGCCGGCACCTGCCACACGGCGGCCATGTTCATGCCGCTGTGGAAGCCGTTCGAGCTCGTCGCGCCGTCGCCGAAGAAGATCGCGTGCACCTCGTCCAGCCCGCGGCGCTTGCCCGCGAAGGCGGCGCCCACGCCGTGCGGGATCTGCGTGCCGATCACCGACGACCAGCTCGGGTAATGGCTCCCCTTGTGCTGGAAGTGGTTGCACATCTGGCGGCCCTTGGCCGTGTCGTGCGAGTTGCAGTACATCTGCGCGACGTACTCCGCGAGCGGCAGCCCGCGCGCCAGCGCCGCGCCGCCCTCGCGCAGCCCCGACCACAGCCAGTCGCGCGGCGCGAGCGCCGTCGCGGCGCCGACCATGTAGGCCTCCATGCCGAGCATCGAGCCGACGAAGCCGATGCGGCCGGCGCGCTGGAGCTTGAGCATGCGCTCGTCCACGCAGCGCACGCGCAGCATGTGCTCGTAGAGCTCGAGCAGCCGGCCGTCGCCGAGCGCGGGCAGCTCCCCGCGCGGCGCGCCGTCCTCCGCGAGGAGCTGGAAGCGCTCGGACGCCCTCTCGGCCACGACGCTCATCCCATCGCGATCAGGGCCGGGGTCTCGAGCATCTCGCGCATGTAGACGAGGAAGCGCGCCGCCGCCGCGCCGTCCACCAGGCGGTGGTCGACGCTGATCGAGAGGTTCATGTACTGGCGCACCTCGATGCGGTCGCC
>CADEGS010000381.1 GCA_902826945.1 uncultured bacterium | reverse complement strand
GGGCGGAGCCAGACGGTGCTGGGGGCCGCGCAGGATTCTTTCTCAGGCTCAGGGGCGGGCGCGGGCCGCTCGCAGCAGGCCGGCGTAGCCCGCCAGGCCGAGCGCGAGCACCAGGGCCAGGCGCGCCGCGGGCGGCGCGGGCACGAGCAGGCCGAGCTGCGCGGGCGCCGCCCCCAGGGCCAGCAGGGCGGCCACGCGCCGCGGGGAGCGGCCCCCGCGCGCCAGCAGGTGGCCGATGTGCCGCCGATCGCCGATCCAGGGGCGGCTGCCCGCGGCCAGGCGCGCGCGGGCGAGCCGCGCCAGGTCGAGCGCCGGCAGCACGAGCACCGGCCAGGCGGGCGGCGTCAAGAGCAGCAGCACGCCCAGCAGGTGGCTGCCCGCGTCGCCGAGGTAGGCGCTCGGCGCCGCGCGCGCGTCCGGGCTCGCGCCGGCCGGCCGTCCTGCGTCGAGGTTGCGCGGCAGGAAGCCCGCCACCGCGCCGGCCGCGGCCGGCGACGGGGCGAGCGCGAGGCCGAGCAGCGCCAGCGCGCCGAGCGCCCCGTCGGCGTGGTCGAACGTGTTCGCCAGGTTCGCGGCCGCCGCGACGGCGAGGAGCGCGAGCAGGGCCGCCCACACGGGCTGCTCCGGCCAGCGCCGCGCGGCGGCCGCCGCCAGCGGCAGCGCGCTCGCGAGCTGCAGCGCGAGCTTCGCGCCCGGCGTGAGGCCGCCGCGCACCCGGTCGTCGAGCGTCCCCACGGCGAAGGCCAGGCCGAGCGTCGCCAGGGCCGGCGCGCGCGCGAGCCCGCAGGGCGGGCTCCAGCCCGCGAGCGCGAGCGCGGCGGCGAGGCCGGCCAGGACGGCCGCGCCGCCCACCGGCGGCACGGCGCGCGCCTGCGTCTTGCGCGGCTCGCTCGGCGCGTCGAGCCAGCCCAGCGCGGGCGCCGCGCGCGCGAGCAGGCCGGCCGCGGCGTACGCGACGAGCGCCGCGAGGAGGAAGGCGGCCGCGCCGCTCACGGCCCGCTCCGCGCCGCTCGCGCCGTGCGGCTCATCGCGCGCCGTAGAGCCCGCGCTCGCGCGCGCGGCGCGCGAGCGGCTCGGGCAGGTCCGGCCCCGGATCCTGGCCGCGCGCCAGGCGCGCGCGCAGCTCCGACGAGCTCGCGCCGCAGGGCTCCAGCGCGAGACGCCCCTCCGCGAGGCGCGCTCGCGCCGCCGCGGAGAGAGCGTCGAGCGCGCCGGGCGCGAGCGGCGGACCGGCGCGCGGAGCGACGATCGGGCGCGCCAGGGCGAGCACCTCCTCCGCCCCGCGCCAGCGCGGCAGGCCGGGCAGGTTGTCGCTGCCGAGCACGAGGAAGAGCTCGCCGCGCCCGCCGCGCACGCGCGCCAGACGACGCAGCGTGTCCAGCGTGTACGAGGGGCCCGCGCGCAGGAGCTCGTCGGTCCAGACCGAGCAGCGCGGCTCGCCCGCGAGCAGGAGCTCGAGCAGCGCCACGCGCTCGGCGTCGGGCGCCAGCGCGCGGCCCTCCTTGTGCGGCGGCCGCGCGGCGGGCACGAACAGCACGTGCTCGAGCGCGAAGGCCTCCGCCGCCGCGCGCGCGATGCGCGCGTGGCAGCGGTGCGGCGGGTCGAAGGAGCCGCCGTAGACGCCCAGGCGCCCGGCCGCGAGCGCCGCCGCGTCGGGCCAGGCGTGCAGGAGAACGCGCGCGTGCGGGCGCTCGCCGCCCGCCGCGGACGCCGGGCGCGCGTGGCTCGCGGGGTCCATTCGGTGCTCTAGGGCGCGAGGGCCGCCCGGAGGCGCTCGACGAGCTCCGCGGCCCGCACCTCCGTCTGCTCGCCCGAGCGCAGATCCTTGAGCTGCACGCGCGCCGCCACGCGCGCGGCGGCGAGGCCGCCCTCCGCGCGCGTCTCGAGCTCGTCCTCGCCGACGACCAGGGCGAAGCGGTGCCCGCCGCGGTCGGCGGCCTTCATCTGGTTCTTCACGCTGCGGCCCTCGGTGTCGTAGACGACGCCGATCCCGGCCGCGCGCAGCCGCTCGGCGAGCAGGAAGACCGCGCTCTCGACGCCCGCGCCGACGCCGACCAGGTAGACCGGCGCGCCCTCCTCGCGCAGCTCGGCCGAGAGGCCCAGCTCCTCCATCGCGAGCAGGGTCGGCGTGAAGCCGATCGCGAAGCCGACCGCGCCCAGGTCGGGCCCCCCGAGGTCGCGCAGCAGGTGGTCGTAGCGGCCGCCGCCGCACACCGCGCTGCGCGCGCCGAGCGGCGGGTAGTGCACCTCGAACACCGTGCGCGTGTAGTAGTCGAGGCCGCGCACGAGCTCGCCGTTGCGCGCGTAGCGGATGCCGAGCCCGGCCAGGCACTCCTCCACGCGCTCGAAGTGCGCGCGGTTCTCGGGGCCCAGGAACGCGAGCATCTGCGGCGCGCCGGCGAGCAGCGCGCGGCACTCGGGGTTCTTGCAGTCGAGGATGCGCAGCACGTTGCGCTCGAAGCGCGACTGGCACAGGCCGCAGTGGCGCTCGAGGCTCGGGCGGAGGAAATCGCGCAGCGCCGCCCGGTAGCGGTCGCGGTCGTCGCCGTCCCCCATCGAGTTCAGGTCGACGCGCAGCGCGCTCCCCCCCTCGCCGGAGAACCCGAGCGCCTCGAAGAAGCGCACGGCGAGCGCGATCACCTCGGCGTCCAGGCGCGCGTCGAGGCTGCCCAGCGCCTCGACGTCGAACTGCGTGAACATCCGCTCGCGGCCCTTCTGCGGGCGCTCGTGGCGGAACATCGGTCCGACGTGGAACAGCCGCTGCACCGGCTGCGCGTGCGCCCAGCCGGCCTGCAGGTACGCGCGCGCGATGCCGGCCGTGCCCTCGGGGCGCAGCGCGAGCGCGCCGCCCTCCTTCTCGATCGTGAACATCTCCTTCTCGACGATGTCGGTGACCTCGCCGACGGAGCGCACGAAGAGC
>CADEGS010000380.1 GCA_902826945.1 uncultured bacterium | reverse complement strand
CGCGGCCTTCAGGATCGTCGGCGTCGAGCGGTAGTTCTCCTCGAGCTTCGTGACCTGCACGCGCGCGCCGCCGCGGCCGAAGTCGCGCTCGAAGTCGAGGATGTTGCGCAGGTCCGCGCCGCGCCAGGCGTAGATCGACTGGTCGGGATCGCCGCACACGGCCAGGTTGCCGTGGCCCGAGGCCAGGTGGCGCGTCAGCAGGTACTGCACGCGGTTCGTGTCCTGGTACTCGTCGACGAGCACGTAGCGGAAGCGCGCGGCGTAGCGGTCGCGCACCGCGGGGTGCTCGTCGAACAGCCGCAGCACGAGCAGCAGCAGGTCGTCGAAGTCGAGCGCGTCGCTCGCCTGCAGCGCCGCGGCGTAGCGCTCGCGCACCTGGCGGAAGACCTCGTCCTCGCCCGCGCCGTCCCCCTCCTCGGGGTTCCAGGCGCGGTTCTTCCAGTCCGAGATCGCCGCCCCGAGCATCCCCGGGCGGTAGTGCTGGGGGTCGTAGCCGAGCTCCTTCACCAGGCGCTTGAGGAGCTGGTTCCTGTCGTGCGTGTCGTAGATCGAGAAGTCGCGCGTCCAGCCGCCGAGCGCCTCGACGTCGCGGCGCAGGATGCGCGCGCACATCGCGTGGAAGGTGCTGATCCAGGAGCCCTCGGGGACGTCGAGCGCGAGGACGCGCTCGCGCATCTCGCGCGCGGCCTTGTTCGTGAACGTGATCGCCAGGACCTCGTGGGCCGCCGCGCGGCCCGCGGCGACCAGCCAGGCGATGCGGCGCGTGATCACGCGCGTCTTGCCCGAGCCGGCCCCGGCCAGGATCAGGAGCGGCCCCTCGCCCGCGCACACCGCCTCGCGCTGGGGCTCGTTCAGGTCGGCGAGCAGCCGCCGCTCGACGGCGGGGTCGGGGCGCGCGTCCTCGCGGGCGCGCGCCGGGGCGCCGGCCTGCGCGGCGAGCGCGTCCATCCAGTCGAGCGGGGCCACGGGCCGATTCTACGCGCGCGTTGCCCCGGGCTCCCGCGCGCGCTCCACTCTTCCTCTGCATGGACGCGGTCGAGGGACGGGGCGCGCCCGAGCGCCAGCCGGAGGGCAAGTGGACGGCGCGCGCCGCCGCCGAGCGCTACGCGCGCGCCCGCTTCCGGAGCGCGCGCCGCGCCGCGCGCGACCCGGCGCTCGTGCGCGCCGCGCTCGAGCGCTGGCTCGGCGCGCGCCCGGCGTTCCTGCTCGACGCGCCCTCGGGCGCCGGCCGGCTGCACGCGGCCCTCGCGCCCCTGGCGCGGCGCACGGTCGGGCTCGACCGCTCGGCGGCGATGCTCGCCGAGACGAGCTCGGACGCCTTCCTGGTGCGGGGCGACGTCGCGCGCCTGCCCTTCGCGAGCCGCGCCTTCGGAGCGGTCGTGTGCTGCCGACTCTTGCACCACGAGCGCGACCCCGAGGGCTTCCGGCGCCTGGTCGCCGAGCTCGTGCGCGTCTCGGACGAGCTCGTCGTGTGCTCGTTCTGGGACGCCGCCGCGCTGCCCGAGCGCGTGCGCCTGCGCCCGCGGCGCGACGCGCGCGTGGCGCGCTCGCGGCGCTTCGTGCGCGAGGCCTTCGCCGCCGCCGGGGCGCGCGTGCTCGGCTTCCGCGCCGACCTGCGCTTCCTCGCGCGCCAGACCTTCGCCGTCGCCCGCCGGGAGGACGCGTGAGACGAAGCGCCCGCCGGACTGCCCGGCAAGCCTCCCCGAGGGCAGGGGTTGGCCCATGAGCGCGTCCGGACCGGCCGGCCCGGACGCGCGCGAGGGACGCGCCGTGCTGCTCGGCGAGCCGCACGTGTGGCACGCGCTCGAGGGCACGCTGCGCGGCTGGGCGCGCGCCGGCGCGCGCGGCCGTGGGCGGCTCGCGCTGGAGGGACGCGCGCTCTTCGAGAAGCACTCGCCGCTCGCCGGCCGCGCGCGCGCGCGCCACGCGCTGCGCCGCTGGCTCCTCGGCCGGCCCGCCCCGCGGCTGCAGGAGTTCGAGAACCTCGCCTGGCTGCGCGCGCACGGGTTCGCCGCGCCGCGGCCCGTGCTGGCGGGCGCGCTCGTGCGCGGCGGCGCGGCGCGCTTCCAGTTCCTCGTCACCGAGGAGGTCCCGCGCGCGCACACGCTGCGCGAGGCCTGCCGCGAGCGCGACGACGCCGGCCGCGAGGCGCTGGCGCGCACGCTCGGCGCCGCGGTCGCCCGCCTGCACGCCGCGGGCTTCGTGCACCGCGACCTCTTCCCGCGCAACGTGCTCGTCGTGCCCGGCGACGAGCGGCCGCTCTTCGTGGACGCCTGGCGCGGCGGCGCGCGGCGCGGGCTGCGCGGGCCCGCCTACGACCTGGGAGCGCTGGCGCTCTACGCGCCCGTCCTCTTCGGGCCGCGCGCGGAGCGCGCGCTCTTCGAGGCGTACTTCGAGACGCGCGGCGAGCGCGTGGACGCCCGCGCGCTCCTCCGCGGCGCGGCGCGCGCGCGCCGCGGCCTCGCGCGCCGCCTGCGCGGTCGGCCCTCGCCCGAGGCGCCGCTGGTCGCGCCGCCGACCTGGACGCCGCCCTGGCCCTGAGGCCGGGACGCCGCGCGGCCGGCGCGCTACCCTGGGGGCCGTCGGCCGGTCGCCGCGCGCAGCGGGTGCGCGCGCACCGCCGGCCTTCCTCCGCTCCGCCTCCAGATCGTCATGCAAGAACGCCTCGGCATCCCCCGCATCGGGGACACGGCTCCCGACTTCCACGCCAACACGACCCACGGCGAGATCGACTTCCACCGCTGGCAGGGTCAGGACTGGGCGCTGCTCTTCAGCCACCCGGCCGACTTCACGCCGGTGTGCTCGACCGAGCTGACCGAGCTCGGGCGCCGCTCGGCCGAGTTCGAGCAGCGCAAGACGAAGCTGATCGGGCTCTCGATCGACTCGATCCACAGCCACCTGGCCTGGCGCGAGAACCTGAA
>CADEGS010000379.1 GCA_902826945.1 uncultured bacterium | reverse complement strand
TGGTCGCCTTCGGCGCCGGCCTGACCTGGGGCGCGACGCTCCTGCGCTGGTAACCCGCCGACCCCATGCCTCCCACCAGCGAAGCGATCCTCTTCCCGGGCCAGGGCGCCCAGTTCCCCGGCATGGGCCGCGACTGGGCCGAGGCCTTCCCGCGCGCGCGCGAGGTGTTCGAGGAGGCGGACGAGGCGCTCGGCTTCGCGCTCTCCGAGGTCGTGTGGAGCCCCGAGGGCGACCAGGTGCACCGCACCGACGTCGCGCAGCCCGGCATCCTGACGACGAGCGCCGCGATCCTGGCCGTGCTGGTCGAGCGCGGGCTCGAGCCCGCGCGCGCCTCGCTCACCGCCGGGCTCTCGCTGGGCGAGTACACGGCGCTCGTGTGCGCCGGCGCGCTCGACTTCGCCGACGCCGTGCGCCTGGTGCGCCTGCGCGGCGAGGCGATGCAGGCGGCGAGCGAGGCCTGCCCGAGCTCGATGACGAGCCTGATGGGCGCCGACCTGGCCACGGCCGAGGCGCTGGCCGCCGTCGGCCGCCGCCACGGCATCTGCTCGGTCGCGAACCTGAACGGGCCGGGCCAGGTCGTGCTCTCGGGCGAGCTGGCCGCGCTCGACGCCGTCGAGGCCGAGGCGAAGAACCACGGCGTCAAGCGCGCGGTGCGCCTCAGCGTGGCCGGCGGCTTCCACTCGGAGTGCATGCGCCCGGCCGCCCAGCGCCTGGAGCGCGCGCTGGCCGAGGTCGAGCTGCGCGCGCCGCGCATCCCCTTCGTCAGCAACGTGACCGCCGCCCCGCTCGACGACCCCGGCGCGATCCGCCAGGCGCTGGCGCGCCAGGTGTGCGCGCCGGTGCGCTGGGAGGAGAGCATGCGCCACGCGCTCGGGCAGGGGATCGACCGCTTCCTCGAGCCCGGACCGGGCACCGTGCTGGCGGGGCTGATGCGCCGCATCGCCAAGGAGGTCGGCGTCAACGTCGAGGTCCGCAACGTCCAGGCGCCGGCCGACCTGGCCTGAGGACCGGCGGGACCCCGCTCCGCCCCTCGCCGTTGACCCTCCTGGCCCCCCCGGCTAGAACCCCTGCGAATCCTCGTGGCCGCCCCCGTCCCCGTCCCCGAAGACGCGACCCTCCCCCTCGAGCAAACGCTGCGCGGGCAGGTCGCCATCGTCACCGGCGCCTCGCGCGGCATCGGGCGGGCGGTGGCGTCGCTCCTGGCGCGCCGCGGCGCCGCGCTGGCCTGCGTCGCGACGCGCGCCGAGAACTGCGAGCCGTGCGTCGAGGACTGCCGGCGCTCGGGCGTGCGCGCCGCCGCCTACGGCGTCGACGTGGCGGACACGCAGGCCGTGGCCGCGCTGGTGACGCGCGTCCAGGAGGAGCTCGGCGGCCTGCACGTGCTCGTCAACAACGCCGGGCTGACCCGCGACCAGATCCTCCTGCGCATGAGCGAGGAGGACTTCGACCGCGTCGTGGCCGTGAACCTGAAGGGCGCCTGGAACTTCCTGCGCGCCGCGACGCGCGCCCTGATGAAGGTCGGCGGGGCGGTCGTCAACGTCTCCTCGGTCGTGGGCCTGACGGGCAACGCCGGCCAGGCGAACTACGCGGCCAGCAAGGCCGGGCTGCTCGGGCTGACGCGCGCGGCGGCCAAGGAGCTCGCCTCGCGCAACGTGCGCGTCAACGCCGTCGCCCCCGGCTTCGTCGAGACCGACATGACCGCGGGCCTGGGCGCGGCGGGGGAGGAGCTCCTCTCCGCGGTCCCCCTGCGCCGCATGGGCCGCCCCGAGGACGTCGCCTGGGCCGTGGACTACCTGGTCGGCCCGCACGCGGCCTACGTCACCGGCCACGTGCTGGTGGTGGACGGCGGCCTCAGCATTTGACGCAATGGAACAGGACTCCCCCGGGACGGGCGGTGCCGCGCGCCCCGGGTCCACCGTAGAACCAAGATCCCTGCAAACCCAGCGATGACGAATCCGTCGATCGAAGAGCGCGTCAAGCGCATCGTCTGCAACCAGATGGGGACCTCGCCCGAGAAGGTCACGAACGAGACGTCGTTCGTGAACGACCTGGGCGCGGACTCCCTGGACACGGTCGAGCTCGTGATGGAGTTCGAGGACGAGTTCGAGATCTCGATCCCCGACGAGGACGCCGAGAAGATCCAGACCGTCGGCGCGGCGGTCGAGTACATCAAGTCCAAGAGCTGAGGCCCGCGCGGGCTCGGCGGGACGCGCTCCCGCCGCGGGCTCGCGCGCGCCCCCGCCGAGCGAGGAGCTCATGCGTCGAGTGGTCATCACGGGCCTGGGGACGGTCAACTCCCTGGGACCCGACGTAGCGACCTCTTGGCCGCGCATGCTGCGCGGCGAGAACGGCATCACGCCCCTCACCAAGATCGAGGTCGAGGACCTCGCCGTCCGCTTCGCGGCCAGCGTGGACTGGAACCCCGAGGAGCGTTTCGCGGCGCCCGACTTCCGCAAGCTCGACCCGTTCACGATGTACGCGCTCAAGGCCGCCGAGGAGGCGCGTCTCGACGCCGGGCTGGACACGCTCGCCTGCAGCGAGGAGGAGCGCGAGCGCTTCGGCGCGATCATCGGCACCGGCATCGGCGGCATCACCGGCATCATCGAGCAGCACCTGGCGATGCTCGAGCGCGGGCCGCGGCGCGTGAGCCCGCACTTCATCCCGAAGATCATGGCCAACGCCGTCAGCGGCCAGGTCGCGATCGAGTACGGGCTGCTCGGCACGGCGTACACGACCTCGAGCGCGTGCGCCTCGTCGGGCCACGCGATCGGGCAGGCGTTCCTGGCGATCCGCTCGGGCGAGGTCGACCTGTGCTTCACCGGCGGCGCGGAGTCGGCCACCACGCGGCTCTCGATCTCGGGCTTCGCCTCGGCCAAGGCCCTTTCGACGCGCAACGACGAGCCCGAGCGCGCCTCGCGCCCCTTCGACCGCGACCGCGACG
>CADEGS010000378.1 GCA_902826945.1 uncultured bacterium | reverse complement strand
CGGGGAGTACCTCAGCTGGTAGAGGCGTAGCTTTGGGTGCTACGAGTCGTGGGTTCGAATCCCATCTCCCCGACCACGGAGGCGCCGGAGCCGGGAGCGCCTCACCGCGCGAGCGGCGCTACGCAGCCCGCCGTAGCCGCCGCCGGGAGAGCTGCGAGCGGCGCGCGGACGCCGCCCGCGCGCTGGAGTCGAGCCGCTCCCCGTGCCGATCGAAGGGTGCCCCCCGTCGCTTCACCCCTGAGACGCCCCCGCCGAGGAGGGACCCGATGAGCGATTTCCTGAAGTGGGATCCGGAGGAGTACACCGTCTGGGTCGGGTCCATGGACCGCGAGCACGAGACCCTGATCGCGATCATGAACCGCCTGCACGCGCGCCGCGCCGCCGGCGCCGAGCGCGCCGAGCTGGCCAGGATCGCCGGCGAGCTCGCGGCCTTCACCGTCAAGCACTTCCGGGACGAGGAGGCCTACATGGAGTCGATCGGCTTCGCCGGCCTCGCCTCGCACCGGATCATCCACAAGGACCTGCTGCAGAAGTTCACGCAGCACATGCAGGCCTTCGAGGCCTCGGGCGCGTTCACCGAGGACTTCTTCAAGTTCCTGCGCCACTGGCTGACCGCCCACATCCGCGGCATCGACCGCAAGTACGGATCCCAGGGGCGGCTCTCGGCTTCCGCCTGAGAGGGAAGTGGCGGGACGCCCCTCTCGAGCGTCCCGCCTCAGGCACTCCCCATTGCGGGTCGGGTCCGCGCATGGTCGGCTCCCGGCCCGGTGCCCTGGCCCTCCGCGAGGGCGTGCCCTCGAGAGACCGCGCGCGGACAGCCGGGACGGCGGCACCCGCGCGGCCGACGCCGGCGATCGGAACGGCGTGTGCGCGTCCGGTCGGGCGTCGGGCGCGCCTCTCCAGGCACCGTGCGTGCCAGCGCGGCGAGCGACCGGCGGCGCGACGCCGCTCCCGCTCCCAAGCCGTGCTGGAGACGCCTCTTGCGGCCGTCGCGCCGCCGCGGGAGCTCGGGCCCGCCGCGCCTGCGGCGGCGCGCCGACGGCGCACTTCCTACGGCCCGCCCGTAGCGCGAGCGCCCGCCGTCACGGCTGGTCGAGGACGAGCGTGCGGTCCACCGCGTCCACCGCCAGCCGCTGGACGAGGCCGTCCGGCCAGCGCACCTCGAGCGCGTCCACGCGCTCGAGGTCGCCCAGGCCGAAGGTCAGGGTCGGCTCGCCCTGCGAGAGGTAGGAGGAGCCGGTGCGCACGGTGCGCCGCTGCGCGCGGCCGCCGGCGTGCAGCGTGACCAGCGCGCCCAGCGCCTGGCGGTTCGCGCCCTTGCCGCGCAGCTCCACGCGCAGGAAGTGGCGCGGGCGGCGCTCCTGCGCCAGGTTGCGCAGAAGGCTCGGCGGGCCGCCGTTCTGCGTCACGACCAGGTCCAGGTCGCCGTCGCCATCGACGTCGCCCGCGCACAGCCCGCGCCCGACGCGCGGCCGCGCGAAGTCCGGGCCGAGCTCGGCCGAGACGTCGGCGAAGCGGCCGCCGGGGAGCCCGCGGAAGAGCTGCGCCGCCTGCGCGTGCGCCGCGCCGGGGCGGTAGCGCGCGATGTCGGGCTCGATGTGGCCGTTCACGACCAGGAGGTCGAGCCAGCCGTCGAGGTCGAGGTCGAGGAAGGCCAGGCCGAAGGCGAGCGGCGGCGTCGTCGCGGCGCTCAGCCCGGCCTCGCGCGCGCAGGCCTCGAATCCCTCACCGCTCCAGCGCCACAGGGAGAGCGGCTCGCCGGCGAAGTTGCCGACCGCGACCACCGGGTGCCCCGAGCCGTCCAGGTCGGCCACGTCGATGCCCATGCCGGCGCGCGCACGGCCGTTCTCGTCGTAGGCGAGCCCGGCGCGCGCGCCGCGCTCCTCGAAGCGGCCGCCGCCCCGGTTCCAGAAGAGGAAGTTCGGCCGCGTGTCGTTCGCGACGACGATCTCGCACAGGCCGTCCAGGTCGAGGTCCCACGCCGCTGCGCCGAGCGCCTTGCCCGGCCCGCCCTCGAGCGCGCGCCCCTCGAAGCGCCCGGCGCCGTCGTTCACGTACAGGCGCGCCGGCAGGCCCTCGTAGCGGTCGGGCGTCGTGAACGCCTTCTCGACGCCGTCGAGCGTGGTGAAGATCTCGAGCGCCGGCGTCCAGCGGCAGTAGCCGCCGGCGAAGAGGTCGAGGTCGCCGTCGCCGTCGGCGTCGAGCCACAGGCTGGGCATCGTCCACTCGCCGTGCGCGCGGCCCTCGGCGTCGCTCCAGCGCTCGCCCGCCAGGCCGACCGCGGCCGCGACGTCGCGGAAGTGTCCGCCGTCGTTCCGCAGGAACGCGTTCGCGCCCAGGCCGGTGACGAAGAGGTCCAGGTCGCCGTCCGCGTCGGGGTCGGCGGCGCTGGCGCCCATCGCGTACGCGGCGAGCTCGGCGCCGCTCTCGCGCGCCGGCTCGAAGCCGCCGGCGCGGCCCAGCAGCAGGAGCGAGCGCGGCGGCCGCGCCGGCGCCGGCTCCTCCGGCCACACGCCGGACTGCGCGAGGAAGAGGTCGAGGCGCCCGTCCTGGTCCGCGTCGAAGAGGCACGCGCCGCCGCCCATCGCCTCGGGCAGGAGCTTCGCGCCCGAGCCGCCGGTCGCGTGCACGAAGCCGCCCGGGAGCGCCAGCTCCTCGAAGGCGAGGTCGAGCGCGCCGGAAGCCGGGGTCGCGGCGGACGGGCCGGGCGCCGCCGCGGCGGAGGGCTCCTCGGAGCCGCCGCCGCAGGCAGGAGCCAGCGCGCTCAGCAGGAGCGCGAGCGCTCCGCCGGCGCGCGCCGCGGCGGGCGCGCTCCGCGGCGCTGGCTCCGCCCGCCCGCGCGCGCCGCGCGCCCCGCGCGCGGCCGGGCGGCGCCTCACCCGCCGCCCTCCTCGCCGATGCCGTGCTTGCGCAGGTAGTAGCCCATGTTCTTCGGGTCGATGCCCA
>CADEGS010000377.1 GCA_902826945.1 uncultured bacterium | reverse complement strand
GCGGCCCTACGGTGTGCGGCTCCGCATGCAGGACTCCCCTTCGGTGGGTGCCGGGTGACGGCGCAGGGCGGCCGGCTGTACGTCACCGCGGCGACCGCCGCGCTCTCGAGCGCGACGGCGCCCGTGGGCGGCGGCGTGGCGGTGCTCGAGGAGCTCTTGCCGCGGCTCGCGGCGCGCGGGCTCGCGATCACGCTCCTGCGGCCCGGGGCGGAGCGAGCGAGCCGCGACGGGGCGGGCTGGCGCGTGGAGGAGCTGCCGGTCGCGAGCCTGCGCGGGCGGGCGCCCGAGGCGCTGCTCGCGCTCTCCGAGCGCGCCTACGCGCGCTTCGCGCTCGAGTGGGAGGAGGCGCTCGGCCGCTTCCTCGACGCGGTCGAGCCCGCGGGTGCGACCGTGCTCGCGAACGACGTCAGCGAGGGCCCGCCCTTCGCGCGGCTGGCGGCGCGCGGCTTCCGGCAGGTCGTGCTCTTCCACGTCGTGGTCGGAGCGTTCTTCGCGCGCCGCTACCTCGCGCCGTGGCTCGGGCCGCTCGGCTCGCCGGCGCGCGCCGCCGGCGCGTGGCGCGCGGCGCGCGCGCTCGGCCTCGCGCGCGCGCTGCCGCGCCTCTTGCGGCTCGTGTGGGAGAAGGAGGAGGCGGCGGCGCGCCACGCGCACGCGGTCGTGCCCTCGCGCGCGCTCGCGGACGAGCTCGCGGCCTGCTACCCGGCGAGCGGCGTCGCGGCGCGCACGAGCGTCGTGCCCTGGGGCGTGCTCGGCGCGCCCGACGCGGAGACGCGCGACGGCCTGCGCGCCGAGCGCACGCGCACGCTGGCCGAGCTCGGGATCGATCCCGGACGCTTCGTGCTGCTCACGCTGAGCCGCATCTCGGGCGAGAAGCGCATCGACCGCCTGCTCGACGCGCTCGCGCGGCTGGAGGCGACCGACGCCAGCGCGGCCGAGCGCGTGGCGCTCGTCGTCGCCGGTGCGCCGGCCTACATGGACGGCGCGCGCACGCACGCGCTCCTGCAGGAGCGCGCGGCCCGGCTGCGGCGCGGGGCGGTGCGCTTCGCCGGCTACGCCACGACCGAGCGCAAGTGGCGGCTCCTCGCCGCGGCGGACCTCTTCTGCTCCTCCTCCGCCTACGAAGCCTACGGCCTCTCGATCGCGCAGGCCTTCGCCGCCGGCACGCCGTGCCTCGCCTGCGACCACCAGGGCGCGCGCGAGCTCGTCGCGCCCGAGCGCGGCTGGCTCGTGCCGGCGCAGGGCGACGTCCCGCGCGCGCTCGCCGGAGCGCTGCGCGAGGCGCTCGTGGCCGACCTCTCCCCACGCCGCACGGCCGCGCGCCGCTGGGCCGACGCGCACTCCTTCGAGCGCGCGGCAGAGGCGGTGGCGGCGCTGCTCTGAGCTCGCTCGGAACCCCTCCCGCACGCAGCCGGCGCGCGCGCGCTGCGGCGGATGACGCGAGACCCTGGCTCCTCGCCCAGGCTCGCATGTCCGACATACACCCCGCGCGGCGGCTGCGCGCGCGCGCGAGGGCTACGATCGCGCTCCATGAACGCCACGCCCCGCCTTCCCGACCGTTCCGAGGTCACCGCCGTGCTGGAGCAGGTCACCGGCGCCGCGCGCCGCTACCTCGACGGCCTCGACGCGCGCGCGGTGCGCACGGCCGACGCCGGGCGCGTCGCGCGCTCCTTCCGCGGACCGCTGCCCGAGGAGGGCGTCGGCGCGACGGCCGCGCTGCGCGAGCTCGTCGAGCGCGGCGAGGCGGCGCTCGCGCACACCTCGGGCCCGCGCTGCTTCCACTTCGTGGTCGGCGGCACGACGCCGGCCGCGCTCGGCGCGGACCTGTGGGCGACCGTCACCGACGCGCTGGCCTACGCCTGGGTCGTCTCGCCGCTCGGGGTCGAGCTCGAGCGCGTCGCGATCGGCTGGCTGGCCGAGCTCTTCGCGCTGCCCGAGCACAGGACCGGCATCCTGACGACCGGCGCCACGATGGCGAACTTCGTCGGCCTGGCCGCCGCGCGCCAGTGGTGGGGCCAGCGCCACGGGCGCGACGTCGCGCTGGACGGCTGCGGCGGCTTGCCGTCCATGCCGGTGCTCACGAGCGGCCACGTGCACGCGAGCTCGGTCAAGGCGCTCGGCATGCTCGGCGTCGGGCGCTCCGCCGTGCGGCGCTTCGCGCGCGACGCGGCGGGCACGCTCGACGAGCCGGCGCTCGCGCGCGCGCTCGAGGCCCTCGACGGCGCGCCGGCCGTCCTGATCGCGAACGCCGGCGAGGTGAACGCCGGCGCCTTCGACCCGCTCGAGCGCATGGCCGATCTCGCGCAGCGCCACGGCGCCTGGCTGCACGTGGACGGCGCCTTCGGGCTCTTCGCGCGCGTCTCGCCGCGCACCGAGCACCTCGCGCGCGGCGCCGAGCGCGCCGACTCGATCTGCGTGGACGGCCACAAGTGGCTGAACGTGCCCTACGACTGCGGCTTCGCGCTGGTGCGCGACCGGGAGCTGCTCGCGCGCTCCTTCGTCTACGACGGCGCCTACCTGCCGCGCTTCGACGACGAGGAGCCGGTGCTCGGCACGATCGGGCCGGAAAGCTCGCGCCGCGCGCGCTCGTTCGCCGTGTGGGCGACGCTCGCCGCCTACGGCCGCGCCGGGGTGCGCGCGATGGTCGAGCGCCACCTCGACCTCACCGAGCGTCTGGCGCGCCGCGTCGACGAGGCGCCCGAGCTCGAGCGCCTGGCGCAGGGCGAGCTGTGCGTCGCGTGCTTCCGCTGGCGGCCCGCGGGCGTCCCCGACGCGCGCCTCGACGAGCTGAACCGGCGCCTGGGGCAAGCGCTGCTCGCCGACGGCCGCTACTTCGTCGGCACGACGACCTTCGCCGGCCGCGTCGCGCTGCGCCCCGCGCTCGTCAACTGGCGCATCCGCGAGGAGGACGTCGACGGCTTCGTCGCCTGGGTGCGCGAGGTCGCGGCGGGGCTCCTG
>CADEGS010000376.1 GCA_902826945.1 uncultured bacterium | reverse complement strand
GTCGGGCAGGCCTCGCACCTGCCCGTGCACCTGGGCTCGACGCCCCTCAGCGTGCGCGCGGCGATCGAGAGCCACGCCTTCGAGCCCGGCGACGCGGTCGTGCTGAACGACCCCTACCGCGGCGGGACGCACCTGCCCGACGTGACCTTCGTCTCGCCGGTGTTCCTCTCCGGCGCGCGCCGGCCGGACTTCTTCTGCGCGAACCGCGCGCACCACGCCGACGTCGGCGGCTTCCATCCCGGCTCGATGGGCGCGGTGCCCGACGTGCACGGCGAGGGCCTGCGCATCCCGCCCGTGCGGCTGGTGCGCGGCGGGCGCCTCGAGCGCGACCTGCTGGCGCTCTTGCTCGCGAACATGCGCGTGCCGCGCGAGCGCGAGGGCGACCTCCTGGCGCAGTGGTCCGCCAACCGCGTGGGGGAGGCGCGCCTGCGCGCGATGGCCGGCGAGCACGGCGCGGGCGAGCTCGCGCGGCGCGCCGACGGGCTCCTGGACTGGACCGAGCGCCTGGCGCGCGAGTGCCTGGCCGGCCTGCCCGACGCGGAGGTGCGGCGCGCCGACGTCCTCGAGGACCGCCTCGCCGACGGCCGGCCGGTGACGATCCGCCTGCGCCTCGAGAAGCGCGGCGAGCGCCTGACGTGCGACTTCCGCGGCTCGGACGAGGCGCCGGCCAGCGGCCGCAACGCGACGCGCGCCGTCACGGTCTCCGCGGTCTTCTACGCGCTGCGCACGCTGCTCCCCGAGCGCACGCCGACGAACGACGGCGTCTTGCGGCCGGTGGAGGTCCTGACGCGGCCCGGCACGATCGTGGACGCGCGCTATCCCTCCGGCGTGGCGGCGGGCAACGTCGAGACCAGCCAGCGGCTGGTGGACGTGCTCCTCTCCGCCTTCGCCGCGCTGCTGCCGGGCCGCGTGCCGGCGGCCAGCGCCGGCACGATGAGCAACCTGACCTTCGGCGGGCGCGACCCGCGCAGCGGCGAGGACTTCGCCTATTACGAGACGATCGGCGGCGGGGCGGGCGCCGGCGCGGCCGGGCCGGGCGCGAGCGCGCTCCAGACGCACATGACGAACACGCGCAACACGCCGATCGAGGAGCTCGAGCGCGCGCTGCCGGTGCGCGTCGTGCGCTACGGCGTGCGGCGCGGCTCGGGCGGCGCCGGGGCGCGCCGGGGCGGCGAGGGCATCGTGCGCGCGCTGCGCTTCCTCGCCCCCGTGCAGGCGGCCTTCGTCGGCGAGCGCTTCAGCAGCGCGCCCGCCGGCGCCGCGGGCGGGGCGAGCGGCGCGCGCGCGCGCGCGCGCGTCCGCGCGCGCCCGGGCGGCCCCTGGCGCGCGCTCCCGGCCGGCTTCTCGCTCGCCCTCGGCGCGGGCGCGGAGCTCGCGATCGAGACGCCCGGCGGGGGCGGCCACGGAAGGCCGCCCCGCGCGCGCGGCTGAGCCGGGCTGGGGCTTGTCCCTCCCGGGCCAGAGGGCGAGAATCGCGCCCTCGCGCGCCGCCGCCCCTGGCGCCCGGGACCCCTCTCCATGCCCTCGATCAGCGTCTTCGGTGCCCAGTGGGGAGACGAGGGCAAGGGCAAGATCATCGACGGCCTGGCGCGCGAGGCGGACGTCGTCGTGCGCTACCAGGGCGGCGCCAACGCCGGACACACCGTCGTCGTCGGCGGCGAGAAGTACGTCCTGCACCTGGTGCCCTCGGGCATCCTGCACACGGGCAAGGTCAACGTGATCGCCAACGGCGTGGCGGTCGATCCCCTGAAGCTCCTGCAGGAGCTCGACGACCTCGCCGCGCGCGGCCTGACCGTGACGCCCGAGCGCCTGCGCCTCTCCGAGCGCGCGCACCTGATCCTCGACGTGCACAAGCGCGTGGACGCCGGCGCCGAGCGCTGGCGCGGCCAGGGCCGCATCGGCACGACCGGCCGCGGCATCGGGCCGGCCTACGCCGACAAGGCCGCGCGCACCGGGCTGCGCGTCGCCGACCTGCTCGATCCCGCGCGCTTCCGCTCGCGCCTCGGCGCCGCGCTGGCGGAGAAGAACGCGCTGCTCGAGCGCGTGTTCGGCGAGCCGCCCAGCGACCCGGAGGAGACCTTCGCGCGCTACGCGGGCCTGACCGAGCGCCTGGCGCCCTTCGTCGCGAACACCGCCTGGGAGCTGCGCCGCGCGCACCTCGAGGGGCGCCGCATCCTGTTCGAGGGCGCGCAGGGCGCGATGCTCGACCTGGACCACGGCACGTACCCCTACGTGACGTCGTCGAGCACGGGCGTGAACGGCATCCACCCGGGCGCGGGCTTCCCGACGCGCTGGCTCGAGGGCGCCATCGGCATCGCCAAGGCGTACTGCACGCGCGTCGGCGAGGGGCCCTTCCCGAGCGAGGACGCCGGTCCCGACGGCGTGAAGCTGCGCGAGGAGGGCAACGAGTACGGCGCCACCACCGGGCGCCCGCGGCGCTGCGGCTGGTTCGACGCCTTCGCCGTGCGCCACGCGCTGGAGCTGAACGGCGCGACGAGCTGGATCGTGACGAACCTCGACGTCCTGTCCGCGTTCGACCGCATCCCGATCGTCACCGGCTACCGCCGCGGCGGGCGCGCGCTCGAGGCCTTTCCCGCCGACCTGGAGGGGATCGAGCTCGTGCGCGAGACGCTGCCCGGCTGGCGCGAGGACATCTCGGGCGTGCGCGAGTACGCGCGCCTGCCGGCGCTCGCGCGCGCGTACGTCGAGCGCCTCGAGGCGCTCGTCGGCCTGTCCGCGCCGATGCTGTCGGTGGGGCCGGAGCGCGACCAGGTGATCGCGCGCGCCCCGGTGTGGAGCGCCCATGGCTGAGCCCGCGCGGACGCCCCAGCGCGCCCTTCGCCCCGACTTCGGCGGCCCCTTCCCCGAGCACATCGCCGTCATCATGGACGGCAACGGGCGCTGGGCGGCGGAGCGCGGCATGCGCCGCGTGCTCGGCCACCGCCAGGGCATCGACTCGGTGCGCGAGATCACGACCGAGT
>CADEGS010000375.1 GCA_902826945.1 uncultured bacterium | reverse complement strand
GCGGCCCGACGGCGTGATCTTCGCGCTCGACTCGAACGGCGTGGTCTACGAGATCCACGAGAACCCGAAGAGCGTGTCGGTCTACTACGACGACGCGTCGAACCAGATCACGTCCGGCAAGGACCTGGCGCTGGGGCGCGACGGCACGCTCTACGTCGCCGACCGCGAGGCCTGGGGCTTCGGCGAGGTGCGCGCGATCCTGCCCGGCGGCGCCTCGACGCAGCAGATCACGACCACGCAGGGCACGCGCGGCGTGGCCAGCGACACGCGCGGCCCGGGCCTGTTCATCACCGAGTGGGTGAACACCGGCTTCGTCGGCAAGATGACCCACTGGGACTTCGAGACCCAGCTGCGGACGAATCTGGCCGGCTTCTCCGGCTTCAACATGACGAACGGGCCGAGCTGGGGCGACGGCGACTCGGTCGTGGACGTGGACGGCTTCGTCTACGTGATCTCCGAGGACGACTGGAGCCTGTCGCGCTGGCGGCCGGGCCGCGGCGGCATCGAGCGCATCGGCTCGAGCTACCTGGCGCACCCCTCCGGCCTGGCGATCGCGCCCTCGCTGTCGGGCTCGTCCACGACGGGCTGGAGCCTGTACGCCTCCGAGTACGACTACCTCTACGAGATCCCCGACGTCGCGCCGCCCGCGCCCGACATCGTGGACCCCGCGGCGCCGCCGATCGGCGCGCTGCTCGGCTACGCGAGCCCGGTGAACGGCCCGCTGCGCGACCTCGTGCCCGACCCGCTCGGCGACGGCTTCCTGCTGCCGACCGAGGGCGGCGTCCTCCTGCACATGGCGAGCGACGGCAGCGTCGCGCCGGTGGCGGGCGGCGCCCAGGGCCTCGCGGGCGACCTGCGCGCGGCGGCCGTGCGCGCCTCCGACGGCCACGTGCTCGTGGCCAGCGCCGACGGCGTGCTGTACGACCTGGACCCGCTGGCGGGCTGGAGCGCGAGCGTGCTCTTCTCCGACCCTTCGGACGAGCTCGTGGACGTGCGCGGCCTGACGATCGACGGCCTCGGCCGTCCGCTCGTCGTGGACCGCCCCGCCGGGCGGCCGGTGTCGAAGCTCTACCGGCTCGAGAGCGGCACGCTCTCCTTCCTGGCCTTCACGAACCGCGGCGTGCGCCCGGCGGTGGATCCGTTGACCGCCGAGGTCTGGGTCACGCAGGAAGGGCACCCCTTCGAGCCCGGCGGCGAGCTCCTGCGCGTGGACGCGCTGGCCTCGCCCGCGGCGATCGGGAGCTGGCAGAAGGGCCCGCTCTACATGCAGTTCCAGGTCGGCGGGTTCGACGGCGGCATCGCCTTCGACGCCGACGGCAACTTCTACGTCGCCGAGGGCGAGACCGGCCGCATCCAGCGCGTCGATCGCGCCACCGGCGAGCGCACGGTCGTGTCGGGCAACTACGCCCACCCGGGCTGCCTGGCGCTCGGCCCCGGGACGCCCGGCGTCGCGGGCCCGCAGGGCACGAGCCTGTTCGTGCTCGACGGGTACGTGGTCTACGAGGTCGGCGTGGACGGCCTGCCCGCCCCCGCCGCGCCGGCGGTGAACCCCGAGCTCGCGCCGCCCTGCGACCTGCGCCTCTCGGGCTTCACCGCGCTCGGCGGCTCGGTGGACGTGCGCATCACGGACCCGGCCCACGCCCTGAAGGTGTTCGTGGTCTTCCCGACGTCCCTGGGACACCTGCCCGGCCTGCCGCTGGCCTTCCTGCGCGATCCCACGGACACGCGCATCATCGCCAGCAACTCCGACTACCTGTGGGACAGCATCGGCGACGTGAACCTGTTCCCGGGCTTCACCGGCGTGCTCGACGCGTCGGGCCAGAACCCGCCCGGCTCGGGGATCCTCATCCCGAACGTCCCCGCGGTGATCTTCGACGCCTTCATCGACATGCACTGGGTCGTGATCGACGGCATGGCGCAGAACTTCGTGGCCTACACGGGAGCGACCACGCAGCTCTTCATGGGCCTGCCGTAGGGATGGCGCAGGGGGGGGCCGCGCAGGCGGGACCCGTGTCGCTCGCGCTCCGGGCGCGCAAGCTCCTGGGGCGCCTGCGACGGCGTTTCGCCGTCGATCACTACGACGTCTTCGTGCGCGCGGTCGAGCCGGGCCTGTTCGAGCCGCCGCCCGGCTACGCCTTCCGCTTCGGCAGCGAGGCCGACGTGCTCGCCTGCGACGAGCACCACACCGAGCTCGACCAGCGCGAGCGCCGCGAGGGCGCGCAGCGCCTGGGCTTCGGCCACCGCGTCGTGCTGGGGCTGTCCGGCGACCTCGTCGTGTTCACGATGTGGGTCAACCCCCGCAACATCAACATCCCCGGCTCCATCAAGCGCCGCCTGGGGCCGCACCAGTCCTTCATCTACAAGGCCTTCACCTCGCCCGAGCACCGCGGCCAGAAGCTCTACGGGGCGGGCATGCGCTTCGTGCTGGCCGACATGGCGCGCGAGGGCAAGACCGAGCTCGTGGGCTACGCCCACGTGAAGAAGCGCGTCTCCCGCAAGGGATTGGCCTCGCTGGACTTCAGGAGCGTGGGCGGGTTCACCGACGTAGACTTCCCGCTCTGGCGGCACACCTTCGTGTCGGCCGCCCTCGCCCGCACCTTTCCCGAACCCCTCGAACGGTCGAACGTCATGCGCACGAGCCGTCCGGCGCAGGCCTCGTGAGGACCGCCCTGCAGACGATCCGCCGCACGGCGGTCGGCGTGGCCCTGGTCGCGCTGGCGGCCGGGGCGGTGCACGCCGCGATCGGCGTCCTGGGGCGCACCTGGGTGCGCGAGTTCCAGGCCGGCGCGTCCTCCCCGGCGAGCGAGCGCGCGCAGGCGATCCTCCTGCAAGGCGCGATCGAGGCCGTGGGCTTCGGCGCGCTGGCGCTCGTGCTGGCGGCGCTGGCCGCGCTGCTCGCGCGCCGCGGCCCGAGCGAGGAGCGCGCCGAGCGCGCCGCCGCGGCCTTCCTGCTGCTCGCCGGCGCGTTCGCGAGCTGGACCTCCGACGGCGCCTG
>CADEGS010000374.1 GCA_902826945.1 uncultured bacterium | reverse complement strand
GGCTGGTCTGGTGGGCGATCGGCGGCAAGGCCTTCCTGCTGCTCCTGCCGCTGGCGGGCGTGGGCGTGTTCGCGCTCCAGACGCTGTTCGTGGGCCCCCGCCTGCGCCGCCGCTCGACGCGCTGGTCGCGGCGGCTGACCGCGCTGACCGACCTGGCGCGCTTCGCGGCGGGGCTGGTCGTGACGCTCGCCCTGGCGGCGCTGCTCGCGATCGTGCTCGACGTCTCGGGCCTCGACCCGCGCGGCTCGCTGGTCGGCACCTACGACTCGCGCAACGCGCTGGTCGTGGGCTTCGTGATGGGCTTCGCGATCATCCCGATCATCTACACCCTGGCGGAGGACGCGCTGGCGGGCATCCCGCAGCACCTGCGCCAGGCCTCGCTGAGCGCCGGCGCCACGACCTGGCAGACGACCGTGCGCATTGTGGTGCCGACCGCGATGAGCGGGCTCTTCTCGGCGCTGATGATCGGCCTGGGGCGCGCCGTCGGCGAGACGATGATCGTGCTGATGGCGGTCGGCAACACGCCGATCATGGAGTGGAACGTGTTCAACGGCTTCCGCACGCTCTCGGCGAACATCGCCGTGGAGCTGCCCGAGGCCGTCCAGGGCAGCACGCACTATCGCACGCTGTTCTTCGCGGGCCTGCTCCTGTTCGCCATGACCTTCGTCCTGAACACCGTGGCCGAGATCGTGCGCCTGCGCTACCGGCGGCGCTCCGTGCAGCTGTGAGCCTCACCGTGCGCGAAGCCCCGGCGCGCGCCCCGGCGCCTGCCCCGCGCCCCGCGCGGCGCGCGCAGCGGCGCACGAGCTCGCTGCTCGCCCACGGCGAGCCGATGGTCTGGCTGACCGGCGGCTCGCTCACGATCGCGCTCCTGATGATCGGCGGCCTGCTCGCGCTGGTCCTGGCGCAGGGCCTGGCCACCTTCTGGCCCCGTCCGCTGGTCGCCTTCGAGACGACCGCCGGCGCGACGCTCCTGGGCGAGGTGAGCAAGGCGGAGAGCTACGCGCCGCCGGAGGGCGAGCTCGTCGGCCTGGACGAGGAGGCGGCGGCGCGCGTGCGCGAGGGCGGCGCGCGCCGGCGGCTGGTGCGCACCGGCAACTACGACCTCACCGGCAACCACTTCCAGTGGCTCTCCGACCTCGTGCTCGTGCGCGAGACCAGGCCGGAGTGGGCCCTCGTCGTGGAGCGCCTGACCTGGGGCCGCTTCTACGGCACGCCGCAGTCCTTCCGCCTCGACGGCGCGGCGGTGACCGAGGAGCCCGGTCGCGCGTGGGAGCTGTACGTGCGCGAGCACGACGCGGCGCGCGAGCGCCACGAGCGCGCGCGCGCGCTCGAGAAGCGCGACCTCGGGCGCCTGAACCGGCGCCTCGAGGCGCTGCGGATCGAGCGCAACGCGGCCGCGCTCGAGGACGGGGCGGACTCGCCGGCCTGGAGGCTGGCCGACGAGGCGCTGCGGAGGGCCGAGCGGGAGTTCGCCGTCGAGCGCGAGCGGATCCTGGAGCAGGTGCGCGCGCTCGACGCCGAGAACGCGCGCTACGAGCTCGTGCTGCGCACCGCCGACGGCCAGGAGAAGGCGCTCGGCCTGCACGAGATCGTGCGCGCCTACCCCGCCAACCGGCTCTCGCTGGCGGGCAAGCTGCGCGTGTACCTGTCGCGCTGGTGGGAGTTCCTGAGCGCCGAGCCGCGCGAGGCGAACAGCGAGGGCGGCGTGCTGCCCGCGATCTTCGGCACGGTCGCGATGACGCTCGTGATGTCGGTGATCGTCGTCCCCTTCGGCGTGCTGGCGGCGCTCTACCTGCGCGAGTACGCGCGCCAGGGCGCGATCGTCAGCGCCGTGCGCATCGCCGTGAACAACCTGGCCGGCGTGCCGAGCATCGTCTTCGGCGTCTTCGGGCTGGGCTTCTTCTGCTACATCGTCGGCGGCGGCATCGACCGCGCCTGGTTCGCGGCGAAGCTGCCCGCGCCGACCTTCGGCACCGGCGGCATCCTGTGGGCCTCGCTGACGCTGGCGCTGCTGACGCTGCCGGTCGTCATCGTCGCCACGGAGGAGGCGCTCTCGGCCGTGCCGAACTCGATGCGCGAGGGCTCGTACGCCTGCGGCGCGACGAAGTGGCAGACGATCCGCCGCATCGTCCTGCCGCACGCGGCGCCGGGCATCATGACCGGCATGATCCTGGCCATCGCGCGCGGGGCGGGCGAGGTGGCGCCGCTGATGCTCGTGGGGGCGGTCAAGCTGGCGCCGGAGCTGCCGATCGACGGCGTGCCGCCCTTCCTGCACCCCGAGCGCAGCTTCATGCACCTCGGCTTCCACATCTTCGACCTCGGCTTCCAGAGCCCGAACAGCGAGGCCGCGAAGCCGATGGTCTACACGACCACGCTGCTCCTGATCGCCATCGTCGTCACCCTCAACGCGATGTCGATCTGGGTCCGCGCCCGGCTGCGCCGCCGCTTCCAGACCGTCCACGCCTGAGAGGAACCATGGAGATCCGCCCGCCGCGCCCGTCTGTCGAGAAGCGTCCCGCGGTTGTATCTTCCGCTCCCGTGCGCTCCACCGAAATCAGCGGGCTTCCCGGGAGCAGCGCGCGCTCCGGCGGGCTGTTCGACGCCATCGCCCGCGGCGAGACCTTCGAGACGGTCGTCCACGACGGCGCCCGCGACGAGACGCCGGTCGTGCGCATCGCCGACTTCGAGCTCTGGTACGGCCAGACGCACGCCCTGCACAAGGTCTCGATGACCTGCCCGCAGGGCAAGGTCACCGCGCTGATCGGCCCGTCGGGCTGCGGCAAGTCGACGCTCCTGCGCAGCGTCAACCGCATGAACGACCTGATCGACAGCGTCCGCATCGAGGGCGACATGCTCCTGAACGGCGAGTCGATCTACGGCCCGGCGGTGGACGTGATCGAGCTGCGCAAGCGCATCGGGATGGTCTTCCAGAAGCCCAACCCGTTCCCGATGAGCATCTTCGAGAACGTCGTCTACTCGCTGCGCATCGACG
>CADEGS010000373.1 GCA_902826945.1 uncultured bacterium | reverse complement strand
CCGTGTACCTGCAGAAGGCGCTCAAGCACATCAACCAGGCCACGATCCGCATCGGCGACGCCAACGCCTCGCCGGGCGAGATCGCCCAGAACTCGGACCTGAGCGAGAACCTGGTCTCGGCCGCCCTCGGGGCGGCGCGCAGCAGCTTCTCGATCGACGCCGAGCCGGCCGACGACGAGGGCTCGCGCCTGCGCGACCTGCTCGTCGACACCGGGGACGACGACCCCTACACCCCGAGCATCGAGGACGTCAGCCTCGAGTCGGGGCTGGAGCGGGCGCTCGACCACCTCGGCGAGCGCGAGCAGCTCGTCCTGCGCCTGCGCTTCGGCCTGGGCGGCAGCCGCGAGCACACGCTGGCGGAGGTCGCGACCGAGCTCGGCGTCAGCGTCGAGCGCGTGCGCCAGATCCAGGTCCGCGCCCTGGCGAAGCTCGACACCCCGGCCCTGCGCCGCGACCTCGAGCCCTTCCTGAACTGACCGCCGACCCGGCGCGCCGCCCGCGCGGCGCGCCGCGATCGGGGGCCCTTCCCGGGCCCCGCCGAGGGCGTGCCAGGAAGCCCTTTCTGCTACCCTGGGGCGCTCCCATGCGCCCCGCATCCCCTTCGCCGCCGCCCCAGGAGGCTCCCGCGCCCGGCCGCAAGCCGGCCTGGCTCAAGGTGCCCCTGCCCGGCGGGCCGGGGCACGCGCGTCTGAAGGGGCTGGCCCGCTCCCTGGGCCTGCACACGGTGTGCGAGGAGGCGCGCTGCCCGAACGTCGGGGAGTGCTGGTCGGGCCGCCACCCGACGATGACCCTGATGGTGCTCGGGGAGGCCTGCACCCGCCGCTGCCGCTTCTGCGCGGTGGCGACGGTCGAGCGCGGCCCGCCCCCCGACCCCGACGAGCCGGCCCACGTCGGCCAGGCGGTGGCGGCCATGGGGGTCTCCTACGTCGTGATCACGAGCGTGGACCGCGACGACCTGCCCGACGGCGGCGCCGCCCACTACGCGGCCTGCGTCGCGGCGATCCGCGCCGCGAGCCCGGCCACGCTGGTCGAGACGCTGATCCCCGACTACCAGGGCGCGCCGCTCGAGACCCTGCTCGCGGCCCGCCCCGACGTCCTGGCGCACAACGTCGAGGTCGTGCCGCGCCTGCAGCGCAAGATCCGCGACCCGCGCTGCTCGTTCGAGCGCTCGCTCGCGACGCTCGCGCGCGCCCGCGAGCTCGTGCCCGACGGCTTCACGAAGTCCTCGCTGATGCTCGGCCTGGGCGAGCGCGACGAGGAGGTGGACGAGGCGCTCGTGCGGCTGCGCGCCGCCGGCGTGGACTTCCTCACGCTCGGGCAGTACCTGCGCCCGACGATGCACCACGCGCCGGTGCACGAGTACGTGACGCCCGAGCGCTTCGACGCCTGGCGCGCGCGGGGCGAGGCGCTGGGCTTCGCCGCCGTCGCGTCCGGCCCGCTGGTGCGCTCGAGCTACAAGGCCGGCGAGCTCTTCCTCGAGCGCGCGGTCCGCGAGCGCCGCGCGCAGGGCGCCCTTCCCGGGAGCGAGCGATGACCTCCAAGACGACCCAGCCCCTGAGCGTGATCCAGCCCGACGGGGGCGTGAACGGTTACGACCCCGGCCTGTCGGAGGCCGAGCTGTGGCACGCCTACCGCTCGATGGTGGCGGTGCGCGTCTTCGACGAGATCTGCCTGAAGCTCCAGCGCTCGGGCCGCATCGGGTTCTCGATCCCGAACCGCGGCATCGAGGCCACGCAGGTCGGCGCCGCCTCGGCGCTGCGCCGCACGGACTGGATCTTCCCGAGCTACCGCGACTTCGGCATGGCGCTGTACCACGGCGTCGCGCCGCTCGAGATGATGCACAACATGTTCGGCGACGCGGCCGACAGCGCCCGCGGCCGCCAGATGCCGGTGCACTTCTCGTTCGTCGAGCCGATCCGCTTCGTCTCGATCTCCTCGCCGATCGGCACGCACATCCCGCAGGCGGTCGGCGCCGCGCACGCCATGAAGCTGCGCGGCGAGGACACGGTCGTGCTGGCGAGCTTCGGCGACGGCGGCACCTCGAGCCTGGGCTTCCACTCCGGCCTCAACTTCGCCGGCGTGTGGAAGTCGCCCGTGGTCTTCCTGTGCCAGAACAACCAGTGGGCGATCTCGTGCTCGATCGAGGAGCAGACCGCCTCGGCGGGCTTCGCGATCAAGGGCCAGGCCTACGGCATCCCGGGCGTGACGGTGGACGGCAACGACCTCCTGGCGGTGCGCCAGACGGTGCTCGAGGCCGTCGAGCGCGCGCGCGGCGGCGGCGGCCCGACCTTGATCGAGGCCTTCACCTTCCGCATGGGCGGCCACTCGACCTCCGACGACCCGACGCGCTACGTCCCGAAGGACGTGATCGCGCACTGGGAGAAGCGCGACCCGATCCAGCGCTTCGAGAAGTTCCTGGAGGCCTCCGGCCTGTGGACGGCGGAGAAGGCCGAGGCGCTGCGCAAGGAGCTCCTGGCCGAGGTCTCCGCCGCCGCGCGCACGGCCGAGGAGACGCCGCGGCCGGGGATCGAGACGATCTTCAGCGACGTCTACGCCACGCTGCCCGAGCACCTCCGCAGCCAGGGCCAGGAGGCCTTCGACCTGGCGCGCCGCCGCGGCGATCCCGCGGCCGGCGGCGGCGAGTTCCCGCTCTAGGCACGCCGACTCCTCGCACGGCCCCGCCGCGGGCCGCGCGCGACCGTCCCATCCTCCCCGCGCGACCCATGCCGAACCTCACGCTGCTGCAAGCGATCAACGACGGCCTGCGCACCGCCATGCGCGACGACCCGAGCGTCCTGTGCTTCGGCGAGGACGTGGGCAAGAAGGGCGGCGTGTTCCTCGCCACCGAGGGCTTGCAGAAGGAGTTCGGCGCCGAGCGCTGCTTCGACACGCCGCTCTCCGAGGACGGCATCGTCGGCGCGGCGATCGGCATGGCGATGAACGGCCTCAAGCCGGTGGCCGAGATCCAGTTCCAGGACTTCATCTTCCCGGCCTTCGACCAGA
>CADEGS010000372.1 GCA_902826945.1 uncultured bacterium | reverse complement strand
CGCGGGCCAACTGGCCGTGCTGCACGCGAGCCGCGCCGGACGCCTCTGAGCGCGGGGCTCAGGTCAGGTGCCCCAGCGGACCCAGGTCGAGGTCGAGCTCCTCGGGCGGGATGTCGAAGTGGGCGGCGATCTCGCGCACCGTCTCCTCGAGCCGCATCAGGGCCAGGCCGACCGCCTCGGTCTCCCCGGCGTCGAGCGTGCCGTGCTCCATGCGCGCCACGGCGCGCCGCTCGAGGAGCTGGCGCACGAAGTCCACCAGCGTCAGCACGAGGCGCACGACCGAGCGCCGGACGTCGTCGGGGCTCGCGTTCCAGCGCGTCGTGCCGAGCGAGCGCGCGCGCTCCTCGAGCACGGCGCGCAGCGCCTCGAGCTCGGCGGCCGCGAGCGCTCCGGGAGGCGGCGCGGCGGCGCTCACGCCGGGAACCCCGCGGCGAAGGCCCACGGCGGCCAGGGACCGCTGGCGCGCACGCGCAGGCCGCGCACCTGCGCCAGGGCGTCGGCCAGCGCGCGCGCGTAGGGCTCGCGGTCGGCGCGCCGCACGAGGTGGTAGACGCTGGCCTGGAGGCCGCTCGCCGGCGGGCCCGACGCGCGGCGCTCGACGCGCTCGGCGCGCACGAGCGGCGCCAGCGGCCGCAGCGCCTGCGCCAGCGCGGCGGGCGGCGCGCGGCGGGCGCGCAGCGCCGCGAGGTGGCGCGCGCCCGGACCCAGGCCGGCAGGGGCGCAGGCGGCATCGGGCGCTCGCGCGCCGCCCTCGCCGTGGACGCGCAGCGTCGTCTGCTCGCAGCCCGCGACGCGCTCGAGCGCGGCCAGCAGGCGCGGGCGCGCGCGCTCCAGGTCGGCGCGCAGCGCGTCCTCGTCCGCGGCGAGCTGCCCGAAGCGCAGCGGCAGGACGCCGGGCGCGCGCGCCGCGAGCCGGCGCACGAGCGCGTCGTGCGCGCGCAGGCTGGCGAGCGCGAGCGCGGGCGGCGCGTCGAGCGCGCCGACGACCGCGGCCAGCGCGCCGGCCTGCACCAGGCGCACGCGCTCGCCGGCGATCCCCGGGCCGGCGTCGCCGCAGCCCGCCTCGGCCGGCACGAGCGCGTAGAGGTAGAGCACGCTCACGCCTTCTCCGGTGGGGCGAGCACGCGCTCCGCCGCGCAGGCCAGCACGGAGAGCTCGAGGTAGACGAGGTCGACGCCCGCCAGGCCGAGCACCGCGGTGCCGGTGATGACGCAGCCCTGGTCGAGCAGGTGGTCGACGACGTCGAGCAGCGAGGCGTCCGCCTCGCCGGCGAGCTCGGCGCGCAGCGTGTCGAGGCTCATGGCGCGGGCTCGACGAAGTTGTAGGCGGGCCAGGGGCCGGAGAGCTGGAGCGTGAGCCCGCGCGGCGCGAGCGCCTGCGCGCCGGCGGCGACGGCGGCCTGGAAGGCCTGGGCGGCGTCGTCCTGCACGAGGAAGCTCGCGTCGAGCACGAGCCGGCCCTCGGCGCGCGAGGGGGCGCGCGCGCGGGCGTCGGCGGACAGCGGGGCGAGCTCCTCGTAGAGGGCGCGCGCGCGCGCGCGCAGCTCGGCGCCGAGGTGCCTCTCCGCGTCGTGCAGGCTCTTCTTGCGCAGCAGGAAGGCGTGGCCGGCCGAGCTGGCGCCGGCCTGCTCGCGCTCCGCGCGCGCCCGGGCGGCCGCGCTCGCCGCGTCGGGGTCGACCAGCACGCGCAGGCCGTACTCGCGCCGGCCCTCGAACGCGTCGAGCAGCGCGTCGAGCCGCGCCGCGCGTCCGCGCGCGTCGGCCAGCGCGCGCTCGTCGCCGAGGAAGAGCGAGAAGAGCTTCATGGGCACGACGGTGCCGCGCGCCAGCAGGTGCTCGACCAGCGCCTCGTGCTCGAGCGCGCGCGGGCCGACCCACTCGAGGTCGGAGAGCCCGCGCTGGATCGCGGCCTCGCCGTAGCGCTCGAGCGGCGCGTCCGCGACGACGAGCCAGCGCCCGGGCGCGAGCGCGAGCAACCGCGCCGGTCCCGCGCCCTCCAGGCCGGCGGGGGCGCCCTCGAGCGCGGGCGTCGTGCCGGCGCGCAGCACGCAGTAGACGTAGGTGGCGGCGGGGGGCAGCGCCCGCTCGGCGCGCGCCTCAGGCGTGCTCGTCGTCATGCACGCTCACCTCCACGCCCGCGACGGAGGCGCCCTCGACCGCCGTCCGCTCGCGCTCGCGGATGGCGCGCAGCCGGCCCGTGAGCTCGGCCTCCAGCGCGGCGAACTCCTCCTCGGTGAGGGCCCCGAGCTCGAGGCGCATGGGCTCGAGCACCGCGAACACCACCTGGCGGTCGAGGTAGTTGACGAAATTGATCGCGGTCAGGACCAGCGCGATCGCGAATGCGAGGCGCCGCGTGGGCGCCGGGCCCTGCACCATGGCGGCATGCTAGCCCGGTCGCGTCTCACGATCGCGCAGGCCAACGCGGCGGCGGCTTTGCCGCGGGCCCCATGCGGCGAAAGATCGGCGAAAAGCAGCGAGAAACCCGGGGTGAGAGGCTAGGAAAAGCCGACGGACCTGAGTATACGTCCAGTATCGAGAAACGGCGGGACGGAACAAACTCCCCCCCGACCGATCCGCCCGAAAGCGGCGCGCGTAACTCCCTGCGCGAACGGACGATTACCCTGCCGTCCCTCTCACAAGCGGAAGCGGAACGAAATCCAAGGTCAGGAGAAGAAGAACAAAATGGCGAATCTCAAGGACATTGCTGCCACCCTCGCGATCCTCGGTTCCGGCGCGCTCGTCATGAGCGGCTGCGGCAAGGAAAAGCCCGCCACCGAGGTGCCGGCCGGCCAGTGGGCCGGGTCGGCGACGGGCAGGGCCCACAGGCGGCGGGGGAGCTGCTCGGCCCCACCCACGATGAAGCGCTGGGCCGTCTCGAACCCCGCCATCACCACCCGCAGGATCTCCAGCATCGAGTTGGGGAAGTCGGAGTCCCACCCGCCGGTGCCGAAGCCGACCTGGCCGAACACCTCCCGGTGGCGGAACGACAGGCGGGCGAAGGCGTCGC
>CADEGS010000371.1 GCA_902826945.1 uncultured bacterium | reverse complement strand
TAGCCGAGCCGGATGATCTCCGCGCCCGAGCGCGTCAGGACGTCGCGCGACTGCACGGCGGCCCAGGATAGCGCGCGCGGCGTGCGCGGCTGCGGCGCGGGGTCAGCGAGCGACCGGCGCGGGCGGAGCGAGGCGTGGGCGCGGCGGGAGAGCCTCGGCCTCGCACTCGTCGAGGATGCCGTTGCCGTTCGCGTCCCGGCTCGCGCCGCTCGCGAGGTCGCACGAGTCCAGCGTGCCGTTCCCGTTGCAGTCGGCGACGGGGAGCAGGCACGCCCTGCCCGTGGATCCGCCGGCGCCGCCCGTGGATCCCAGGACGACGATCGACTCGCCCGAGCGCGCCAGCGCGAGCGCGCTCCCGCACGTGACCTTCCCGCGCGCGCGCCACGCGCCGAGCGCGCTGCGCTCGAAGAAGGTCGTTTGGCCCTCGTTGCCCAGCACCGCCAGGCTCCCGCCGTCGAGCGCGACGTCCCTCCCGAGGTTGCCGGCCGCCGGCGGGTCGATCGGATAGAGCGTGGTGACGTGCTCCCAGCCCGAAGGACCGCGCTCGAAGAGGGCCACGCTGCCGGCGCCCGGATACGCGCGACCGTCGAAGGGTTGGCCGACCGCCAGGCGCTGGCCCTCGATCGAGAGCGCGCCAGCCTGGAGCGGCGAGCCCTGGCCCTGCAACGCGATCGTCTGGACGAGCGTCCACGATCCGTCCGGCTGGCGGCGGTGCACGAGGACGGAGGACGACTGGCCCGCGGAGACGGCCGTGAAGAGCTCGTCCTGCTGCAGCGCGACGTCCTTGACTCGGTCCGCGGAGGAGCCGGGCGCGCCCGAGAACCGCTGCTCGAAGAGCCAGCTCCCGTCCGGGGCGCGGCGGTAGAGGTGCACGACGCTGCGCTTGCGGGAGACGACGGCCAGCGCGTCGCCGTCGAGCGCGACCATGCGGCCGAACTCGTCGGACACGTCGGCCCCGACGTCGTCGGGGTAGAGCGAGGCCGAGTGCGTCCAGCCGGCTCCCTCGCGCTGGAAGACGTGCACGGCGCCGGTGCCCCTGAAGATCGGCACGACGTTCGCGAAGGGCTCGCCGACGACGAGCGTGCCGCCGTCGAGCGCGAGCGCGGTGCCGAAGGCGTAGCCGAAGCTCACGTGCGGTGAGAGGAGCCGCAGCGTCTCCGTCGCCGGCCAGGGGCCGTCGGCGTCGCGCTCGAACAGGTAGACAGCGCCCGCGCCGGGGACCAGGTTCGGGGAGTACGCGTCCGAGGGTGCGCCGCAGGCGAGCGTCGGCCCCTCGAGCGCCAGGGCGCCGAAGGGCGCTCCGTTCGTCGCGCGCAGGGTCGTGAAGTCCAGCCGGTCGGCCTCGCACGGGTCGAGCACGCCGTTCGCGTTGCAGTCCTCGGCAAGCCCGAGCAGGAGCTCGCACGCGTCGGGCAGGCCGTTGCCGTTGCAGTCCTCCTCGAGCCCGAGGGCGAGGTCGAGCGCGTCGTCCTGGCCGTTGGCGTTGCAGTCGTCGACGAAGGGGCGCAACGAGCGGTCCACCCAGGCCGCGGCCGAGGCGCTGCCGATCGCGCTCTGCCCGCTGGCAGGATCGACGAAGACGCTCTGCACGTGCAGGCGGCGGCCCGCGCGCCCGCCGGGCAGCTCGCCCAGCGCGATCGCCTGCTCCGCCGTGCCGGAGCCGGGCAGCGGCGGCAGCGCGCGCGGCTCCGGATCGAGCGGGGGACCGAGCAGCAGCCAGCCGTTCCAGTCGGGCCGGAGGCTCGCTCCCGCGCGGGCGGAGGTGGCGATCCACGGGATCTCGCCGGGAACGCCGGCGAGCGAGAGGTGCAGGCTCCCCCCCTCGCGCACGACGGCCGGCAGCGCCGCGGTCGCGCGGCGCACGCCGTGCAGCCGGTGGAACGTCCCCGCCGCGGAGACGACCAGCGGCGGGCCCGCCTGCGCGGGCGCGCAGCCGCCACCGGGGGGGCCGGCGGCGCCGCCGATCAGGTCGGAGCCGACGACCGTCAGGGCCGAGGTGTCCTCGATCACTGCGCCGGGCCCGCCGTCGGGGGTCGTGGCACCGAAGAGGCAGTGCTGGGGGGCACCGTCGCCGCCTACGAGCGAGCAGCCCGACGCGAACACCTGCGCTCCCCCGCGCAGGCGCAGTCCGGCGCCCGACGGTGACGCCTGCGCGAAGAAATCGGAGATCCCCGTCGACCCGCGCAGGACGCTGTCGTGGAGGCGGACCGAGCTCTCGACGACGAGGATCCCGGGGAGCGTGACGTAGCTGTTCCCGGCCGGCACCAGGACGCGCTCCAGCGCGACCTCTGCGCAGCGGGTGATCGCGAGCCCGGCCATCGACGACTCGAGCCTCATGAGGCAGTCCTCGATCCACACGCTGCCGGCGTCGTCCAGCAGCTCGCCGCGCCACCCGAAGCCGCTCACCGGGTCGTCGCGCAGGCCGCGCACGAGCACCGACCCGCCGGCCGGCAGGTTGCGCACGCGCCACACCGGCTGGTGATCGAGGAACAGGCTGGCGCCGGGCTCGACCACGACGGCGATCGACTTGCCGTCGATCGTGAAGCTCGTATAGCGCCCGGAGCTGACGACCACCAGGTCGCCGTCCTGCGCCGCGTCGATCGCGTCCTGGATCGAGTGGAAGGTCGCCGCGCCGGGCTGGTCGTTCACCTGCAGGACGCGGCCCCAGTCGGGAGCCCCGGGACCCTGCGCCGTGGGCGCGAGCTGGAGGAGGGCGAGGAGGGCGAGAGCGGCGGGGGGCGTGGCAAGCGAGGTCATGGGGAGGGGTGGCGCGGGAAGAGCGCTCCCCCTGGCGACGCAGCGGGGGCCCGATCCGGTTCGCGCGATCGCCTGCGGATCGCGCCCCCGCCGGCGCGGCGCGCGCCGGAACGCTCGGCTTCCCGGCAGCGAGACGGGGCGCGAGCGCTCCTTCGCCCGCCCCCGTCCGACCGCGCGCCGCTACATGTGCGCGATCAGCGCGTCGCCGAACTCGCTGCAGCGCACCTCGCGCGCGCCGCTCATCAGGCGCGCGAAGTCGT
>CADEGS010000370.1 GCA_902826945.1 uncultured bacterium | reverse complement strand
GAAGAGTGGGCGGTATCTTCGTGATGACCTCAAAGCCCACGAAGATCGCGAGGAACAGGATCCAGGTGCCGGCCACGAGGAACGGCAAGGAGCCGCTGCCGCCGAGGCCCGTCTGAAAAACGGCGAGCACCATCACGCGCCTTCCTTCCCGGATCGAGCCGGTTCGGCCGATGGACTGGCCTGCGGCTTGAAGCGCTCGTGAACGACCTGGCCGTCGCGCGTCAGCAGACAACCGGCCACGACCTCGTCGGCGAAATCGGTCATCAGCTCGCCCTGCTTGTCCTTTTCCTTGGACACGAACAGCTGCACCAGGTTCAGCACGTTGCGCGCGTAGAGCTCGGAGGCGTGCTGCGGCACGCTGGCCGGCAGGTTGGCCGCCCCTACGATCTTGACGCCCTGGAAGTCGACCACCTCGCCCGGCCGCGAGTGCGCGCAGTTGCCGCCGCTTTCGACCGCCAGGTCGACCACCACCGCTCCGGCGTGCATCGAGCGCAGCATGTCCTCGCCGATCAGCCGGGGCGCCGGGCGCCCCGGGATCTGCGCGGTCGTGATCACGAGGTCGGCCTCGGCCACGCGCTTCGCGACCTCCTCGCGCTGGCGGCGGAGGAACTCCTCGCTGGCCTCCTTCGCGTAGCCACGCTCGTCCTCGAGGTCCTCCATCCCGGGCACGTCGATGAACTTCGCACCCAGGCTCTCGACCTGTTCCTTCGCCGCGAGACGAACGTCGGTCGCCTCGACCTTGCAGCCCAGGCGCTTGGCCGTGGCGATCGCCTGCAGGCCCGCGACGCCCGCGCCGAACACGACGGCCTTGGCGGGCGGAACGGTTCCGGCGGCGGTCATGAGCAGGGGGCACATCACCGGCATCTCGGCCGCGCCGACCAGCACGGCCTTGTAGCCAGCGACGGTCGCTTGGGACGACAGGGCGTCCATCGCCTGCGCGCGCGTGATCCGCGGCACGAGGTCCATCGCGAGCGCGCTGATTCGGCGCTCGCAGAGCGCGCGCACCACGTGCTCGTTGGCCGCGGGCAGCAGGAACGAGACGAGCACTGCGCCCGGCTTCATTCGCCCCACCTCGTCCGGCGTGGGAACGCCCACCTTGAGCACCAGGTCGGCGGTCCCGAGCTCCTCGGCCGTGCCGGTGCGCGCGCCCTCCGCCTCGTAGGCGCGATCGGGGAAGCCGGCCGCGGCCCCCGCGCCGGCCTCGACGGTCACCGCGAGCTTGGCCTTGACGAGCCGTTTGGTCGAATCCGGCGAGGCGGCGACGCGCGTCTCGCCGGCCTGCGACTCCCGCATCACGAACACCGATGTCATGGCGTGCGGAGCCTACCAGGGAAGCGCCGCCTTTCCTGGGGCCAGCGGGACGAAACCCCGCGCGGACCGGCCCCGCCTCGGCCGCGGTCAGCGCCCGGTGCGCTCCCGCGCCCGGACCAGCCCCAGCACCTCGTCCGCGCAGCCCCAGGAGAGCGTCACCCCCGCCCCCCCGTGGCCGTAGTCGTGGACCACCGCGCGCCCGCCCCCGCGCTCCTCGAGCTCGAGCCGCACCTCGGCCCGCCCCGGGCGCAGACCGACGCGGGTCTCGACGACCCGCGCCGCGGCCAAGCCGGGCACCAACGCGCGGCACCGGGCGAGGATCGCGGCCGCCTGGTCCGGGTCGGGCGCGAGCGACTCGACGCCCTCCTCGGCCGTGCCGCCGAGCACGCAGTCCCCCGAGCGCGGCACGACGTAGGTCACGCCGCCGGCGTGGTGCTCGTCGAGGACGAAGCGCTCCACCCCGGCCCCCGTGACCCGCACGATCTGGCCCCGGATCGGAACGAGGGTCGCGTCGGGGACCAGCTCGCGCGCCCCAAGCCCGGCGCAGTTGACCACCAGCGGAGCCTCGTCCAGCGCCTCGTCGAGCGAGCGCGCCTCGCGCCGCTCGAGGCGCCCTCCGAGCCCTGCGACGCGCGACGCGAGCCACGGCAGGTAGATCGGCATCTCGATCACCGGGACGCGGACGCTGTACCCACCTCCGTAGCCGGCCGGGACGTCGTCCGCCGCGGCCAGCCCCTCGAGCCGGCTGCGCCAGCCGGGCGGTTCGACCGCTCCGGCGAAGAGCTCGACCCCGGGCACCATGCGGATGCCGCTCGCGGGCTCGCGCGCGAGTCGCTCGAAGACGCGCAAGCTCGCGAGCGCCCAGTCGCCGGTGCGCTCGGCCGGACCCACGTGGTAGGGGTACCAGAGCGCCGCCGCCACGGAGGAGGTCGTGGCGAGCGGCTCGTCCCGGGACCAGAGCTCGACCCCGTAGCCCGCGTCGAGCAGGCGGTGGGCGCACGAGAGTCCCGAGACCCCTCCGCCGATGACGATCGCGCGCCGCTCTGCGTTCATGGTCACGCCCGCCCGCCGGCTCGACTGGGCGACTGGGCGAGTCGGGAGAGCGCGGATCCTATCAAGCGAACCACCGGGTCGGCATCGCCGCGGGTCTCAGCGCCCCGCGAACAGGAAGTCGCTCTCGTCCGACCAGGCCGTGAAGCGGTACAGCGGCACGAGTCGGCAGAGCTCCCCCACCAGCGCCTCGGGCACGGCCGCGTCGAAGGCGTGCGCGCGCCCACCGGGGGGCGCGGGGAAGCGGCGCTCGACGCGCAAGGCGTGCTCACCGGGCTTCCAGAACTTCAGGAATTCCTCGAGCTTGGTGCGGTCGAGCGCGCCACAGCGCCACTCGCCCTTCCAGTCGTCGAGGCGCAGGAAGTAGCCGTCGAGTCCGTTGAGGAGCGCGAGCCAGGGGTCCAGCCCCTCGGCCGCCAGCCGCTTGGAGAGGTTCTGCGAGTCGTACCAGGCGTCCACGTGGATGCGCAGGCTGGTCTCGATCGCGTCCGCCTCGAGCGCCACGCAGAGGTAGGCGTTGCGGTAGGCCGCGTCGAGGTCCTTGGCGAGCTCGGGCCCGAGCGTCTTGCGGAGGCGCGCCTTCGAGCGCTTGCCGCGGCAGAGATAGGCCCACAGGCGGCGCACGCGCATGCCGTTGAATGCGTGCGGACGGTGCAGGCTC
>CADEGS010000369.1 GCA_902826945.1 uncultured bacterium | reverse complement strand
GGCCAGGTGCTCTACCTCGGGGGGCCGTGATGCACGTCGATTTCCTGCTCGAGCGCATGCGCGCGGCGGGGGCGGCGGAGGCGCTCGTGTGGCGCGAGCGCTCGTTCTCGTACGCCTGGCTGGTCGAGCGCGTCGCGCACTGGAGCGCGCGCCTCGCGGCCGAGGGGCTCGCGCCGGGCGAGGTCGTCGCGCTCGAGGCGGACTTCTCGCCGAACGCGATCGCGCTCTTCCTGGCGCTGGCCGGGGCGGGCGCGGTCGTCGTGCCGCTCACGAGCTCGGTCGCGGCCAAGCGCCCGGGCTTCCTCGCCACCGCGCAGGCGCAGCGCTCGATCGAGGTCGGCGCGGACGACGCGGTGCGGCTCGAGCGCCTGCCCGGGCGCGCCGAGCACCCGCTGTACGCCGAGCTGCGCGCGCGCGCGCATCCGGGCCTGGTGCTCTTCTCGTCGGGCTCGACCGGCGAGAGCAAGGCCGCGCTGCACGACCTCGCGCGCCTGCTCGAGAAGTTCGAGGAGCGCCGGCGCGCCTGGCGCACGCTCTCGTTCCTGCTCTACGACCACATCGGCGGCGTCAACACGCTGCTCTACACGCTCTCGAACTGCGGCACGCTCGTGACCGTCGACGACCGCCGGCCCGAGGCGGTGCTGGCGGCGATCGAGCGGCACAGGGTCGAGCTGCTGCCGACCTCGCCGACCTTCCTGAACCTGGTGCTGCTCTCGGGCGCGCTCGCCGGGCGCGACCTCGCGAGCCTCGAGCTCGTGACCTACGGCACCGAGCCGATGCTCGAGAGCACGCTGCGCCGCTTCCACGAGCTCCTGCCCGACGTGCGCCTGCTGCAGACCTACGGGCTGTCGGAGGTCGGCATCCTGCGCTCGAAGTCGAGGAGCTCCGACTCCTTGTGGGTCAAGGTCGGCGGCGAGGGCTTCGAGACGCGCGTGGTCGACGGCGTGCTGCACGTGCGCGCGCGCTCGGCGATGCTCGGCTACCTGAACGCGCCCAGCCCCTTCACGGCCGACGGCTGGCTCGTCACGGGCGACCGCGTCCTGCAGGACGGCGAGTACCTGCGCATCCTCGGGCGCGCGAGCGAGATCGTGAACGTCGGCGGCGAGAAGGTCTGGCCGGCCGAGGTCGAGAGCGTGATCCAGGAGCTCGACGACGTGCTCGAGGTCACCTGCTTCGGCGAGCCGAACCGCATCCTGGGCCAGATCGTGTGCGCGCGCGTGACGCCGCGCGCGCCGCTCGCCGGCGAGGAGCGCTCGGCCTTCGCCGCGCGCGTCAAGCTGCACTGCCGCGCGCGCCTCGAGTCGTTCAAGGTGCCCGCGCGCGTCACGGTCGTGGACGCGCCGCAGCACGGCGCGCGCTTCAAGAAGCTGCGCGGGCCCGACGCGGCGAGCGCGCAGGGGCCGGAGGGCGAGGCCCCGTGAGCCTCGCGCGAGGGCGCGCGCAGGCGGCGCTGCGGCGGGAGGCCGCGCGATGACGCTCGCGATCCGGCCGTTCGCGCCCGCGGACGAGGAGGCGGTGCTCGCGCTGCGCCTGCGCTCGTTCGAGGGGCTGGACGAGGCGCGCGAGCGGGAGCGCGCGCGCTGGCTGGCGGCGAACCCCTTCCGCGACCCGGCCGTCCCGGACGGCTGGGTGGCGGAGCACGCGGGTGCGCTCGTCGGGCACTACGGCATCCTGCCGTGCGCGCTCGGGCTCGACGGCGTCCAGCGCCCCGCGCTGTGCGGCGTGGACTTCTGCGTGGACCCGGGGAGCCGCCGGCTGGGCCTCGGCCTGCAGCTCACGCGGCGCTTCGTGACGACGCCGGGGCGCGAGCTCTTCTTCGTGACCTCGCCCACGCCCGCCGCGGCCGAGCTGATGCGCTACTGCGGCGCGGCGGTGCTCGACGGCGAGGCGGACGCGAGCCTGCTCGTGCTCTCCGCGGCCGCGGCCGCGACGACGCCGCGCGGCGGCGTCGGGATCCGCCTGGAGGAGGTCGAGGCCTTCGACGCGCGCTTCGACGCGCTCGCCGTGCGCCTGGCCGCGCGGCGCGGGATCGCCGTCTGGCGCGACGCACGCTACCTCGCCTGGCGCTACGGCGCGTACCCGTTCGCGCGCGCGCGCGTGATCGCGGCCAGCCGGGCGACGGGCACGCTGGCGGGCTTCGCGGCGCTGCTCCCCGACGAGGCGCTCGGGCGCGGGTACCTGTGCGAGCTGTGCGTGCCCGACGACGACGAGGCGGCGCTCGACGCGCTCGCGGCCGAGGCGACCGTGCACGCGCGCGCGCAGGGCTGGAGCGAGCTCTACGCCCTGCACCGCGATCCCGCCGCGCGCCGCGCGCTCGAGCGCGCCGGCTTCCAGCGCGTCGTCGGCCACGGCCGCCGCTACGTCCTGCACGTCCCCCGCGCGCCGGAGCGCCTGGCCGACTGGTACCTGACGGCCGGCGACGGGGACGTCCTGTTCGGGGTGGGCGGCTGAGGCCGAGGAGCGCCGCCGTGGACCAGGACGCCGCACGCGACCCCCGCACCGCCGCCGCGCTGGCGCTGGCGAGCGCGCAGCAGCTCTGGCTGCGGCACTACGTCCATCGGAGCACGGTGGACGTGCCGCCGGCGACGCGCGCGCTCGTGCTGGCGCCGCACGCCGACGACGAGGTGATCGGGTGCGGGGGGACGCTGGTGAAGCTCGCGGCGCGCGGCGTGGCGGTGCGGCTCGCCTACCTGACCGACGGCCGCGCGGCGGCGGCGGACCCCGCGCAAGAGGATGCGATGGCGGCGACGCGCGCCGCCGAGGCGCGCGCGGTGTCGGCGCGGCTGGGGCTCGCCGAGCCCTTGCTCGTCGGCTGGAGCGAGCGCGCGTTCGCCGCGCCGGAGCACGAGCCGGCGCTCGTCGCGCGCGTGGCCGGGCTGCTCGCGCAGGTCGAGCCCGACGCGGTCTTCGTCCCCTACCACGAGGACGCGCACGGCGACCACCGCTACGCGAACCACCTGCTCGCGCGCGCGCTGCGCGCGAGCGGGCGCACGCCGACGGTGTACGCCTACGAGGTCTGGTCGCGCGTGCCGCC
>CADEGS010000368.1 GCA_902826945.1 uncultured bacterium | reverse complement strand
GTACAGGGTAGCGATGCGGATCGCGCTGCTCGTGGCGGGCTGGCTCGCGATGGCCCTGGGGCTGGCGGGGGTCTTCCTGCCGCTCCTGCCGACGACGCCGTTCCTGCTCCTGGCGGGGGCCTGCTTCGCGCGCAGCTCGCCCCGGCTGCACGCGCGGCTGATGGCGCACCCGCGTCTCGGCCCGTTCCTCGAGCAGTGGCGGCGCGAGCGCAGCATCCCGCGCGCGGCCAAGCGGCGCGCCTACGCGCTCGTGGTGGCCTGCTTCGCGCTCTCGATCGCGCTGGCGGGATCGGCGCCGCTGCGCCTGCTGCTGCTCGCGCTCGGGCTCGGGCTGCTGCTGTTCCTGCGCAGGCTGCGCACGAGCCCCTGACGGAGCGCGCGCTTCGGTTCGCCAGCCGGACCTCTGTCGCCCCCGAGGCACGAGCCCAGAGCCGGAAGCAGCTCGCGAGCCGGAAAATGCCCAGGAGCCCGGACCGCTTCGCCGCGCCCGTCCGTCTGCCCGGCGCGCGGCCTGGCCGCGCGCTCCCCGCCGGCTGGCTCGCCTCGGCCCGCTCCGACGCGCGCCCGGCCGGGCGGGGGTAGGATCGACCGCGTCCGCGACGCGCCGCAAAGGCGCCGGAGAAGCGAATGGAAGCCCGCGCGAGCCTCTGCCCGACCCTCCTCGCCCTGCTCTTCCTCGCCGCGCCCGCGCGCGCGGGGGTCGTGGTCGTGGACCAGGCGGCAGGGCCCTTCACCACGATCCAGGCCGCGATCGACGCCGCCCAGCCGGGCGACACGGTGCTCGTGCGGACGGGCGTCTACGACAAGTTCACGATCAGCGCGAAGTCGCTCTCGGTGCTCGCGGACGGCCCGCTGGTCTTCGTCACCACGCCGGGGACCGCCGGCAACGCCGCGATCGCGGTGGCGAACCTCGGCGCCGGCCAGAGCGTGCTCGTGCGCGGGCTGCGCTCGTACTTCGGCATCGCGGTCCAGAGCTGCGCGGGCCCGGTGTGGTTCGAGGAGGTGGAGACCTACGGGCTGAGCGCTTCTTGCTCCGCCGGCGGCAATGCCGGCGCGAAGGTGACGAGCTCGGCGCGCGTCACCTTCGTGCGCTGCGCGCTGCGCGGCGAGCTGCTCGGGAACACGATGGCCCTGGCCCAGGACTCCGGGCCGGGGCTCTCTGCCAGCGCCTCCACGGTCCAGGCCATCGACTGCCAGATCCAGGGCGGCGACGGACGCCAGCAGGGCTTCGGATCGCCGGCTCTGCGCGGCGCGGCGGGCTTGAAGCTCGCGAGCGCCAGCATCGTCACGCTCGCGGGCTGCACGCTGCAGGGCGGCGGGGGCGGCCTCGCCTCCGGCCCGCTGTGCACCGCGAGCCACGCGCAGGGCGGCGCGGGCGTCGAGTTCGTCGACGCGGCGAGCGTCGTGCGCTCCCAGGACTCGACCGCGGTCGGCGGCGCGCGCAGCCTGGAGCCCTTCTGCCCGGGCCAGAGCGGCCCCGCGGGCCCCGCGGTCGTCGGCAGCGGCGCGATCGTCGCGCTGCCGGGCGTCGCGCGCCACGCCAGCGCGGGCGCGCCCGTGCGCGCCGGCGCGACGCTCGCCTTCGAGCTCGCGGGCGTGGCGGGCGAGATCCCGGCGCTGCTCGTCTCCACGCTGCACGATCCGCAGCCGCTCCTGAACGGCTCCCTGCTGGTCGGGCTGCCGCAGGACGACGTGCTCGTGCTGCCGGCGCTGCCGGCGAGCGGCAGCGCGAGCCTCGCGTTCCCGGTGCCCGACGTCGGGGCCGCGGTCGGGGGCCTGACCCTGTACGCCCAAGCGGTGTTCCTCGGCGCGGGCGCGGCGGTCTGGCTCGGGGCGGGGACGAGCGTGGTGCTCGTCGGCGCGGGGCTCTGAGGCGTGCGGGCGGCGCTCGGGCGCGGCCGCGACGCGGCGCGAGCGCTAGCGCCCTTCCGCCACGCCGGGGAGCGCGAGCAGCGCCTCGCAGAAGCGCTGCGCGAGCAGGCCGTGGCCGAGCGCATTCGGCGAGCGCTGCTGCCCGGAGAGCGCCACCTCCTCGAACGTGCGGCCGTCGAACGCGCCGCTGAGGTCGAGCACGAGCATGCCCTGCGCGCGGGCGCGCGCGAGCTGCCCCGCGATGCGCTCGCGCAGCTCGGGCGTGACCAGGCCGAGCAGCGTCTCGAGCGGCGGCACGCTCAGGAGCCCCGCGCGCGCGCCCATCGCCTCGCCGGCGGCGGCGATCTGTGCGAAGGCCCAGCCCTCGAGCTCCGCCTCCCAGTCGACGTCGCGGCGCTCGCGCGTGCGCTCGATCATCTCCTGCAGGCCGGCCGGCCAGGCCGAGGGGTCGTCGTTGCGCCGCAGCACGAAGTCCACGCTCGAGCGCACGTGGTTCGAGACCAGCACCAGGTCGGGCCCGAACGGCGGCACCTTCTCGCGCAAGAGCGTCACGAGCTGCAGGAGGTCGTAGCCCGGCACGGAGAAGTTCAGGATCTCGCACGGGCGGCCCAGGCGCTCGGCCAGCGCGCCGTTCAGGCGGCGCTCGGCCTGCGCCTCCCAGACCTGATCGTCGGCGACGCCGCCGCCCATCTCGTAGCAGGCGCCGAGCACGGCGACGCGCAGCGTCCCGGCCGGCTTCTCGAGCGCGTACTCGCGGTCGCGCATGCCCCAGCGGTTGGTCGTGACGACCGCGTCCTGGAAGGTCTCCTCGGCGGAGGCGGCGAGCTCGTAGCGCAGCGGGCCCTCGGCCGCGGCGGCGAGCGGCGAGGCGCTGAAGACCGCGGGGTCGTCGGGATCGGGCCCGCGCTCTTCCGCCGCGCGCCCGCCGAAGCCCTCGCGGTCGATCAGGCGGTCGTAGTAGCCGGCGACGCGGCGGTCCGCGTCGCGCCGGTTCAGCGTGTCGCCCGCGACGGCGGCGAGCACGGCCGCGCCGCGCGGCCCGAGCGCGGCCTGCACGGGCGCGAGCCCGAGCAGCGCCAGGAGCGCGGCCAGCGCGAGCCCCGTCGACGGCGCGTGCGCGGCGCGCACGGCCGCGCGGCCGAGCGGCGCGGGCGCGAGCCGCTGCGCCAGCGTCGCGGCG
>CADEGS010000367.1 GCA_902826945.1 uncultured bacterium | reverse complement strand
CGGTCGAGCACGAGCTCCATGTTGCCGGTGCCCTTGAACTCCTCGAAGATCACCTCGTCCATCTTCGAGCCGGTCTCGACCAGCGCGGTGCCGAGGATCGTCAGCGAGCCGCCGTTCTCGACGTTGCGCGCCGAGCCGAAGAAGCGCTTGGGGAACTGCAGCGCGGTGGCCTCGATGCCGCCCGAGAGCAGCTTGCCGTTCGAGGGCGCCTCGTTGTTCGAGGAGCGCGCCAGGCGCGTGATCGAGTCGAGCAGGATCACGACGTCGCGGCCCGCCTCGACCATGTTGCGCGCCTTCTCGATCACCATGTGGGCGACCTTCAGGTGGCGCACGGAGGACTCGTCGAAGGTCGAGCTGACGACCTCGCGCTTGCCCTCGGGGATCGAGCGCTCGAAGTCGGTGACCTCCTCGGGGCGCTCGTCGATCAGGAGGATGATCAGGTGCACGTCGGGCGCGTTGTGCACGATCGACGAGGCGATCTGGTGCAGGAGCACGGTCTTGCCCGTGCGCGGCGGCGCGACGATCAGGCCGCGCTGGCCGCGCCCGATGGGCGTGATCAGGTCGGCGATGCGCATCTCGAGCGGGTTCTCGGGCGTGCCCTCGAGCAGCAGGCGCTGGTCGGGGTAGAGCGGCGTCAGCTCCTTGAACGGCGTGCGGCCGAGCACGAGGTCGGGGTCTCCGCCGTCCACGCGCTCGACCTCGCGCAGCGCGAAGTAGCGCTCGCCCTCGCGCGGCGCGCGCAGCTTGCCCTCGACGGTCATGCCGGTGCGCAGGCCGAAGCGCTGCACCAGCGAGGGCGGCACGAACGGGTCCTCCTCGTTCGCCAGGTAGGCGTTGCGGGCGGCGCGCAGGAAGGCGTGGCCCTCGGCCGTCACCTCGAGGCAGCCGGAGACCTCGACCGGCACGTGCTTGACCAGGCGCTCGCTGACGATGCTCCAGACGACGTCGCGCCGCCGGCGCAGCGCGGAGACGTCGACCTTTTCCTTCTTCGCGATCTCGTGCAGGTCGCCCAGCGGATTGGAGACCAGCTCGTCGTAGCTGGTCGCCTTGGCCTTCGTCTTGCGCGAGGAGGGCGGCAGGCTCTCGTCGAGCGCGGCCAGCTCCTCGGCGCTCAGGTCGGCCGGCAGCGCCTCGACCTGCACGCGCGGCTCGTCGAGCAGCGCCACCGTCGGCCCGCCGCCGCCGCCGCCCCCGCCGCCGCCCGGGTGACGGAACTTCTTCTTGCGTTGCCAGTTGCGCTTCTTCGCCATGTCTCTCCGGGCTTCTTGGTGGTGTCACGGGGCTCGTCGCGCCTCGAGCGCGCGCAGGACGCGCGCGACCTCGCGGTCGAGCGTGTCCAGACCCTCTCGGTTCGCGATGTGGAAGGACGCGCGTCGCTTCTTCTCGGCCAGGGGGAGCTGCACGGCCTCGCGGCGGAGGAGCTCGCCCTCGTCCCAGCCGCGCTGGGCCCGCGCCCGGCGCACGCGCTCGTCCTCGTCGGTCTCGACGAACACCAGAGCGTCGCAGGCACGGGCGAAGCCGTGCTCGGCGTCGTTCTCGAGCAGGAGGGGGACGTCGAGCACCACGCGGGGCACGCGCTCCGCCCGGGCCTGCTCCAGACGCTCCAAGATCCTGGCACGAACGCGCGGATGGGTCCAGCCTTCGAGGGCGCGGCGATCGGCCGCGCCTCCCGGGCCGAAGGCGCGTGCGGCCAGGAAGGCGCGGTCGGGGAGGCCGTCCGCGCCGAGCGCGCGCGGGCCGAAGCGCTCGAGCAGGAGCGGGCGCAGCGCCGGCGAGGCCAGCACCTCGTGCGCGATGGCGTCCGCGGAGAGCACGAGCCCGTCCGGCCCCGCCAGGCGCCGCGCGACCTCCGACTTGCCGGAGGCGACGCCTCCGACGACGCCGAGGACGAGCGTCCGGGGAGGGGGCTCGGGGGCGTGGCTCGCGCGCTCGGCGGGCATGGGGGAGCGCGCGGCGGCGCGCGGAGTGGAAACCGCCGCCGGGCGGTCGGGTAGGAGGAGCCTGCCGGCGCCGTGCCGGCCCGGCGGAGCGGCCCTCGAAGGCTACGGAGGCGTGCGGCCGGGTCAAGCGCGGGCGCCGTCCCCCGAAGGCCTCGATTTCACCTCGCGATCTTGCGGATTTCGATCCCCGTCGGGTATCACCACCCCGCGCGCGGCGTCGCCACGGGCCGTCCCGGATCCCCGGGAGCGGCCCTCCGGCTTCCGGATCCCTGCTCCGGCCCGGCTCTCGGCGTCCGCGGTCCCCGATGCTCCGGAGAACAAGGATGATGGGTTCCTCCCGCGGTGCGGCGCGGATCAGTGCCGTCTGGATGATCACGGTCGGGGTCCTGTTCCTCGCCGCCCTGGTCTTCGCCTTCATCTCGCAGAGCGACCTGTCCAAGGCGGAGGAGACCGCCCGCCTCGCGCGCGAGGGCGAGAAGGCCGCCCAGGAGCAGGCCAGCAAGTGGGCCGAGGAGCGGCGCAACGTCTCCCAGGTCCTGGGCTGGTTCAACCGCGAGTCGGCCGACCCGAGCAGCGACGTCGCCCAGGTGAAGGCCGCCATGGCCGACCTGCGCGCGAGCTATCCCGACGTCAGCGCGACCGAGACCGACTTCGAGCGCATCCTGCCCAAGCTGCGCGCGGCGTACGAGAAGCAGGCCGGGACGATCGGCGAGCTGAACACGCGCGTCTCGACGCTCGAGAGCGAGCTGCGCGCGGCGAACCAGGCCACGCTCCAGATCCGCGAGGACAAGGACAAGCTGATCGCCGAGAAGGGCCAGCAGTACGCCGACCTCGAGCAGCGCCTGGCCGAGCGCGAGACCGATCTCGAGCGGCGGCTGGCGGCGGCGCAGGACCAGCTCTCCGAGCGCGACGCGTCGCTGCGCGAGACCGTGGCGCAGGCCGAGGGCCAGGCGCGCGAGCACGTCCGCACGCTGCGCGAGAAGGACACGCGCATCCGCACGCTGGCCGACCAGACGCGGCTGACGGTGGCGCCTTTCAGCGAGCTGCCCGACGGCGAGATCATCGACGTGTCGCCGAGCACGCCCTACGCCTACATCGACCTGGGCGCCGACCAGCGCGTCAACC
>CADEGS010000366.1 GCA_902826945.1 uncultured bacterium | reverse complement strand
GCCGGCCGCGGCCATGCGGCCGCGGGCTGAGGGACGAGCCTCGGGGATCCTCGCGAGACGCGAGGATCCCCGAGGCTCGTCCCTCAGCGGACCAGCCGCTCGTACTCGCTCTCGGCGAAGCGGTCGGTCATGCCGGCGACGTAGTCGCACACGGCGCGCTCGCGGCCGACGCGCTCGGCCCAGCGCTGGTACCAGGGCGCCATCTGCGCGGGGTCGCGCGCCAGCGCCTCGAAGAGCCCCGCCAGCACGCGCGCGGCGTGGTCGGAGAGCTCGAGCAGCCGCGGGTGGCGGTAGAAGCGCCGCGAGAGGAAGCGCTGCAGCTCGCCGACCTCCTTCTTCAGCGCGCGGCTGTGGCCGACGAGCATGCGCTCGTGGGCGCGCACGGCGGCGGGCGAGGCGGGGTGCTCGCGCCGCAGGCGCCGGGCCGTGGCGTCGATCAGGTCGTTGATGCAGATCTTGATCAGCTCGTTCGTGATGCGCTTGACGCGCAGGCGCGCGTCCTGCGTCGCCTGGAGGAAGCCCGGGTGGCGCAGGTCCACCGCCTCGCGCGCGCCGCGCCACAGCGCCACCTCGCGCTCGAGGTCCTGCTCGGCGAAGATCCCCGCGCGCAGGCCGTCCTCGACGTCGTGCACGTCGTAGGCGGTCGAGTCGGCCAGGTCCACGACCTGCGCCTCGAGGCAGGGGTGGCGCGGGCGCGGGCGGAACTCGGACGGCCAGTCCTCGCCCTTCTCGTGCTTGAGCAGCGACTCGCGCAGCTCGCGCGTCAGGTTCAGGCCGGGGTACTCCGGGCTGCGCCGCTCGAGCAGGTCCACCACGCGCAGCACCTGCGCGTTGTGGCGGAAGCCGCCGTGCGCGGCCATCACGGCGTCGAGCGCCAGCTCGCCGCGGTGCCCGAAGGGCGGGTGGCCGAGGTCGTGCGCCAGCGCCAGCGCCTCGCACAGGGGCTCGTTCAGCCGCAGCGCGCTGCCGACGCTGCGCGCGACCTGCGCCACCTCGAGGCTGTGCGAGAGGCGCGTGCGGTTGTGGTCGCCCTCCCAGTTGGCGAAGACCTGCGTCTTGTACATCAGGCGCCGGAAGGCGACCGAGTGCACGACGCGGTCGCGGTCGCGCTCCCAGGGCGTGCGCAGGTCGTCCTCCTCCTCGGGGTGGCGGCGGCCCTGCGAGAGCGCGCTCCGCTGCGCCCAGGGGGCGAGCGTCTGCTCCTCGATCCACTCCTTCTCGGAGCGGGTGAGGAGCTCGGGTCTCGTCGACTGCATGGGGGAGGCCGGCCACCGGACGCGCGCGGGGCGCGCCGGTTGCCCTCGTTCCGCCGCGCGCTGGCGCGGCGCGGCCCCCATCAGACACAATGCGCGCATGGCACGCACAGGAGCCTCCCTCCTTCTTCTCGCGCTGGCCGCCTGCGGGCCGGCGCCCGTCCCCGTGGAGAGGCCGCCCGCGCCCGCGCCGGCGGCCTCGCAGCTCCCGCCCGGCCACCCGCCGCTGGACGGCGCGCCGGCGGACGACGGCTCGGCCGACGCGCGCTTCGCCGGCACGCTGCGCCTGCGCGGCGAGCTCGCCGCGCAGCGCGAGGGGTTCGTGATGCTCAGCGTGAAGCCCGAGGGCGTGCGCATGCCCTGCTACTCGCGCAAGTACGCGGTCGCCGAGGCGAGCCCCGAGGACGGCGGGCTGCGGCTCGACTTCGAGCTCGGTCCCGAGAGCCGCATGGGCAAGATCCCGCCCGGCGGGATCGTGCTCGAGGCGCGCTTCGACCCCGACGGCATGGTCGAGAGCAAGGAAGGCGTCGTCCTGGCGACGATGCCGATCCAGGTCGGGGCGACCGACGCGGAGATCGTGCTGGGCGGCTGAGCGCGCTCTCGTGGCGGGCGAGCGACCCTGGTACGAGGCCGCCTTCGGCCGCGGCTACCTGGCCGTCTACCCGCACCGCGACCTGGCGTCGGCGCGCGCGGAGGCGGCGGCGCTCGTGCGCCAGGGGCTGGCCGGGCGCGCGCTCGACCTCGGCTGCGGCTTCGGGCGCCACACCCTGGCGCTGCGCGAGCTCGGGCTGGACGCGTACGGGCTCGACCTGTCGGCCGAGCTCCTGGCGCACGCGCGCGCGCTGGGCCGCGAGGCGCGCTCGGGCGCGTCGCTCGAGGGGCGCCTGGCGCGCGGCGACTTCCGCGCGCTGCCGTTCGCGCCCGCGAGCTTCTCCGCCGCCTGCATGCTCTTCTCCTCGTTCGGCTACCTCGACGACGAGGGCAACGCGCGCGTGCTGGCCGAGCTGCGGCGCGTGCTGCGCGCGGGCGCGCCGGCGGTGCTCGACCTGATGAACCCCGCGCGCGTGCGCGCGGGGCTGGTGCCCGAGTCGGTGCGCGAGCGCGACGGCTTCCTGCTGCACGAGCGGCGCGCGCTGGCCGAGGGCGGGCGGCGCGTGACGAAGGAGGTGCGCCTGGAGCGCCGCGGCGAGCCCGGCGCGCGCCGCTGGCGCGAGGACGTGCGCCTGTACGAGCCGGACGAGCTCGCCCTGCTGGGGCGGGCGGCGGGGCTCGCGCTCGAGCGCTGGGCGGGCGACTTCGACGGCTCGCCGCTCGCGCCCGCGAGCCCGCGCCAGATCGCCTGGCTGCGCGCGCGCTGACCCGTCTACGCACGCCTGCGCAGGCCTCGCGGCGGGGGGCGGGGGCGCGGGCCGGGGGCTATACTGCGACCCCGTCCACCGTTCTCCCGAAGAAGGGCGCCGCGCGTCCCGCCGGACCATGCCGCACGACATCCGCTTCTCCCCCCTCGCCCTCGAGCTGCAGGCCAAGGCGCGCGCGATCGCCGACCGCCACGTGCGCCCCTCCGCGGCGCGCTACGACAAGGCGCAGGAGTACAACTGGGAGGCGGCGCGCGCGGTCGCCGAGGCGGGGCTCTTCCGCACGTTCATTCCGCAGGAGTACGGCGGCCACGGCGCGGGCATCCTGGCCCTGTGCCTGGTGGTCGAGGAGCTGGCCAAGGCCGACTCGGGCTTCGGCGTGGCCTTCGCGGTGAACGCGCTGGGCTCGTTCCCGATCATCCTGGGCGGCACCGAGGAGCAGAAGCGCCGCTGGCTGCCGCAGA
>CADEGS010000365.1 GCA_902826945.1 uncultured bacterium | reverse complement strand
TGCTCGTCTCGAGCGACAGCCTGGCGCTGCACGTGGCCATCGCGCGCCGCGTCCCGGTGGTGGCCTTCTTCGCGCCCACCTCCGCGGCGGAGATCGAGCTCTGGGGCCTGGGCGAGAAGGTGCAGAGCACGGCCCCCGACGCCTGCTCGTACCGCTCGGACGCCGACACCTCGACCCTGACCGCCGAGCGCCTGGCGGACGCGGCGCAGCGCGTCCTCGCGCGCGCCGGCACGCGCGCGGCGCGCTAGGGGGCCCCTCGTGCGCGCCCCCTGGCTGTGGTACCTGGCGAAGGGCCTCGAGGGCCTGGGGATGGTCATCGTCCTGGCCGGGGTCGTGCTCTCGATCCGCCTCGGGCTGGACGAGCAGGGGCTGGCCTCGATGCGCTACGAGAGCATCGCCCTGGCCCTGGGCGGCGGGATCTTCCTCGTCGGCTGGTGGTGCGAGCGCGCGGCGGGCCGGGGCTAGCCCCGCATCGACCTCCTTTACGAAGGCAGGCGGCCTGGGGTCGCTGGCGGAGGCGTGGGAGGCGGCTACACTGAACCCCGTCCCCCTCGGTTCCCTCCCCTCTCCCTCCGCATCCAAGGTGCATCCAGCATGGTCCTCCCGCGCTCGAGGCTCGGTCGTTCGCTCCCGCTGGCGGCGCTCGCGAGCCTGGCCAGCGTGCCCGGCGCGCAGTTCGTCATCGACAACGCGAAGATCCCGGCGACCGGATCCTTCACGGAGAACGTGGACTTCGCCGACGTCGACCTCGACGGCGACTGGGACGCCGCGCTGGGAGACGGGGGCGACGACGGCAACGACCAGAACCGCCTGTGGATCAACCAGGGCCTGGCGCAGGTCGGCACGCTCGGGGTCTTCCTCGACCTCACGGGCACGCAGGTGCCGAGCTTCCAGGACGACAGCCGCGACATCGAGTTCGTCGACTTCGACGACGACGGCGACCCCGACATCTACGCGTCGAACACCTCGCAGATCTCGAACCAGGGCAACCGCTGGTGGACGAACCTGGGCGGCCAGCAGGCCGGCTCGATCGGCTTCTACGCCGACGAGACCGCCAGCCGCTGGATCGGGCTGGGGGGCGCCGGCTCCTCGATCCACCCGAGCCAGCTCGTCGCGAGCAGCTTCATCGACTGGTCGTGCGACTGCGACTTCGGCGACCTGGACAACGACGGGGACCTGGACCTGGTGCACTCGAGCTACGGCGGGTCGTTCGGCGGCTCCGTGCCGACGCGCCTGTTCCTGAACGACGGCGAGGGGCACTTCAGCGAGTTCAACCCGTCGGGCTTCCAGCTCAGCGGCCCGACGATCGCGAACGGCAACCCGGGGCTGTGGTGCGACGGGACGCAGTCCGCGAACACCACGAACTCCACCGGGACGAACTGCGACATCGCGACCACCGCGCTCGACATCGACGTGGGGGACATCGACGGCGACTTCGACCTCGACATCCTGCACGGCGCGCGCAACGAGCCGCCGCGCATGTTCGCCAACCGGCTCGAGCGCAGCACGCTGGCGCCGCAGCGGCCCGACAACGGCCTCGGCTTCCGCGACGTCACGGGCGCCGTCTACCCCCCCGGCTACACGCAGGGCACGTTCGGCCACTACGAGCAGGAGATGGGGGACATGGACGGCGACGGGGACCTCGACATCTACGGCCTGAACTGGCTGTTCACGGGGTTCGCCTTCGACGACATCACCCTGCGCAACAACGGCTCGGGCGTGTTCGCCAACCAGTTCACGCTGCCGGGCGGCGACGCCGACGACAACGAGGGCGACTTCTTCGACTACGACCTCGACGGCGACCTCGACCTCTACATCGCGAACTTCTCCGGCCAGGACAAGCTGTACCGCAACAACGGCGGCTCCAGCTCCTACTCGCTGGTCTCGTTGCCCTCGTTCGCGGCCGTCTCGCTCGACGCGGACTGCTGCGACACGGACAACGACGGCGACTACGACGTGCTGATCGCCGAGGACCAGGGCGACGACGAGACCTTCCTGCGCAACAACACGACGGCCAACGACGTCACGGCGCCCTACCTGCCGAACGTCGAGCAGGTCTCCTCGCCGCGCGCGGCGCGCGCCGCGCCGATCCCGGTGCGCGTGCACGTGTACGACAACGCGCCGTACTACATCACCTGGTACAACGACACCGACCTCCTGGTCGAGGTGGACGGCGTGCCGCTGCCCGACATCCAGGCCAAGAGCTCGGCGGGGCAGATCTTCCGCGGCGAGCTGCCCGGCAACCTGGTCGGCAAGGTCAAGTACCGCTTCCGCTCGCGGGACAAGTACTCGAACACCGGGCATTCGGCCTGGTTGCGCTACAACTCGCTCTACCGCGACGTGTCGCCGAGCCTGACCGTGCCGCTCGAGGAGGAGGACGTCGAGACGCTGCCGCAGGCCCCGCCCTTCGAGCGCGCCTACGGGAAGGCGACCGCCGGCGCGGCGGGCACGCCGACCTTGCGCGGGCTGAGCGTGCCCTTCGCGGGCTCGACGCTCTACCTCGCGGGCGAGCACGCCTCGGCCGGCACGCCCTTCGCGATCCTGCTGTGGGACGCGCCGCTGGCGACGCCGCTGGTCGTCGGCGACTGGATCACGCTGAACGCGTTCGGCGAGAACCTGCTCTTCGCGACCGGCACCACGGACGCCGAGGGGCGCGCGGTCGTGGCCGTCCCGGTGCCCGCCGGCCTGGCGCCCGGCGTGCGCGTCTACGGGCAGTTCGTCAGCGCCGACGGGCTGGAGCAGGGCTGGGCCGCCTCGCAGGGCCTCGAGCTCACGATCTTCTAGCCCTGCAGCGCGCATCCGAGCGCACGGCGGGCGGCGCGTCCACGAGGGCGCGCCGCCCGCGTCGTTTCCGCCGCGGCGCCGCCGAGCGCGAGACGGGAGCTACAATCCCGCCCGCGCCGTCGCGCTCCGGGCCCTCGCGGGGCGAGCGCTCGAGCCGCTCCTCGTGAACGCACGCGGCTACCTGCGCTTCCTGCACCGCGGATGGGTCCGCTCCGGGCCACCGCTGCACCTCACGCTGTTCGTCACCGGGCGCTGCAACCTGCGCTGCCGGCACTGCTTCCACTGGAAGGAGGTGGCGGCCGGCG
>CADEGS010000364.1 GCA_902826945.1 uncultured bacterium | reverse complement strand
AGCCGCGCACGCGCCGGAAGAGGAGCGCCGGCCCGCCGGCCGCGATCACGCGGCGATGGATCTCGGCCACCTCGAGGTCCGGATCGACCTCGGCCTCGACGACCACCAGCTCGCCCGCGCGCTCGAGCTCCTCGACCCAGGCGTGCAGGTCGACGGGCGGGGAGGGGTTCGCGGCCATGTCCGGGAGCCGCCGAGCCGCGCGCTCGCCGGCCGGGCGCACCATGGTAGGGAGCGCCGAGCGGTGCGAGAATCGCAACTGCCGCGCGCGCCGGTCGGTCGAGGCTGCACGGGCCTGCACGGCGCGTCGGCCGACCCCCATGAGCCTGCTCCCGACCCTGGCCCTGCTCGCGCTGCACGCGCCCGGCCCCCCGGGTGAGCCCACGGGCGCCGCGCCGGCGGCGCCCATGTCCTGGGACGCGCTGGCCGTCGAGCACCTGCTGAACCGCGCCGGCTTCGGCGGCTCGCCGGAAGAGATCCGCCGCGGCGTCGAGCTCGGCCAGGTGGCGCTGGTCGAGGAGCTCCTGGCGGGCGGCGCCGAGGCCGCCTTCCAGGCGCAGCCGAGCGCCTCCGACCAGGAGCGCCGCGAGCTGCGCGAGCTCCCCGACGAGGAGCGGCGCCTGGAGCTGCGCATGCTGCGCCGCGAGGACCGCGCGGAGCTCGAGGCCTTCCTCGCCTGGTGGGTGGAGCGGCTGCTGACGGTCCGGGGCGGGTCCGGCGTGCTGGCCGAGCGCATGACGCTCTTCTGGCACGGCGCCTTCCCGAGCTCCCAGCAGGACGTGCAGCGCGCGCGCGAGATGATCGGCCAGCACGAGCTCCTGCGCCGGCACGCGCTGGGCAGCTTCCGCACGCTCCTCCTCGGGATCGCGCGCGACCCGGCCATGCTCGAGTACCTCGACAACGACTCGAACCGGAAGGAGAGCCCCAACGAGAACTTCGCGCGCGAGCTGCTCGAGCTCTTCACGCTGGGCGAGGGCCACTACTCCGAAGAGGACGTCCAGGAGGTGGCGCGCGCCTTCACCGGCTGGACCGACCGCGAGGGCGTCTTCGTCGTCCTCGAGCGCCAGCACGACGACGGCGAGAAGCGCGTGCTCGGCACGCGCGGGCGCCTCGACGGGGACGACGTGCTCGAGCTCTTGCTCGAGCGCCAGGACTGCGCGCGCCATCTCGCCGGCCGGCTGCTCCGCTACTTCGAGGGCGTCGAGCCGTCGCGCGCGCGCCGCGAGCGCTACGCGCGGCTCTTGCGGGCCGAGGACTGGCAGCTGCGGCCCGTGCTGCGCGCGCTGTTCCTCGATCGCGAGTTCTACCGCGCCGAGGCGCTCGGCACGCGCGTGGCGAGCCCGATCGACTTCCTGGTCGGCATCGCGCGGCGCGCCGAGCTCGATCCGCCGGCGCGCTGGATCGAGGCCGGCGCGGCGCTGCTCGGCGAGCGCCTGTGCTTCCCGCCCGACGTCGCGGGCTGGCGCGGCGGCACGGCCTGGATCACGTCCGGCTCGCTCTTCCTGCGCGCGAACCTGGCCGGCGTCTTGATCGGCGCGCTGCAGCCCGGCGAGCTCTTCGAGCGCGAGGCGGGCGAGGCCTTCGACCCGGGCGAGCTGCGCCTGGGCCCGCTCGTGCGGCCGGGCTGGCAGCCGCGGCTCTCGCTCGCGCGCGAGCTGCGCGCGCTCGGCCTGTCGAGCGACGAGGAGCTCGCCCGCGCGCTGGCGGAGCGGCTGCTCGCCGTCCCGCCCACGCCGGCGCTGGTCGCGCGGGTGAGCGCGTTCCTGGCGAGCGAGCGCGAGCGCGCCGGCGCGGCGCCGGGCGCGCTGCTCGAGCGCGTGTCCCAGGCCGAGCCCTGCCTGCGGCGCGGCGCGCATTTCGTGCTGTCCTTGCCCGAGGCCCAGCTCCACTGAGCCCATGACGAGCCCCGCTCCCGGATGCGATCGACGCGGCTTCCTCCGGCTCTCGCTGGGGGCCGCCGGCGTCGCCGCGAGCTTCGCCCTGCCGGCCAGCGCCGCGCGCCGCCGGCCCCGGGCGAACACGGGGCGGAGCGCGGGGCCGAGCGCGGGCGCGAGCGCGGGCGAGGGGAGCGGCGGCACGCTGGTGCTGGTGCAGCTCGGCGGCGGCAACGACGGGCTCTCGACGCTGGTGCCCTTCGCCGACGACGATTACCGGCGTCTGCGCCCGAGCCTGGCCCTGGCACCCGACGAGGTGCTGCGGCTCGACGAGCGCCGCGGCCTGCACCCCGGCCTGCCGCGCCTGCGCGAGCGCTTCGAGGCGGGCCAGCTCGCGATCGTCGAGGGCGTCGGTTACCCAAGACCGGTCCGCTCGCACTTCCGCTCGCTCGAGGTCTGGCACGCCGCCGACGCGCGCGGCCGGCGCGTCGAGAGCGGCTGGGTGGGCCGCCTGGCGGAGCAGGCCTTCCCCGCGGATCCGCTCTCGGTCGTGCACGTCGGAGCGAGCGTGCCGTTCTCGCTCGCCTCGCCGACCCGCCCGCCGCTCGGCTTCGTCTCGCCGCACGCCTTCCGGCGCCTGGGCTTCGACGACGAGGAAGCGCTGCGCCTGCGCGCGGACGAGCCCGACGCCGCTGCCGCGCTCGCGCACGTGCGGCGCGTGGCCGAGGACGCGCGCGCCTCGTCCGCGCGCCTGCAGGCGGCGGTGCAGGCCTACCGCTCCGAGGTCACCTACGGGGAGGACCCCTTCTCCGCCGGCCTGCGCACGATCGCGGCCATCGTCGCGGCGCAGGTCGGCGCGCGCGTGCTCTCGATCGAGCTCGGCGGCTTCGACACGCACAACGACCAGCGCCGGCGCCACGATCGCCAGATGGAGCTCCTCGACCGCGGCCTGGGGGCGTTCCTCGAGGACCTGGCCGCGAGCGAGGCCGGACGCGGCACGCTCGTGTGCGCCTTCTCCGAGTTCGGGCGGCGCGCCGCGGAGAACGGCTCGCGCGGCACCGACCACGGCACCGCCGGCCCGGTGCTGGTCGCCGGCGCGCGCGTGAAGGGCGGCTTCCACGGGCGCACGCCCTCGCTCGCCGCGCTCGAGGACGGCGACCCCGTGCACACGACCGACTTCCGCTCGGTCTACGCGACGCTGATCCGGTCGCTGTTCGACCTGGTGCCGGAGCGCGTGC
>CADEGS010000363.1 GCA_902826945.1 uncultured bacterium | reverse complement strand
GCGGGCGGGCGCCCGGGGGCCCAGGCGGGCAGGGAGGCCGTTCCGGCCGGCGGGGGATCGCGGCGAGGGTTGCATACCCCCGAAGACAGGCGAGCCGGGCCGCTCTCACCGCTCGCCCCGAAAATCCGCGGACCTCGGGGGGCCCCGGGTGCTGCCCCTACCGGCGGGCCCGGGGGGGGCGGAGCGAGCCGCTCGCGGCCCCGCGCGAGCCCCCGGGAGCGCCGGTTCGCTCCACTAAGATGGTCGCCCCCATGGACACCCCCGGCCCCGCCGAGCTCGCCGTCGACGACCTCGTCGACCGGCTCCTGCGGGGCGAGCGGATGGACGTCGAGGCCTTCCTCGCCGCGCACCCCGAGCTGGGTCCCGACGACCTCGCCCGCGCGCGCAAGCTGGCGCGCGTCCTCGGCGGCCCGGCCGCGCCGCCGCCCGCCGCGGGCGGCCTGCCCTTCGAGCGCCTCGGCGCCTACCGCCTGCTCGAGCGCCTCGGCGCCGGCGGCATGGGCATCGTCTTCCTGGCCGAGGACGAGCGCCTCGGCCGGCGCGTCGCGCTGAAGATCGTGCGACCCGAGCTCGCCGGCTCGGCCGAGACCGTCGCGCGCTTCGAGCGCGAGGCGCGCGCCGTCGCGCGCCTGCAGCACGAGCACATCGTGACCGTCTTCGAGGCCGGCCGCATCGACGGCGTCTCGTTCCTGGCGATGGAGCTCGTCGCGGGCCGCAGCCTCGACGAGCTCTTCGCAGAGGCGCGCGTCGAGCGCCGGCTCGTGCCGCGCGCCGAGCTCCTGCGCCAGGCGCGCGACGTCGCGCGCGCGCTCGCCGCGGCGCACGCGCTCGGCATCGTGCACCGCGACGTGAAGCCCTCGAACGTGCGCGTCACGCCCGAGAAGAAGGCGCTGCTCGTCGATTTCGGCCTGGCGCTCGACGCCGGCTCGGCGGCGCTCTCGCGCAGCGACCAGGTGCACGGGACGATCTTCTACGTCTCGCCCGAGCAGATCGCCGGGCGCAAGGGCGCCCTCGACGGGCGCACGGACGTGTGGTCGCTCGGCGTCACGCTCTACGAGGGCCTGACCGGCTGCCGCCCGTTCGAGGGCGCGGGCTCGGAGGAGGTGCTCTACCGCATCGTGACGCACGAGCCGGTGGCGCCGCGCGCGCTCGCCCCCGGCCTGCCGCGCGACGTCGAGACGGTCGTGCTCAAGGCGCTCGAGAAGGAGCGCGAACGGCGCTACGCCGGCGCCGCGCAGCTCGCCGACGACCTCGACGCGCTGCTCGAGGGCCGCCCGATCCGCGCGCGGCCGAGCGGCGCGATCACGCGCGCGTGGAAGTGGAGCCGGCGCAAGCCCGCGCACGCGACCTCGGCGGCGCTGGCGCTCGTGCTCTTGGTCGGCGGGCCGCTGGCGCTGGCCGTGCTGCAGGCGCGCCACGCGCACGCGCTGGAGGTCGAGCGCGACCAGGCGCGGGCCGAGCGCCGGCGCGCGGACGCCGAGCGCGCGCTCGCGCAGGAGCGCGCGCACGACCTCGAGGAGGTCGTCTTGTTCCAGGGCGACGCGATCGGGCGCATCCAGCCCTCCGCGATGGCGCGACAGCTCGTGGACGATCTGCGCGTCGAGGTGCGCGCGGCGGCGCTGGCCGAGGGGCTCGACGCGGCGGCGGCGGACGAGCGCGCGCGCCGGCTGGACGCGCTGCTCTCCGGCGCGAACACGACCAACGTCGCCGTCGAGGCGCTGCGCGTCGAGCTGCTCGAGCCGGCCGTGGCCTCGGCGCGGGAGCGCTTCGCCGCGCGCCCCAAGGCCCAGGGCATGCTGCTGCACACGATCGCGGCGACGTGCTGGTCGCTCGGCCTGAACGACCTCGGCCTGCGCACCCAGCAGGCCGCGCACGAGGTGCTCCTCGGTTGCACGCCGCCCGACGACGCCGACCGGCTCGCGTGCGAGGCGAACCTCGGCTACTACCTCTTCGCGGCCGGGCGCACGCGGGAGGCGGAGCCCCTGATGCGCGCCGCGGCCGAGGGGCTCGCGCGGCTGCACGGCGCGGACGACTGGCGCGCGCTCTCCGCGCGCCACAACGTCGCCATGCTGCTGCATGCCGCGGGGCGCAGCGCCGAGAGCGAGGCCGAGCTGCGCGCGGTGCTCGAGGACCGCCGGCGCGCGCTCGGCGACGACGACCCCGACACGCTCACCTCGCTGGCGAGCCTGGGCGGCGTGCTGCTGCAGCAAGAGCGCACGGCCGAGGCGGCGGACCTGCTCGCCGAGGCGCTCGCGGGCCGCCGTCGCGTGCTCGGCCCCGGCGATCAGGCGACGCTGGCCTCGGCCAACAACCTGGGCGTGCTCTACCGCGATCTAGGCCGCCTCGACGACGCCGTGCGCGTCTTCCGCGAGTCGTACCCCGCCGCGCGCGCCAGCCTGGGCGACCGCCACCCGACGACCGGCTTCCTGCGCACGGGCCTGGCCGAGGTGCTCCAGCAGCGCGGGGAGCTTGACGAGGCGGAGGCGCTCCTGCGCGAGAGCGTGGACCTCTGCCGCGAGACGCTCGGGCCGTTCCACGAGAACACGCTCCACGCGCTCGCCAGGCTGGGCGCCGTGCTGCGCCGGCGCGGGGCGCTGGACGAGGCGGAGGAGCTGCTCGCCTCGTCCTACCTCGCCGCGGGCGACGCGCTCGGCCCGACGCACCGCGCCCTGCGCTCGCTGGCGCGCGAGCTCGCGCGCGCGCTCGTCGCGCGCGGGCGCGAGGCCGAGGCGCTCGAGCTCGCGAGCGTGCAGGGCCCCGCGCTGCGCGCCGAGGTCGGCGCGGACGACGCGGGTGCGCAGGGCTGGCTCGGGCTCGAGCTGCACGGCCTGGCCGTGGCCGGGCGCTTCGACGAGGCGCTCGCCGCGCTGCGCGCCGCGCGACCGGCGCGCGCGACCGACGAGCTCGCGGCTGCCGTGGACGAGCTCTTCGCGACCTGGGCGCGCTCCGGCGACGCGAGCGGCCGCGAGCGGGCGCTCGCGTGGTGGAAGGGCGAGCGCTGAGCGCGTCCGCGCGGCTCGTGGTGCGCGTCCGGGCGCCCGGGATCGCTCAGCGGCGCTCGGCGGCGGCCGCGACGATCGCGGCGACGAGCGCCTCGCGCGAGAGCTCGCCGGCGGTCCAGG
>CADEGS010000362.1 GCA_902826945.1 uncultured bacterium | reverse complement strand
CCGGGCACGCAGCGGGCACGCCGGTGCTGCTCTTCCCCTGCCGCTACGCGGACCGCTGGGCGGAGCGCGCGGACGCTCCCGAGCTCGCGAGCTACGGGCTCAGCGCCGTCCAGCCCTCCGCCTTCTGGCGCGGCGTCTTCTGGCAGGTCGAGGAGCCCGCCGCGGGCGGGCCGCGCCTGGGCGTGCTGCAGCGCTCGCGCGCCGACGTGCCCTGGGATGCGCTGCCGCGCAGCGGCAGTGGGCTCGAGGAGCTCGCCGGCGGCGCCGACGCCGCGGACGGGCTCGAGCTCGGTTTCCAGAGCGACCTCGTCGAGTGGCGCATCTTCGCGCGCCACGACCCGGGGGCCTTCGATCCCGAGCTCGGCCTCTCCCACGCCTGGAAGACCACGCCGCGCCTCTCCCTGTTCGGCGCCGACTGCTTCGCGCCCAACGTGCTCTACGGGAGCGTCGAGCGATGAGGCGCGCGGGCTTCACGCTGGTCGAGCTCCTGCTCGCGCTCGGCCTGTTCTCGGTCCTGATGCTGGCCCTGGTGCGGCTCTCCGACACCGCGCTCACGATCTGGGACGACACAGAGCGCGGGCGCGAGCTCTCCGAGCTCGGCGCACAGGTCCTGGAGGCGCTCGCGCGCGACCCGCGCGCGCTCGAGCGCGGCGCGACGGGCGACCTCGTGTGCGCCTGGGAGCCGCGCGACCTGGACCAGGATGGCCTCGCCGGGCTGGTCGTGCCGCGCCTGGGCCTGGTGCGCTCGCGCAGCGCCGCCGAGGCGGCGCGCGCCGCCGTCCAGCCTGGTGGGGAGCCCGACGGGCCCGGCGGCCTGCCCGGCCACGCGCCGAGCGCCGAGCGGGTCGAGGTGCTGTGGTCCTTCGCCCCGGCCTCCTCCGACCCCGACGCGACGCTCGCGCTCCTGCGCGCCGAGCGCGTCCCCGGCGACGAGGGCACGCCGTCGCTCCTGGCGCTGGCCGTCTCGGCGGGCGACGCCGAGCGCGTCGCGGCGCTCTCCGACGAGGTGGCCCACGGCGTCCTGTGGCTCTCCTTCTGGTTCGCCTCGACCAGCAGCGTGCTCGCGGACGGCTGGCGCTTGGGCGAGGGGCTGGCGGACTGCGGCGCGAGCTGGGATGCCTGGGCGCGCGAGCGCCCCGAGCGCGAGCGCTCCGGCTTCAACGACCCGGCGCCGGGCGTGCGCGGGCCGACCGACGTGCCGCTCCTGCCGCGCCGCGTGCGCATCGAGCTCGAGCTCGAGCGCGCGCGCGACCTCGTGCGCCGCCCGCGCCTGGCGCGGGCGCTCGAGCCGGGGGAGACGGTCCTCTTCGTCGCGGACGCGCGCGCGCTGCCCGCGCCAGCAGCTCGACCCACTCGTCGTCGATACGCAGGTGGGTGCCCGGCGCGAGGCCACGCTGCGGCGCGCGCGACGCGGGACGGTCGAGCGCGCGCACCGCGCGGGGGCGCTGGTGCACTTCGGCCGGCGCTTCGTGCAGGAGGTGCCGCTCTCCGGCGCCCGTGAGGAGTGGATCCGATGAGGCGCGCCAGGCGAGAGCCCGCAGGGCGGCGCGCGCGCGCGAGCGAGCGGGGCGCGAGCGCGAGCATACGGGGCGCGAGCGCGAACATGGGGGGCGCGAGCGCCCGGCGCCGCGGCTTCACGCTGCTCGAGATCGTGCTCTCGATGGCGATCCTGTTCCTGGGCCTCACCGCCGTGCTCGGCTTCCTGTCGGTCGGGGCGGCGCTGGCCCAGAGCGCGCTCTTGCGCGGCGAGTCGGCCCAGGCCGTCGAGGCGGTCGTGGCGGACCTCGAGGAGACGCTCTTCGAGCTGCTCGCTGGAGAGGCGCTGGGCGCGGCCGGCGCGCCGCGGCCGGTGCGCGAGCGAGCGGTGCCGGGCGTGCCCGGCCTGGTGTACTCGGCCGTCGTCACGCCCGACCCCGATCCGGTGGCGGGGCGGCCGCTCGCGTACCGTGTGGACGTGGAGCTCGGCTGGAGCGCTTCCGGCGGCCGCCGCGTGCGCCGCTTCACCACGCTCCTGCTCGGCGAGGTGCCGTTCGGAGAGCGCATGCGACGAACCTTCGTGCAGCGCGAGGACCTGCCCGCCGTCCCGCGCCAGGAGAGCGACCGATGAGACCCTCGAAGCTCCGCTCGGGAGCGCTGCTGCTCCTCCTGGCCGTGCTCGCACCCGCGGTCGGCGCGCAGGCCGAGCCCGGCGCGCCGGCCGTCGCCGGCGACGCCCAGGTCCAGCTCCTGTGCCTGCGCGACGGCCGCACGCTGTGGGGCACGATCGTGGAGCACGACGAGGAGGCGCTGCGCGTGCGGCGGCTGGTCGGCGGCGGCCTCCTCACGCTCGGCTGGAGCCTGCTCGATCCCGGGCAGGAGCGCGAGCTGCGCCTGCTCCTGGGCTACGTCGACGAGGGCTCCGACGAGGTGCAGATCGACGCCGACCGTCTGGTGCTGCACGACGGGACGGAGGTGATCGGCCGCATCGTGCAGCGCGACGACGAGCACCTGTGGGTCAAGCGCGCCAGCGGGACGGTCCCGATCCCGACACAGCGCGTCGCGACGATCAGCCTGACGCGCGCCCCGGCCCTCGAGCTCTACACGCGCGAGGAGCTCTACCAGGAGCTGGCCGTGCGCCTGGCCGCCGAGCTCGTGCGCGAGGGCGAGCCGGGCGCCATGGCGCACATCGAGCTGGCGCAGTACGCCGAGCGCGTGCTCGACTTCGCGCACGCCGCCGAGCACTACGCGATCGCCCGCGCGCTCGCTCCCGGCCACCGCACGGAGTTCGTCGGCCAGGCGCTCGAGCGCGCCAGCGCCAAGGCCGCGCTGCAGGAGCAGGTGGACCAGCTGGCCGAGGCGGACCAGTGGCGCGGCCGCCAGCAGTACGGGCGCGCCTGGGCCATCCTCGACGCGTTCCCCGAGCGCTTCCCGGACTCGCCGCTGCTCGAGGACTGGAACCGCATGCGCCGGCGCGTCGAGCGCTACCAGGAGCGCGAGCTGCGCGACGCGCTGGTGCTGCGCGCGCACCACTGGGCGGACGTGCTGACGCGCGACGCGGCGCGCTCCGCGCCGGGCTTCGAGGCCGCGCGCGGCTGGGCCGAGGAGCAGTTCGAGGGCGAGCGCTTCGGCGCTCTGCACGCCGCCC
>CADEGS010000361.1:1857-3131 GCA_902826945.1 uncultured bacterium | reverse complement strand
CGATGGCCGCCCTGCACCTCGCCTTCGGGGCTCACAGCGTGGCCCCCGGCGTGGGATCGGGGCTGGCGATCCTGGTGCTCACGACCGCGGTGGCGCACCACGTCGGCACGGTGCTGCCCGTCGAGCCGCGGCTGGGCCTGTCGCACGACTCGCTGCAGGCCTACCTGCTCACGCTGGCCTGCACGGCCGTGCCCGGCTTCGGTCTGCGCTGGATGGCGGAGCGGCTCGTCGCCTCGCCGCTCGCCGTGCAGACCGCTTCGATCCTGGGCCTGCAGGTGCTGGCCCTCGCCTTCGTCTGGCTGACGCGCTCGTCGCTGCGCAAGCATGGAACCGCGTGACGCGCTCGCGTCGCGCCGCTGGCGCGTCGTCCTGGCCGAGAGCGTGGCGCTCGAGGCGGGGACGCTCCTCGATCCCGTGCGCGGCAGCTTCCGCCTGGGCGAGGATGGCGCGGCGCTGCTCCACGGGCTCGTGCGCCGGGCGGAGGCGTTGCCCCGCTCCGGATCCGAGGAGCGCGCGTTCCTCGCGCGCCTGAACGCGCTGCACCTCGTCGAGGTCGCGCCTGAGCGGGAGGAAGCGCGAGTGTGGCCGCGCCGGCGTCCCCGGGACCTGCGCTGCCGCCGCTGGGAGCTCTCCCGCTCGCCAGGGCACGCGCTGCGGACCGTCGCGACCGCGCTCGTCGAGCACCTGTGGTCGCGGCCGCTCGCGTGGCTCGCCTTCCTCGCGCTCTCGGCCATCGTGGCGCGGGCGTTCGACGCGATGCCCGTGCTCCTGGGAGCGAGCGGGGTCCTCGCGTTCGCGCTCCACGAGGCCGGCCACGCACTCTTCGCTGCCGGAAGGCTGCGGGGATTCGTCGCGACCGCGCGCACGGGCGTGCTGATCTGCGCGCGCACGGAGGGTGCTCCTCCCGCGCTGCGGGCCGCTTTTTTCGGGGCCGGCCCGCTGCTGCCGGCGGCGCTCGGGCTCGCGCTCCTCGCGGCGCGGCCCCCGCTCTCCGACGCGGCGCTGCTCGCGATCGCGGCGCCATGGATCGGGCAGCTCGTCTTCCTGCTGCCGCTCTTCGCCGACGGCCGCGGCCTCCTGGCATGGAGGTCCGCGTGAGGCGGAGCCGTGCCGCGCGCTCGATCGCCGACGTGCTGGTCGGAGCCGTCGGGACGGCTGCCATGCTCGTGGTCGTACTCGGCTTCGCGAGCTGGAGGCACATCGACGTGGGCGTCGGATCGCTGTGGCTGACGAGGAGCTACGAGCGCTCGAGCGGAGCGCACCACGAGTACGGG
>CADEGS010000361.1:0-1847 GCA_902826945.1 uncultured bacterium | reverse complement strand
CGTCGTCGCCGGCGCCCTCGTCTACGCGGCGCGTTCCGCCCGCAAGGGAGCGCAGCGGTGAGCGCGCGCGGCCTGCGGCGCTGGTGTGTCTCGTCGCTCCTCGGAGCGAGCGTGCTGCTCGCCTGGCCGCAACGCCCGGGCAACGCGCCGCGTGCAAGCGTCCCTTGCCTCGGCCCTGTTCCGCGCGAGCCGACGGACCTCTGGATCCACGGCGAGGTCCGCGACGCCGTCACAGGAGCCGCGATCGAGGGATTCCGCGTCCGCCTGGCGTCGATCGACGGAGAGGGCCGGCGGCTCGAGCCGGTGCTGGCGCGACGCCGCCAGGAGCTCCGCCACCCCGCGGGCCTGTTCAGCGAGGGACCGCTCCCCGCGGGCGCCTGGGTCGTCCGCATCGAGGCCGCGGGGTACTCACCGGCGAGCGCCTTCCCCGTCGTGCCGGCGGCGGACGGCGGCGCGCCGATCGCGCTGGCGCTCGTGCCCGGCGGGCTCGCCGTCGAGGGCTCGGTGCTCGCGGCGGAGAGCCTCTCGCCGCTCGCGGACGCCTCGCTCGTGCTCTACAAGCGCGCGGAGGCGCACGACCCGTTCGAGCGGGATCTGGCCGCCCGCGACCGCATGGCGTGGGTGCGGCTCGACGAGCAGCGAACGCCGGCTGACGGAGGCTTCGCCTTCGGCTGCCTGGCTCCGGGCGCGTACGCCGTGTTCGTCGAGCGCGCGGGGCGCGCGTCGCAACGCGCATCCTTCCGCCTGGAAGACGCGCCGCGCAGGGAGGAGCTGCTGCTCGCGCGCGGCTGCAAGGTGACCGGACGCGTCACGCACCGCGGGCGTCCGGAAGCCGGCGCGCACGTGCTGGCGCAGCGCGTCCTCGATCCAGATGGCTCCAGCGTGCTCGTGGAGGCGTGGACGGACGGCCGCGGCCGCTTCCGCCTGGAGGGGATGCGCAGCGGTGCGCGCTACCGCCTGAGCGCGGCGCCGCAAGAAGGTTCGTCGGATCGATTCGCGTGCTCGGAGGTGGAGGTGCCATGCGCGGACGAGCTCGAGATCTCCCTGCCCTAGGACTGGCACGCTTCGGCCTGGTCCTCGGCTCGTGGACGCTCGCCAGCGTTGGCCTGGCCCTCGTCGAGCGCTCCTCCCCGCCGGCGCAGCCGCCGGCCGGGAGCGAGCCCAGCGCAGGCATCCCGGTGCCCGCGCTCACGCTCGAGGAGGCGGGCGTGCCGCTGTCGTGGGTCGCCACGCCGGGGCAGCCGGCGCTCTTGTTCGAACTCGCCGCCGGCTGCGGCGCGTGCGAGGCGAACGCGCCTTTCTGGCGAGCGCTGCTCGAGATCGTCGGCGATCCGGAGCGGGGCCTGCTGCCCGTCGAGGTGCTCTTCATCACGGAGGAGGACGAGGCCGCAGCGAAGGCCTTCCTGGCCCGTCACGGCCTCGCGGGTCGGGTGCTGCGGCTCGTCGCGCGCGATGCATGGGATGGGCTCGCCGGGCCCGTCCCGCGCACGATCTTGATCGACGCGGCGGGACGCGTCCGGCGGACGCGCACGGGCGCGCGAGCCCTCGACGAACTGGAGTCGTGGTGGGACGACTTGGCGCTGGCGTTCGACGCGAGTGCTCGGCCGATCGCGCCGACCTCCGCTCTGCAGCCGCCCGGAGCGCGGCCGGCCGCCGAGCCTCGGCCGCGATAGGGCGGCTCGATCGATCCGTGTCCTCGGGACGCCGCCTCGATCGCCCGTCGTGGAGCGCGGGCCGTGCGCCGGGCTAGAGTGGAGCGCGGCCATGGATCCCGTCGTCCAGATCCCCTGCGCCGCGTGCGGCTCCCCCGACCCTGGTCCGCCCCCGCGGCTCCGCGCCCGGCCCAC
>CADEGS010000360.1 GCA_902826945.1 uncultured bacterium | reverse complement strand
GCCCGCGGTGTCGTCGGGGTCGCCGACCAGCGCGAGGTCGCCCTCGACCGCGACGGACGGCATCACGGCTCCCGGCGCGAGCGCCGCCTCGCGCTGCCAGGTCTCGCCGTCGAAGGCGAAGGCGTATGCGCCGCCCTGTGCGTCCGCGCGGCCGTTGCCCACGATCGCGCGCGCGCCGGAGAGCGCCACGCAGGAGCCGAAGAGCGTGACGAGGCTCGCCGAGCCGCTGACGAGCTTCTGCTCCTGCCGCCAGCCCGCCGGGTCGTGGACGAAGGCGTAGGCGGCGCCCTGCCCGAGCGAGGTGCCGTCCGCGCCCCAGGCGCCGATCAGAGCGCGCTCCTGCGAGGCGGAGAGCGCCGCGCCGAACTGCTGCAGCGGCTCGGCGTCGTCGGGCAGGAGCTTCGCGACCTCGACGAAGGTCCCGGCGCGGCGCTCGAAGACGAAGACCGCGCCGGCGCGGAAGCCCGCATCGCCGTTCCACTGCGCGCCGACCAGCACGCGCCCGCCGTCCACCGCCACCGCGCTCCCGAAGAAGTCGCCCGCGACCGACGTGCTCCCCGCGAGCGGGATCGGCGCGCCCCACGAGCCGCCGCTGCGCTCGTAGGCGAACGCCCTGCCCTCGCCGCCGACCGCGGCCAGGTCGCCGTCGAGCGCGACCGCCATGCCGTGGTGCGCGCGCTCGAGCCCCGCGTCCGGAGCGAGCTCGGCCGAGAAGGACCAGGCGCCGGACGCGTCGCGCTCGTAGGCGTACACCGCGCCCGCCTCGTTGCCCGCTCCGAGCCGATGCGCGAGGGGAGCGCCGACGAGCAGCGTGTCTTCGCTCAGCGCCAGCGCGCGGCCGAAGCCCTCGGAGGCGGCGGGATCGGGCGCCTCGATGCGTTGCTCGAGGCGCAGGCAGAGCGGATCGGGCGGCGCGAGCTGGGCCGCGCCTCCCGCTCCGGCCAGCGCGGCGAGCAGCGGAGCGAGGCGCAACACGCGGCGGGGCAGCGCGCGGCTCACGGGCACGAGACGCTCGACGCGCCGATGCACAGGTCCTGGGCGTTCGACAGCGCGAAGCCGGGAGCGCCGAAGGCGTGCACGGCCTGCGTGTACAGGCGTGCGCCGAGCAGCGTGAGCGCGTCGGGCACCGCGACGTGGAAGGTGGCGAAGGGCCCGGGGCGGAAGCCGGTCGCGAGCAGCGCTCCGGAGCCATCGTCCTGGCACAAGAGCGTCTGCCCTCCGCCGAGCGCGAGCGCGGCGGGCGCGTCGAAGCCGAGCACGAGCGCCTGCGCATGCCCGCTCCTTGCGGGCGCCACGACGAGCTCCAGCGTCTCGCCGAGCCGCGCGGCGCCGGCCGCGTACGAGACCGGGTTCGTGCCCGCGTTGCGGAAGCCCACGCCGGGCGCGTGCGAGGGGTCGGAGGTGAGCACGAAGGCCGCCCCGCCCAGCGAGGGCGACGGCGCCGGCCAGCGCGGGTCGCCGGCGACGAGCGTCGCGCCCTCGAGCGAGACCGACCACCCGAAGCGCGGTATCGTGCTCGCACCCGGCGGCGCGGCGTGCGGCCCGGCGCTCACCTCCAGGCTCCACGCGCCGCCCTCGCGGCCGTAGAGGAACACGCGCCCGCGCTCCTCGAGCCCGAGTGGCGCATCCGGCGCGCCCACGGCGAGCCGCTCGCCGTCGAGCGCCACGCTCGTGCCGAAGTCGTGGTAGCGTCCCTCGCCCGGCGGCGGCGCGACGCACGCGTCGAGGCTCCAGACGCCGGCCACGCGCGCATAGAGGAACACGGCGTCCGCGTCGGGGGCGGACGTCGCGGAGGGACAGCCGACCGCCAGCCGTTCGCCCTCGAGCGCGACGGAGGTCGCGAAGAGCACGTCCGGATCGGGGCTCGGCAGGATCTGCTCGAGCAGCCAGTTCGCGCCGTCCCACCTGTACACGTGCACGGCCACGTCCACGATCTGCGGGAAGGTCGTGGTGAGGCCGCAGACGGCCAGCGTGTCTCCGCTCAGCGCGAGCGCGCCGGGGCTCTCGAAGCTCACGACCTTGATGCGGTCGGTCTGGATCCACGACGTGCCCTGCCGCTCGTAGGTGAAGACCCACTCGCGGCCGGGGGCGCCGATCGCCAGGCGCTCGCCGTCGAGCGCGACGCTCGTGCCGAAGAGCGCGCCGCTCGTATTGACGCCGACGGGCAGGAGCTGCGCCTCCTCGCTCCAGCGTCCGCCGCTGCGCCGGAACACGTACGCGCTGCCGCGCGTGCCCGTGCCGCGGGCGCTGGTCAGGACGGCGACGTCGCCCTCGAGCGCCACCGCGCGCGCGTACGTGGTCTCGACCAGCGCGACCGAGGGCAGGAGCTGCTGCTGGAGGACCCAGCCCTCGTCGTCCCGCACGTAGACGCGGGCTCCCGTGCCCGCGCCCTCCTCCGCGACGACGACCGTGTCGCCGGCGAGCGCCACGGAGAGCCCGAGCCGCGTGCTCGGCGAGGCGACGAGCGTCGCCTCGACGTCCCAGCAGCCCGGGGCGCCGGAGCCGCCGAGCGTCGCGAGCAGGGCCTGCAGGAGCGGGAAGAGCTGCACGGGACCGCGCGGGACGTCGCTCCGCGCGGCACCTCGGAAGACGGAGCGCGGCTCGGTTCCGGTTCGGCTCTTCCCGCCGGAGCCTCCTCGCCCCTCTGCTCCGACGCGCGCCGCGAGCGGTGCGGGCCCCGGAGCCCGGTCCGGCCCGGAGCGCGCGGGTGCGCGCCCTCGCTCCATCGCCCGCGACTCGCGGAGCCGCTCGGCCTTCCCGTACCCTGTCGGGGCAACCAGGCGCAGCTCGCGCACGGCCTCGCAATCGAGCGTGAGCGTGTCCCGCGGCACGCCGGTGTCGATGCGGAACACCCCCTCGTGGCCCTCGGCGCGCGCGCAGGGCCCGGGGGCACGCATGAGGCGGAACCTCGAACCGGATCCCGCCTTCGCCTCGTCCTGGGCGATACTGACAGCCCGCCCCGAGGTCCTGCCATGAAGCCTTCCGCTCGCCGCCTGTCCTCCCTCCTCCTCCTCGCCGCCCCCCTCGCCACGCCGGCGGCGGCCGAGGTGCTGATCGCGGACTCGTCGCTCCCCTCCGCCACGCACCCCGAGTACTGGCAGATCTCCCAGGCGGTCACCGCGGCGCAGGACGGCGACACGATCC
>CADEGS010000359.1 GCA_902826945.1 uncultured bacterium | reverse complement strand
AGCTGCCGCACTGGAACGGCCGGCGCTGGCGCATGATCCTCGAGCAGTCGCTGGTGGGGACGGTCCAGGAGGTCGATTTCACGAGCTACGGCATCCAGCTCGAGGACGAGACGCTGCTGGTGTTCAACGAGGTGGCGCTCGCCTGGCTGCGGCGCGTGGCCGTCCCGGGCGACCCCGACCGTCCCTACGAGGAGCTCTCGCTCGGCATCGACCTGACCTCGAACGTGTCGCGCTTCCTCTCCTACATCGACGAGAACGAGGTGCGCTACACGGTCCAGGGCGAGATCTTCAAGACCACCGAGAAGCGCATCCTGGCGCACCTGATCCCCAACCCCGGGCGCGAGCTGTCGCGCGTGGAGGTGCTGTCCTTCGTGTTCCGCTTCGCGCGCGACCAGGGCCTGATCGATCGCACGGGCAAGCGCACCTTCGCCGTGACCGCCCAGGGCCGCGGCTGGGGCTCGCGCGACCTCCTGGCCAAGCGCAAGGCGCTGCTCGACTTCGCGCAGGCCGATCGCCTGCTGCCCGGGGAGGCCTTCCACCAGGTGCGCATGCGCGAGATCTTCCTGCGCCTGCTCAAGCGCGTGGAGCCGGGTGTCTGGTACGACCTGATGTACCTGCCGTTCCTGGCGCGCAACACCTACCTGGCGACCATGGACGACCTGTGCGTCCCCGAGACGCTGGCCGAGCACTCGCAGCGCGGCAACATCCCCGCCATGGAGGATCCGCAGCGCCTGGCCTGGAACCTGGCCAAGTGGGTGCGCCAGCGGCTGTACCTCCTGGGGCTGGTGGAGCTCGGCTATGACCGCGCGCGCCGCCCGGTGGCGCTGCGCCTGACGCCGGGCGGAGCGCGCGCCCTGGGCATGGAGCCGGCCGACGCGCAGGGGCAGAAGCGCGTCGGCTCGCTGGTCGTCACGCCGGACTTCGAGGTGGTGCTCTTCCCGACCGGCGACGACTCGGAGCTGATCCACGACCTGGACCGCTTCGCGGTGCGCGAGAAGCTCGACTCGCTGATGCACTTCCGCATCCACCAGGAGAGCGTGCGGCGCGGCCTGCGCGACGGCATGCCGCTGGCGGGCATCCTGGAGACGCTCGACCGCCATTCGCGCACGCCGGTGCCGCAGAACGTGCGCTTCTCGCTGCGCGACTGGGCCGAGCGCGCGGGGCTGATGCGCCTCGACGGCGGCCTGCTGCTGCGCTGCGAGGAGCTCGACGTGCTGCGCCGCTTCCAGCAGGATCCGGGCACGCGCGGCTACGTGGCGCGCGTGCTCGACACGCGCACCCTGCAGCTCAAGGGCGCCGCCTCCGCGCGCCGCATGCAGGCGCTCCTGCGCGAGCTCGGCTACCTGGTCGAGGTCGTCGAGACGCCTTGAGCCTCCCGCCGCGGCTCCTGGCGCTGACCCCCGGCGACCTCCTGCCCGCGGCCGTCCCGCGCCTCTTGGCCGCGCTCGACGCGGCCCGCGCCGCGGGCCTGGCGGGCCTGCTCCTGCGCGAGCCCGGCTGGTCGGACGGTCCGCTGCTGGAGCTGGCGCGCACGCTGCGCGCGCGGCTCCCGGCCCCCGGCTGGCTCGCGCTGCACGACCGGCCGCACGTCGCGCTGGCCGCCGGCGCCGACGCGCTGCATCTGGGCTTCCGCTCGCTCGAGCCGGCGGCCGCGCGCGGTCTGATCGGAGCGCAGCTCTCGATCGGCCGCTCGACGCACGCGGGCGATCCGCCCTCCTGGTGGCAGGGGGCCGACTACCTGTTCCACGGCCCCGTGCACGCCACGCCCTCGAAGGAGGGCTGGCGCGCGCCGATCGGCTGCGACGGCCTGCGCAGCGCCTGTGCCACGAGCCCGCTGCCGGTGCTCGCGATCGGCGGCCTGCGGCCCGAGGACGCGCGAGCGGTGCTGGCCGCCGGCGCCCACGGCCTGGCGGTGCGGTCCGGCATCCTGGGGGCGGCCGATCCGGGCGCGGCCGCTCTCCGCTACCTGCGCGCGCTCGCGCAGCCCGGCTGAGCCGCCAGCGGCCACGCTCGCGCCCCGTGCTCTTCGCGCCGCGGCGTCGCGGGTCGTAGCATGCCGCCGTGGGCGCGAGCTGGTCGGAGGAGCGTCTCCTGCGCTGGCTGCGCGGGCTGGGCGTCGACGCACGCCGCGCGCGCGGGCCGCGCGGCCACGACGCGTGCGTGCTGGCGCCCCTGCGCGGGCGAGCGGTCGTGTGCGTCGACCAGACGATCGAGGGCATCCACGTCACCCCGGGCACGGGCGCGAGCGCCTTCGGCCAGAAGGCGGTCGCGCGCAGCGTCTCGGATCTGGCCGCGACCGCGGCGCGCCCGCGAGCGGTGCTGCTCGCGCTGGGCGCGGACGCGAGCGTCGCGGAGGCCTACCTGCGGCGCCTGATCCGCGCCGTGCGCCGCGCCGCCCTCCCCTGTGGCGCCGAGCTGGTCGGGGGCGACCTCGCCTGCCGGCCGGGTCCGCTGGCGCTGGCGGTGACCGCCGTGGGCGAGCTCGAGCGTCCCGGGCCGCCGCCCGCGCGCCATCGCGCCCGCAGCGGGCAATGGGTGCTCTTGACGGGTCCCGTGGGCGGCAGCGCCCTCGGGCGCCACCTGTGCATCGAGCCGCGGCTCGCCGCGGGACGCTTCCTGGCGGAGCGCGGCGCCAGCGCGCTGATGGACGTCAGCGACGGTCTGGCGCGCGACCTGGCGCGCCTGGCGGCCAGCGCCGGTGTGCGCGTCGATCTCGAGCACGTGCCGATCCACGCGGACGCCCGGCGCAGCGCGCGCCGAAGCGGTCGCAGCGCGCGCGAGCACGCGCTCTTCGACGGCGAGGATCACGAGCTCGTGGCCACCCTGTCGCCGCGCGCGGCGCGCCTGGCGCTGGCGGCGCCCGACCGGCCGGCGGGCCTGTGCGCGATCGGCCGCGTGCGCCGCGGCCGCGGCCTGTTCCTGGCGCAGGCCGAGGGCGGCGCGCTGCGGCGCTGGGACGGGCGCGGAGGCTACGTGCATGGATCCTGAAGCCGACCGGCCGCTCGGCACACGCGGCGCGCGCCGCGTGCGGACCGGCTCGCCCGAGGAGACCGAGCGCTGGGGCGAGCGACTCGGCGAGCGGCTCGCGCCCGGCGACGTCGTCGCGCTCGAGGGCGACCTCGGCGCGGGCAAGACGACCTTCGTGC
>CADEGS010000358.1 GCA_902826945.1 uncultured bacterium | reverse complement strand
CACCACTTCGACAGCCTGCGCAGCTTCTTCGGCGAGCCCGAGAGCATCGTCGCGCGCGTCTGGAACCCGCCCAGCAGCTACGCGCACGGCTCGTCGAGCGAGGCGCTGATCGCGATGGCGAGCGGCGCGCACGTGCAGTACCTGGGCTCGCTCACCTCGCACAAGTTCGCCTGGCGCCTGACGGTCGAGGGCGAGAAGGGCATCCTGTGGTCCGACCGCAAGCGCGTCTGGTGGCGCGCGGCGGGCAAGAAGCTCTTCCGGCCGCTGCGGCTCGTGAAGGTGCCGCCGGGCGACGGCGACCCCTATCCGAAGGAGGGCACGACCTCGCTGCTCGACGCCTTCCGCGACGCGCTCCTGCACGGGAAGGAGCCGGAGACGAGCGGCGCCGACAACCTGCGCACGATCGCGCTCGTCGAGGCCGGCAAGCGCTCCGACGCCGAGGGCCGCGTCGTGCGCGTGGACGAGCTCCTGGGCGCCAGGCCTTGAGCGAGCGCGCGCGCCTGCTCGTGCTCGGCCTCGACTCGGCCGACGCCGAGCTGATCGAGCGCTGGAGCGACGAGGGCCGGCTGCCCGCGCTCGCGCGCCTGCGCGCCGAGGGCGCCTGGGGCCGCATCGGCACGACGTCCGAGGTCATGCACGTCTCGGGCTGGCCCTCCTTCTACACGGGCGCCACGCCCGGCGCGCACGGCATGTACCACGCCTACCAGGTGCGCGCCGGCGAGCAGGAGGTGCACCGCACGCGCGCGCGCGAGTGCGCGCTGCCGCCGTTCTGGAAGCACCTCGACGACGCGGGCCGCGCGTGCGTCGTCGTCGACCCCTTCCAGAGCGCGCCGCAGCCGGGCTTCCGCGGCGTCGAGGTGCTCGAGTACGGCACCTGGACGTGGTTCGACGAGCCGGCGGCGCAGCCCGCGGGCCTGTGGGGCGAGATCCAGCGCCGCTTCGGGCCCTACCCCGCGCCCGAGCACTCGAACGTGCTGGTCGTGCCCGAGCCGCGCCGCTTCCGCGACCAGCTCGTGGCCGGCGCGCGCGTGAAGGGCGAGCTCGTGCGCTGGCTGCTCCAGGAGCGACCCTGGGACGTGTGCTTCGCGATGTTCGGCGAGCCGCATCCCGCGGGGCACTACCTCTGGCACGCGGGCGACGCCTCGCGGCCGGCCGCCTCGAACGCGCCGGGCGCGGACCTCTCCGCCGTGCGCGACGTGTACGCCGCCGTGGACGCGGCGATCGGGCGCGTGCTCGAGGTCACCGACGAGCGCACGCGCGTGCTCGTGCTCTCCGGCGACGGCATGGGCCCCAACCACGCCGCCTCGCACCTCGTGCCGGAGCTCCTGCACCGCCTCGGGCTCTACCACGGCGCCGACGTGGGCCGCGGCCCGCCCGAGGAGCCCGGCGCCGCGCGCGCGGCCGTGCGCCGCAGCCCGGCGCGCGTCCTGCGCGACCTGATCCCCTTCGGCCTGCGGCGCGCCGTCTCGCGCTGCATGCCCGCCGCCTGGCAGCACCGCTTGAGCATGCGCTGGGCGAACGCCGACATCGACTGGGCGCGCACGCGCGTCTTCATGCTCCCCAACGCGAACGAGGCCTTCCTGCGCGTCAACCGGAGCGGGCGCGAGCCGCGCGGCGTCGTCGCGCCGGGCGCCGAGACGGCCGAGCTCCTGGACGCGCTCGCGCGCGAGGGCGCGGCGCTGCGGGCCGCGGGCCCGCTCGTGCACGCCGTGCACGACGTGGACCGCGTCTTCCCCGGACCGCTGCGCCCGAACCTGCCCGACCTCGTGTGGACCTGGAATCCCGCGGCGCGCTGCGCCGACCTGCTGCACGCGAGCGTCGGCGCCGTGCGCGGCAAGACGCCCTGGGACACCGCTCCCTTCTACTCCGGCAACCACCGCCCGAACGCCTTCCTGCTCGCGCGCGGTCCGGGCTTCGCGCCGGGCTCGCGCCTGGAGGGCGTGCACCTGCTCGACCTGGCGCCGAGCATCCTCGCGCAGCAGGGCGTGCCCGCCCCTCCGCACCACGCGGGCCGCGCGCTGGCGGCGCTCGCGCGCTGACGATGTGCGGTCTGGCGGGGGTCGTCTCTCTGCGGGAGGGCGCGCGCGGCGAGGAGCAGCGCGGCCTGGTGCGCGCGATGCTCGACGCGATCGCGCACCGCGGGCCCGACGACTCCGGCATCGTGGCCTCGGGGCCGGCCTGCCTGGGCTCGGTGCGGCTCGCGATCCTCGACCTCTCGCCCGCCGGGCACATGCCGATGGGCGAGGAGGGCGCGCTCGGCTGGCTCGCCTACAACGGCGAGGTCTACAACTTCCGCGAGCTGCGCGCCGAGCTCGAGCGCGCCGGGCACGCCTTCCGCTCGACGAGCGACACCGAGGTCGTGCTGCGCGCCTGGCAGGCGTGGGGCCCGGGCTGCGTCGAGCGCTTCGTCGGCATGTTCGCGATCGCGCACTGGGACCCGCGCGCGCGGACGCTGACGCTCGCGCGCGACCGCTTCGGGATCAAGCCCCTGTACGTGTGCGAGCACGACGGCCTGTTCCTGTTCGCCTCGGAGACGAAGGCCTTCCTGCCGAGCGGCCACCCCGTGCGCCTCGACGAGCGGCGCTGGCTCGAGTGGACGCTCTACCAGAACACCGACGCGCTCGGGACGCGCACGCTGGTGCAGGGCGTCGAGTCCGTGCTGCCGGGCACGCGCCTCGTGCTGCGCGCCGGCCGCAGCCAGCGCGCGACGTGGTACTTGGCCCCCGAGCGCGTGCGCCGCGAGGCCTACGAGCGCCACGCGCGCGAGGGCGAGGCCGCGTGCGAGGCGCGCGTCGAGGGCGCGCTGGAGGAGGCGGTGCGCGCGCGGCTGGTCAGCGACGTGCCGGTCGGCACGCTGCTCTCGGGCGGCCTCGACTCGAGCCTGGTGACCGCGCTCGCCGGCCGCCACACGCGCCAGCTCACCGGCTTCCACGTCTCGATCGCCGGCCACCCCGAGCACGACGAGAGCCGCCACGCGCGCGCGGTGGCCGAGCACCTCGGGATCGAGCTCGTCACCCACGAGCTGACGCCGCGCGGCTTCCGCGCCGCGCTGGCGCGCACGGTCGAGGCCTGCGAGCAGCCGCTCGAGCACCCGAACTCCGTCGCCTACGGCCTGATCTGCGCCGAGGCGCGCGCGCGCGGCGTGATCGTGCTGCTCTC
>CADEGS010000357.1 GCA_902826945.1 uncultured bacterium | reverse complement strand
GGGCGGCCGTGGCGCCGCCGGCCGGCGCGGCGCCCTTCAATGCGGGGCCGCTCGCCAGCACCTGCTCCAGGTCGGCGCGGCGGATCGCGCCGTCGGCGAAGACGCTGGCGCCCTCGAGCAGGTTGCGCAGCTGGCGCACGTTGCCCGGGTAGGGGAGCGTCGTCAGCAGCTCGAGCGCGCCGGGCTCGAGCTCCGGCGCTTGCCTGCCGGTGCGGCGCGCCGCCTCGGCCAGGAAGTGCTCGGAGAGGAGCGGCACGTCCTCGAGCCGCTCGCGCAGAGCCGGCACCCGCAGCGGCACCACGTTCAGGCGGTAGAGCAGGTCCATGCGGAAGGCCTTGTCCTCGACCGCTCGGGCCAGGTCCGCGTTGGTGGCCGAGAGCGTGCGCAGGTCGACGCGCACCGGCTGGGTCCCGCCCACGCGCGTGACCTCGTGCGTCTCGAGCGCGCGCAGCACCTTGGCCTGGGCGGCGAGCGGCATGTCGCCGATCTCGTCCAGGAAGAGCGTCCCGCCATCGGCCGCCTCGAAATGACCGATGCGCCGGTCGTGGGCGCCGGTGAAGCTGCCCTTCTCGTGCCCGAACAGCTCGGACTCGATCAGCTCGGCCGGGATCGCGGCGCAGTTGACCGGAACGAACGGCCCCGAGGCGCGCGGGCTCGCCAGGTGGACCGCGCGCGCCACGACCTCCTTGCCCGTGCCGTTCTCGCCCGTGATCAGGACCGCGGCGTCCGTCGCGGCCACGCGCTCGACTTGCTCGCGCAGGGCCGTCATGGCCGGACTCCGCCCGACCAGGCGCCAGTTGCGCGAGAGTTGCGAGCGCAGCGCGGTGTTCTCGCGCTCGAGCCGGCGCTCGCGCAGTGCCCCACGGATCGAGACCAGCACCCGGTTCTGCTCGAGCGGCTTCTCGATGAAGTCGACCGCGCCCTTCTTCAGCGCGTCGACCGCGGTCGCGACGTCCCCGTGCCCGCTGATCATGACGACCGCCGGCGCCGGCTCGCGCGCGACTAGGCGCTCGAGCAGCTCGACCCCCTCCATGCCGGCATCTTCACGTCCGAGAGCACGACGTCGGCTCGCCGGCCGGTCCGCTGCTCGCGCTCGAGCCGCGCCAACGCCTCGCGCCCGTCCTTCGCGGTCCAGACCTCGAAGCCCTCGTACTGGAGCATCATCTCGAGCGTCATGCGGATGTCGCCGTCGTCGTCGACGACGAGCACGGTCGTGCGCGGGCCGGTCTTCGGATCGATCTGCTGGTCGGTCATGGGGGCATGGTGCCAGTCCTGCCGTGGCGGTGCCAGGCGCACAGGTCGCCGCGCAGCCGAGCGTTGCGCAGCTTCGCTGCTCGCTCGGGGGTCGGCGTCGCTGCTCGCTCCGGGGACGGTGTCGCTGTTCGCTCCGGGGGACGGGTCGCTCGGTGTATCCTCGCCGCCATGGGCGAGCTCGATACAGCTCGGGAGCGCATCGCCGCCGGCGAGGTGGCGGTCGCGGGCGTGCTCTCGGGCACGTCTGCGGACGGCATCGACGTGGCGCTCGTGCGCTTCCCCGCGCTGAGCGCCGGCGCGGACGACATCGGCCCGCCGGAGTGCGCTGCCTTCGAGACCGTGCCCTTCGATCCGCAGCTCGCCCGGCGCTTGCGCGCGCTGCTCGATCGGAGTTCGAGCGGGGGGGGCGGAGTCCCGGTCGCGCTGGGCGAGCTCGCGCGACTCGACCGCGCGCTCGGGCGCGCCTTCGGCCAGGCCGCGAGCGTCGTGGCCCGCGCGCGCGGCGCGCGCCTCTCGCTCGTCGCGAGCCACGGACAGACGGTCTGGCACCACGACGGCCAAGCGGACGCGGAGCGCGCCACGCTGCAGCTCGGGTGCGGCGACGAGCTGGCCGAGGCCTGCGGCTGCGCCGTGGCCTTCGACTTCCGCCGCCGCGACCTGGCGGCCGGCGGCGAGGGAGCGCCGCTCGCGCCGCTCGCCGACGGCGCGCTCTTCCAGCGATTGCCGCGCCCTGGAGCCGTCCTGAACCTGGGCGGCATCGCCAACCTGACGCTGCTCGACGAGCGCGGCGTGGTCGCGGCCTTCGACACGGGACCGGCCGGCAGCCTGCTCGACGGTCTCGCGCGCCGGCTGCTCGGGCGTCCCTTCGACGAGGGCGGGCGGCGCGCGCTCGCGGGACACGCGCACCCGGTCCTGGTCGAGTCGCTCGCCGCGCACCCCTTCCTGACGCGCAAGCCGCCCAAGAGCACCGGGCGCGACAGCTTCGGCGAGGGCTACGTGACCGAGGTGCTGGCGCACGCGCGCGGGCTCGGGGTCGTGCGCGACGAGGACCTCTTGGCGAGCGCCTGCGACTTCGTCGCGCTGCACGTCGCGCGCGGGCTGGCGCTGGTCCCCGGCTTCCCCGGCGACGCGCCGCTGGCGGTGGCGGGGGGCGGGCTCGCCAACGGAGCTCTGCGCGCGGCGCTCGAGCGGCGTTGCGCCGGCCGCGTAGCCTCCTCGGCCGACTTCGGCGTCGACCCCGACGCGCGCGAGGCGCTGGTCTTCGCGGTGCTCGGGGCGCGCTGCCTCTTCGGCATTCCCTCGAGCTCGCCGGCTGCCACCGGCGCGCGCGCCGGCCGCGTCCTCGGCCGGCTGTGCCAAGCGGGCCGAGAACCCGGACCGCGCGAGCGCGGCGGATTGCGCGAGCGTGGTAAGGATGGTCTGCGATGAAGGCCGACGAGCTCGACCGGCTGATCGGCGCGGTGCTCCTGCCCGAGGTGCGCGTCCCCGGCACGTACGCGACCGCGCACGGGCCGCACCCCGGGGTGGCGCTGTCCGACGACTACCTACGGCGCTTCCCGCCGGCGGGGATCGTCGCCTTCGGGCGCACGCCGGCGGGTCCGGTGTCCCCGGTCGAGCGGCTGCTCGACGTCGAGCGCCGGGCCGAGGCGCTGGGACACGAGCCGCCGTTCGTGGCCTGCGACCTCGAGGAGGGGGCCGGCCTGCACTTCCCCGAGGGCACGCGCCTGCCGCCCGCCATGGCGCTCGCGGCGGCGGCCAAGGGGCACGGGGACACGGGGCACGGCCTGAACTGGGTGCGGTCCGCGGCCTACGTGACGGCGCTCGAGGCGCGCTCGCTCGGCGTCGACCTGGTGCTCGCCCCGGTGGCGGACCTCAACACCTGCGCCGCCAGCCCGATCGTCGCCGTGC
>CADEGS010000356.1 GCA_902826945.1 uncultured bacterium | reverse complement strand
CCGTGTCGGGCACGGGGCCTCCGTTCCACGCGGGAGGCTTCGACGTGCCGCTGGTGGTGGACGGGTGGACGGACGTCACGCTGGGGCCGAACGTCGGGCCGCTGGTGAACACGCTCGGCACGCTCGACGCCCAGGGGCGCGCGCAGGGCGTGCAGCTCCTGCTGCCGCCGGTGCCGGGCCTCGAGCTCACGTTCCACCACGTCTTCACGGTCTGGATCATGGGCACGAGCAGCCTGGAGTTCGTCGGCAACCCCGTGCTGCTGCACTACCGCTGAGCGACTCCCTGCCAGCGGCGGCAGCGCCAAGATCCGTTCGAACGCGGGGACCGGCGCCAGGGGCGTCGTGACGCGCCCGACGAGCGACGCGGCTATACTGCGCCTCTCGGCGGACGCACCGGCCGTGCCGGCGCGCTCGCGCGCGATGGACCAACCGTCGAAGGGGAGGGCGGAGGGCGCGCCGGCCGGGCGCGGGCAGGAGAGCGACGACGAGCTCCTGCGGCGCATCCTCGAGGGCACCGCGCGCGACGTCGGCGAGGACTTCCTCCGCTCGCTCGTGCGCAACCTGGGGATGGCCCTGGAGACGGCCTACGCGCTGGTCGCCGAGGTCAACGAAGCGCGCGACCGCGTGCGCACGCTGGCGGTCTGGGGCCGGGGGCGTTTCCAGGACAACGTGGACTACGAGCTGGCCGGCACGCCCTGCGAGGACGTCCTGCGCGGCGAGCTGTGCCACCATCCGCGCGGCATCCAGGAGCTCTTCCCGCGCGACGCGATGCTCGCCGAGCTGGGCCTGGAGAGCTACCTGGGCGTGCCGCTCCTGGACGACGAGGGGCAGGTGCTCGGGCACCTGGCCGTGCTCGACACGCGCCCGATGAGCGACGAGCCGCGCCGCCTGTCGGTGTTCCGCATCTTCGCCGCGCGCGCCGCCGCCGAGCTCGAGCGCGTGCACGTGCATGCCGCGCTGGCGGAGTCGGAGCGCCGCTTCCGCGACCTCTTCGACGAGGCGCCGATCGGCTACGTCTACGAGGACACGGACACGCGCTTCGTGGACGTCAACCGCGCCGCGATGCGCATCCTCGGCCTGCGGCCGGACGAGGTGCGCCGCACGCGCGGCCTGGACCTGGTCGCGCCCACGCCCGAGGCGCAGGAGCGCGTGCACGACTCGCTGCGCGCAGAGCAGGAGGGCAAGGAGAAGCCCTTCATCGAGATCGAGCTGCGCCGCAAGGACGACGGCCGGCCGGTGTGGGTGCAGCGCTTCTCGCGGCCCGAGCCGGACGGCAAGCGCACGCGCACGATGCTGGTGGACATCACCGAGCGCGTGCTGGCCGAGCGCGAGCGCGTGCGTCTGACCCAGCACAACGCCTACCTGCGCGAGGAGATCGAGAGCGAGTTCCACTTCGAGGAGATCATCGGCCGCTCGCAGGGGCTGCGCCGCGCGCTCGAGCAGGTGCGCCAGGTCGCGGCCACCGACTCGACCGTGCTGATCCTGGGCGAGACCGGCACGGGCAAGGAGCTGATCGCGCGCGCGCTGCACTCGAGCTCGCGCCGGCGCGAGCGCCCGCTGATCAAGCTCAACTGCGCGGCGCTCCCGCCCGGCCTCGTCGAGAGCGAGCTGTTCGGCCACGAGAAGGGCGCCTTCACCGGCGCGCTGGAGAAGCGCGTCGGCCGCTTCGTCCTGGCCGACGGCGGGACGATCTTCCTGGACGAGATCGGCGACGTGCCGCTCGACGTCCAGGTGCGGCTCCTGCGCGTGCTCCAGGAGCAGGAGTTCGAGCCGGTCGGCTCGGCGCGCACGCTGCGCGTGGACGTGCGCGTGATCGCGGCCACGAACCGCGACCTGCAGCAGGCGACCCTCGACGGCGACTTCCGCGCCGACCTGTTCTACCGGCTGAACGTCTTCCCGATCGCCGTGCCGCCGCTGCGCGAGCGGCGCGAGGACATCCCGCTCCTGGCGCACTACTTCGCCGCCCGGTACGCGGCGAAGCTCGGGCGGCGCGTCGAGGCCATCCCCGAGGCGACGCTGCGGCGGCTGCTCGACTACCCCTGGCCGGGCAACGTGCGCGAGCTCGAGAACGTCGTCGAGCGCGCCGTGATCCTCTCGCCCGGGAAGGAGCTCGAGATCGGCCTCGAGACGCTCGGCGCGCCGCCTGCGGGAGCGCCCGTGGCGGGGACCGTGACCCCCGCGCGCGCGACACCCGCGCCCCAGAGCGCCGACGAGAACGCGCGCGCGCACATCGTGGCCGCGCTCGAGCGCGCGCGCTGGCGCATCGAGGGCGACGCCGGCGCCGCGAGCGCGCTGGGCCTGCACCCGAACACGCTGCGCAGCCGCATGAAGAAGCTCGGCATCCGCCGCGACGACGCGTGAGGGGCGCCGGCCGTGGACCCGTCGTCCGGCGCGCGGCAGGATGCGCAGTCGTGGGGACCCTGCGCAGGAGCCGTGCCGCGGCGCTCGTCGCCGCGCTCGTGAGCGGCTGCCTCGGCGCGCGCGGCGACGGCGAGCCGCTGCGCGAGGCGCGCGCGAACGAGCGCGCGGCGGTCGAGGCGGTGCTCGACGACTTCCACGCCGCCGCCTCCGCCGCCGACCTCGAGCGCATGCTCGGCTACCTCGCGCCCGGCGCGGTGTTCGTCGGCACCGACGCGAGCGAGCACTGGGAGCGCGAGGCCTTCCGCGCCTACGCCGCTCCCTACTTCGCGCAGGGGCGCGGGTGGACCTTCCTCCCGCAGGAGCGCCACGTCTGGGTGCGCGGCGGCACGGCCTGGTTCGACGAGCGCCTGGCGAACGCCAAGTACGGCGCGACGCGCGGCAGCGGCGTCCTGGTGCGCGACGGGCGGACCTGGCGCCTGGCGCAGTACGTGCTCTCGTTCCCGATCCCGAACGAGCTGGCCGAGCGCGTCGTCGCGCTGGTGCGCTCGGGCGCGGAGGGCGGGGCGGACGTCCCCTGACGGGCTGCGCGCGCAGGGCGGATGCGCAGGCGCGGCGGCGCGCGCTCCGCTACCATGAGGCGCCATGCCGGCCCCTCCCCCCGACGCGCGCACGCAGCGCGCGATCCTGGTCGCGAGCGCGCGCTGCGGCGACGACGGCGTGCTCTTGCGGGTGCGACCCGAGGAGCCGCTCCCGCCGGTGCGCGCCAGCCGCTTCTTCCTGCTCAAGCGCGCCGATCGCCTCTCGCC
>CADEGS010000355.1 GCA_902826945.1 uncultured bacterium | reverse complement strand
ACCGGCTCGCTCGTGATCGAGCGCATCTTCGCCATCCCCGGCACGGGCAGCCACTTCGTGAACAGCGCGCTCAACCGCGACTACACGCTGGCGATGGGCGTCACGATCCTCTACACGGTGCTCGTGTACGCCCTGAACGCGCTCGTGGACGTCGCCTACACGCTGCTGGACCCGCGCATCCGGCTGGACGAGCTGTGACAAGCGCGCCTCCCACGGGCTCCGCGGACGCGCGCGCGCTGCGCTGGCGGCTGGACGAGGAGGGCGCCATCCAGCGCCTGGCGCAGGCCGACGCGGCGCGCGGGACGAGCCTGTGGCGCGACGCGCGCGCGCGCCTGTGGCGCGACCGGCCGGCGCGGCTGGCGCTCGCGTTCCTGGCGCTCGTCGGCCTCGTCAGCCTGCTCGCGCCGCTCTGGCCGCTGCCCTCGCCGATCGCGCTCGACCTGCAGGACGAGCCGCAGCCGCCCGAGTGGCCCTGGCGCGCGCTCGGCGGCCCCGGCTGGGAGCGCGCGCTCTACTGGGAGCTCGGCGCGCCCGACCGCGCGCTGCAGGCGCTGCGCGCGCGGCTCTTCGGCGACTGGCAGAGCGCGCACTGGCTCGGCACCGACGCGAAGGGGCGCGACCTCCTGGCGCGCGTCGTGTGGGGCAGCCGCACCTCGATCGGGGTCGGGCTCGCGGCCGCGCTGACGAGCCTGGTCGTGGGCGTGCTCTACGGCGCGCTGGCGGGCTACCGCGGCGGGCGCACCGACGCCTGGATGATGCGCCTCGTGGACGTGCTCTACTCCGTCCCGTTCATCTTCGTCGTGATCTTCGTGATCACGATCGTGAGCCAGCACGAGGCCGTCCTGCGCGAGCGCTGGGGCGTCGAGCACATCACCGTCTTCTACGTGCTCGTGGGCTCGATCTACTGGCTGACGATGGCGCGCGTCGTGCGCGGCCAGGTGCTGGCGCTGCGCACGAGCGCCTTCGTCGAGGCCGCGCGCGTGGCCGGCGCGGGCACGGCGCGCGTCGTGCTCGTGCACCTGGTGCCGAACCTGCTCTCGGTGGTCGTCGTCTACCTGACGCTCACGATCCCCTCGGTGATGCTGTTCGAGGCCTTCGTCTCGTTCCTCGGGCTGGGCGTCGCGCCGCCGCGCGTGAGCTGGGGCCTCCTGGCCGCCGACGGGGTCGACGCGATCAACCCGCTGCACTCGTTCTGGTGGCTGGTGGCGGCGCCGGCGGCGGCCATGGGCTCGACGCTCCTGGCGCTGAACGTGCTCGGCGACGGGCTGCGCGACGCGCTCGACCCGCGCCTGCGCGGGGGCGCGCCGTGAGCCTGCTCGCGGTGCGCGGCCTCGGCGTGCGCGTCGCCGCCGGCGCCGCGACGCTGCCGGTGCTCGAGGACGTCTCGTTCGACCTGGACGAGGGCGAGCTGGTCGGCCTGGTCGGCGAGTCCGGCTCGGGCAAGTCGCTGCTGTGCCTGGCGCTCCTCGGCCTGCTGCCGGCCGCCGCGCGCGTCGCGGCGGGCAGCGCGCTCCTGCGCGGCACGGACCTCCTGCGCCTCTCGCCCGCGCGCCTGCGCGAGCGGCGCGGGCGCGAGCTCGCGATGGTCTTCCAGGACCCCGCGAGCGCGCTGCACCCGCTGCTGCCGGTCGGCACGCAGCTCGCGGAGGTGCTGCAGACGCACGAGCGCCTCGGCCGGCGCGAGGCGCTGCGGCGCGCGGCGGCCGCGCTGGGCGAGGTCGGCCTGAGCGCGCCGGAGGAGCGCCTGCGCCAGCTCCCCGGCCGGCTCTCGGGCGGCCAGCGCCAGCGCGTGATGATCGCGATGGCGCTCCTGTGCCGGCCGGCGCTGCTGCTCGCCGACGAGCCGACCACCGCGCTCGACGTCACCGTGCAGGCGCAGGTGCTCGAGCTCCTGCGCGCGCTGCGCGAGCGCCACGGCACCGCGATCCTGCTCGTCACGCACGACCTCGGCGTCGTGGCCGGCGTGGCGGACCGCGCGCTCGTGCTCTACGCCGGCCGCGTCGTCGAGGAGGCGCCCGCGGCGCCGCTCTTCGCGCGCCCCGCCCACCCCTACACGCGCGGCCTCCTGGCGTGCGCGCCGCGCCTCGACGACGACCTGGCGCGCCCGGCGGCCGCCATCCCCGGCCAGCCGCCGGCGCTCGAGGAGCGGCCGCCGGGCTGCGCCTTCGCGCCGCGCTGCGCGCTGGCCGCGCCGCGCTGCGCCGCCGAGCGCCCGGCGCTGCTCCCCGCCGGGGACGGCGCGCGGCGCGCGGCCTGCCACGAGAGCGCGCGCCTCCTGGCCGGCCTGGGAGCGGCGCCGTGAGCGAGCCCCTGCTGCGCGTGCGCGGGCTGTGCAAGGCGTTCGCGCTGCCGCCGGAGCGCCGCGGCGGCGCGCCGCGGCGGCTGGTCGCGCTCGACGACGTCTCGTTCGACCTCGAGCGCGGCCTGAGCCTGGGCCTGGTCGGCGAGTCGGGCAGCGGCAAGTCCACCCTGGCGCGCGCGGTGGCCGGCCTGGAGCAGGCCAGCGCCGGCTCGATCCGCTTCCGCGGCGTCGAGCTGGTCGGCCTCTCCGCGCGCGGCTGGCGCGGCGTGCGGCGCGCCGTGCAGATGGTCTTCCAGGACCCCTGGGCGTCGCTCGACCCGCGCCAGAGCGTGGGCGCGATCGTGCGCGAGCCGCTCGCGATCCACCGCCTGGGCCGCCCGCGCGAGCGCCGGCTGCGCGCGCTCGCGATGCTCGAGGCGGTCGGCCTCGACGCGCGCCTGGCGGGGCGCTTCCCGCACGAGCTCTCGGGCGGGCAGCGCCAGCGCGTCGCGATCGCGCGCGCGCTCGCGCTCGAGCCCGAGCTCGTGCTGTGCGACGAGCCCCTGTCCGCGCTCGACGTCTCGGTGCAGGCGCAGGTCACCGGCCTCCTGCGCGAGCTCGCCGAGCGCTTCGGGCTGACCTACCTCTTCATCGCCCACGACCTGGCCGTCGTGCGGCGCCTGTGCGCGCGCGTGGCGGTCCTCTACCTCGGCCGGCTGGTCGAGATCGCCGCGCGCGACGCGCTGATCGAGCGCGCGCGCCACCCCTACACGCAGGCGCTCCTGGCGGCGGTGCCGCGGCCCGAGCCGGGTCGCGCGCGGCCCGCGCCGCTCGCGGGCGAGCCGCCGAGCCCGCTCGATCCGCCGCCCGGCTGCGCCTTCCACCCGCGCTGC
>CADEGS010000354.1 GCA_902826945.1 uncultured bacterium | reverse complement strand
CGCCCAAATCGCCCTATGGCGGCGTCAGACGGTCGCCTATCGGCGACCGCCCGCTGCGCGGGCTCGCTCGCAGATGCTCAGCGGGTCTAGACGACCCGCCTCCGCTCTGCTCCCTCGTCTTCCTTGCCACAGGCCGCTTTGGGCGCACTGGCGGCGCGGTCTCATGAATCACCCGGGCTAGGCATGGAACCGGCGGCCTGGGAGCGCTTGTGCGAGGTCGTGGCGGACGCGCTCGAGCGCGCGCCCGTCGAGCGAGCCGCCCACGTCGAGCGCGCCCTCGCCGACGACGCGCAGCTCGCCGCGGAGGCTCTGCGACTCTTGGCGCACGAGGCGCGCGCCGAGCGACTCGAGCCACTTCCAGCGGCCACCCGGAGCATCGGACCGAGCGCCGGTCAGCGCATCGGGCCGTGGACGATCGAAGCGCCGCTCGGCCGCGGCGGGATGGGCAGCGTCTACCGCGTGCGGCGCGAGGCCGACGGCCTGCGCGCGGCGCTCAAGCTGCTGCACGTGGGTCTGGCGCTCTCGCCGGCCGGAGTGCGCCGCTTCGAGAGCGAGCGGCGCTTGCTGGCGCGCCTCGATCACCCCGGCATCGCTCGCTCGATCGACGGCGGGCTGACCGAGGAGGAGCTGCCGTACCTCGTGCTCGAGTACGTGGAAGGCCGCGCGCTCGATCGCTACGTGCGCGAGGAGGCGCTCGACGTGCGCGCGCGGGTGCGCCTGTTCCGGAGCGTCTGTGCCGCGGTCGCCTACGCGCACCAGCACCTGATCGTGCACCGCGACCTCAAGCCGGCCAACGTGCTGGTCGACGCGGAGGGGCGCGCGCGGCTCCTGGACTTCGGCATCGCCAAGCTGCTCGACCGGGACGAGGATGGCGACGACCTGACGCGCGCCGGGGAGCGGCCGATGACGCCGCGCTACGCGTCCCCCGAGCAGGTGCGGGGCGAGCCGCTGACGACGGCGAGCGACGTCTACTCCCTGGGCGTGGTGCTGTACGAGCTCCTGGCGGGCGTCTCGCCGTACGCCCAGGCGGACACCGGGGCGGAGCTCGAGCGCGCCGTCCGCGACGCGACCCCGAGTGCGCCCTCGACTGCGCTCGGACGTGCGTCCGAGGGGCGCGCGGGCGTCGACCTGCGCCGCCTGCGCCGTCAAGTCGCGGGCGACCTCGACCGCATCGTGCTGCGCGCCCTGGCCAAGGAACCGGGGCGTCGCTACGCCAGCGCCGCGGAGCTCGACGACGACCTCGGCCGCTGGCTCGACAGACTCCCGGTGCGCGCGCGGCCCGACGGAGCCTTCTACCGGCTCGGGCGCTTCGCCTCGCGCAACCGCGCCCTGGTGGCGGCGGTGGCGACGCTCGTCGTCAGCCTTTCGGTGGGCTTCGTGGTCGCCGCGCGCGAGGCGCGCCTGGCGCGCGCGGCGGAGCACCGCGAAGCCGATGCCAGGGACCGGTCCGAGCGCCACTTCGACCAAGCGCGCGCGCTGATCGACGACCTGGTCTTCGGCGTGCACGACCGCATCGAGCGCCTGACGGGCGCCACGCCGGCGCGGCGTTACGTGCTCGAGCGCGCGCATGAGCACCTCGCGGCCCTCGGCGCCGAGCCGGACTTGCGCGAGCGCCTGGGCGAGGAGCTGGCGGCCACCTGGATGCGTCTGGCGGAGGTGCAGGGCGCGCGCACCGTCGGCAGCGAGGGCGACGTCGAGGGCGCGCTCGAGAGCACGTGGCAGGCTCGCGAGCTCCTCGCGGTGGCCCTGGAGCGCGCGCCGGCCGACCTCGGCCGGATCGACGCGCTGTGCGACGCCGAGCGCCAGCTCGGGGACTTGGCGCGCCAGTCCGGCCGTCCTGACGAGGCCCTCGAGAGCTACGGGCGAGTGGAAGAGCTCGCCGCGCGCGGCCTCGCGCTCGACGGCACGCACGCCGGCCTCCACCGCCAGCGCGCGCTCGCCGCCGGGCAACGCGGGCTGGTGCTGCTGGAGCAATCGCGCGCGGAGGCGGCCGTGGAGCAGCTGGAGCTCGCGCGGAGCCTGCTGTCCGAGCGCGAGCCGCTGCCCGAGCTGGAGCGCGACCTGACTTTGGTCGAGCTGCGCCTGGCCCGCGGCCTGGCCGAGGGCGGGGCGTACGAGCGGTCGCTGGAGCTGCGCCGCACGGCGTGCGAGCGGGCGCGTCGACTCGCGGCCGCCGACCCGCTCGACGCCCAGCTCGCGCTCGACGCCGTGGCCGCCGGGGTGGCCGTGGCGGAGGGGCTGCGACATCTCTCGCGCCTCGCCGAGGCAGAAGCGGAGCTCGACCTGGCGGTCGAAGAGCTGCGCGGAATGCTGGCCAGCGACCCGACCAACCAGCTCCCGCGCCGGCACTTGATCGAGGCGCTCGAGGCCCAAGGCGCGATCGCGCTGGAGCTGGGAGTCGCCGATCGCGCGCTCGAGCGCTTCGGGCAGGCCGTCGAGCTCGCCGAGGCGCGCCTGGCGAGCTCCCGCGGCGACGCGTCGGCGCTCACCGAGCTCGCGCGTCTCGGCACGGTGTTGGGCGACACCCTGTGGGCGGCCGGAGAGCGCGACGAGGCCGCCTTCCACTTCGAGCGCGCGCTGGAGCGCCTGGTCGACGCCGGGGACGGAGTCGAGGCCCGCCGGGTGCGCTTCGCGGCCGAGATCGGCCTGGCCGACGTGGCGACGCACCTCGGCCGAAGCCAAGAGTCCAGCGATCTGCTCGAGGAGCTGCTCGAGCGCGCCGCGCGCGATCGCGCCGCTTGCCCCGAGGCCCCGTGGCCGCTGCGCAATCGCGCCCTCGCCGGCTGGCGGCTGGCGACGCTGCTCGAGGCCTGGGGTGGGGAGGCCTCGCGTGAGCCCGCGCAGCGCATCGAGCTCCTCACGCGCGCGCGGACCCTGTACGCGGAGGGCCGCGACCTGGCCGAGCAGATGGCCGCGCGCGGCTGGCTGACCCCGCTCGAGCAGCGCAAGGACGTGCGCGCGCTGTTCGAAGCCGACGTCGAACGGCTGGACGGGTCCCTGGCGGCACTCGGAGCGGAGCCCGGCGCCTGAGCGGAGGACCCTGCGTGGGGGGGTGCGGTCGAGGGCTAGCGTTTCCCCGCCAGTGCGTCCCGGATCTCCTTGCCGCGCAGCTCGTGGGCGCGCGCTTCTCCCGAGCGTCAGGGCGGCGAGGTTAGCTGAGAGCGTGGTCTGTGCCTTGATACTGGGCGCGCCGGGGTC
>CADEGS010000353.1 GCA_902826945.1 uncultured bacterium | reverse complement strand
CGTCGTGACCTTCGCCTGCCGCTTCTTCGCCGGCATCCGCATCCCGGGCTACTTCGTCGCGGGCACGATGGGCATGGGGTACGGGCGCTTCCTCCTGCTCGACGCGCTCGGCGTCCTGATCTCGGTCCCGATCTCGATCCACCTCGGGCGGGTCTTCGGGGGGTCGGTGGACACGCTCAAGGAGCGCTTCCACGACTTCCACCTGATCCTGGCCTTCCTGGTCCTGACGCTGACCCTGACCCTCCTGATCCGCTACCGGCGGCGGGGCCCGGACGGGCGCAGGCCGGGGGTCGAGCGGCGCGCCGGCGAGGGCGACCGGCGCAACCCCTCCTGAGCGCCCGGGAAGAGCCCCGGCGCGGCAGGCCCGGCGGCGGTTGAAGATCGAAGGGACCTGGCTAAACTGCTTGGCCCAAATCCCGCCGCGAGGGGTCCGCCCCTCTCCCGCCGGCCAGACGCCGGACGGGCCCGGCGGGAGCCTCGGCGCGGCGCCGGGACGAGGGGTCCTCGGCCGCGCTCGCAACCGGGATCAGCCATCCGCGTTCCGTCTCCCGCCCGCGTTGCGGCGCGCCTCGACACCGAGGCGCGGCCCAGCCTCCACCACCTCGACCACGTATGGACCTCACCTTCCTCTACCTCGCCGCCGGCGCCGCCGTCCTCGCGCTCCTGTTCGCGTACCTGAAGCACGGCGGGATCATGAAGCAGGACGCCGGCAGCGCGAAGATGCAGGAGATCTCGAAGCTCATCCAGGAGGGCGCCGCGGCCTTCCTGCGGGCCGAGTACCGCTGGCTGCTCGTGTTCGTGATCATCGTGGCGGTGGCGATCGGGCTCTCGCCCGACAAGAGCGGGCTGGGGCCGAAGACCGCGGTCGCGTTCGTGGCCGGCGCGCTGTGCTCGGCGCTCTCGGGCTACTTCGGCATGCACACGGCGACGCGCGCCGCGGTGCGCACGACGCAGGCCGCCACGAAGGGCCTGCAGGAGGCGCTCGGCATCGCCTTCAGCTCCGGCACGGTGATGGGCATGTGCGTCGTCGGGCTCGGGCTCTTGGGCGTCGCGGCCTTCACCTGGCTGTACGGCAGGGACGGGCTGAGCGAGAACGTGCTGGGCGAGGTGCTGGGCTTCAGCTTCGGGGCCTCGTCGATCGCGCTCTTCGCGCGCGTCGGCGGCGGCATCTTCACCAAGGCCGCGGACGTCGGCTCCGACCTGGTCGGCAAGATCGAGGCGGGCATCCCCGAGGACGACCCGCGCAACCCCGGCACGATCGCGGACAACGTCGGCGACAACGTCGGCGACGTGGCGGGCATGGGCGCCGACCTGTTCGAGTCGTACGTGGGCTCGATCATCGCCGCCATGACGCTGGGCGTGTGGCTGGGCGGGGAGGACCGCGCGGCGCTGGCGATGCTGCCCCTGGCGGTGTCGGCCTTCGGCATCGTGGGCTCGATCATCGGCACCTTCTTCGTGAAGGCGCGCGACGAGCACGGCCTGCACTCGGCGCTCTTCCGCGGGCTGGTGGTCGCGTCGCTCTTCGTGCTGGCGGCGGCCTGGCTGCTCACGAACCAGCTCTTCACGTTCACCTCGGGCCGCTTCGTGGGCATGAACCTCTTCTGGGCCATCGTGTCCGGCCTCGTGGTCGGCGTCGTGATCGGCAAGGTGACCGAGTACTACACGGCCAAGGAGTCGAAGCCCGCGCAGTACATCGCGCGCCAGTCGCAGACGGGGCCGGCGACGAACATCATCCACGGCCTGGCGACCGGCATGGAGTCGGTCGCGCTGCCGGTGCTCCTGATCTGCGTCGCGATCGGCGTGTCGTTCTGGGCCGCCGGCGTGTACGGCGTGGCGCTCTCGGCGGTCGGCATGCTCTCCACGCTCGGCATCTCGCTCGGCATCGACGCCTACGGGCCGGTGGCGGACAACGCCGGGGGCATGGCCGAGATGGCGGAGCTGCCGAAGGAGGTGCGCAAGCGCACCGACGCGCTCGACGCGGTCGGCAACACGACGGCGGCCATCGGCAAGGGCTTCGCGATCGGCTCGGCGGCGCTCACGGCGCTGGCGCTCTTCAGCGCCTTCTGCACGGCCGCGCGCCCCGGCACCGAGGCGCTCGTGCTGAACATCAACGACCACAAGGTGATGATCGGCCTGTTCCTGGGCGGCTTCCTGCCGTTCCTGTTCAGCGCCATGACGATGCGCGCGGTGGGCAAGGCCGCCAACGAGATGGTCGAGGAGATCCGGCGCCAGTTCCGCGAGATCCCGGGCATCCTCGAGGGCAAGGCCAAGCCCGACGCGGCGCGCTGCGTGGAGATCTCCACGCGCGGCTCGCTGAAGCAGATGCTCCTGCCCGGCGCGATGGCCGTCGTGGCCCCGATCGCGGTCGGCCTGTGGAACGTCGAGGCGCTCGGCGGGATGCTCGCGGGCGCGCTCGTGACCGGCGTGATGATGGCGATCTTCATGGCCAACTCCGGCGGCGCCTGGGACAACGCCAAGAAGTACATCGAGGACGGCAACGAGGGCGGCAAGGGCTCGCTGGCCCACAAGGCGGCCGTCGTGGGCGACACCGTGGGCGACCCCTTCAAGGACACCTCCGGCCCCTCGCTGAACATCCTGATCAAGCTGATGACCGTCGTCGGCCTGATCTTCCTGCCCTGGTTCACGAGCTAGCGGGAGGCCCACGATCGAATCCACGACGCTCGCGGCCACGATCGCGTCGATCGCCGACGAGAAGAAGGCCGTCGACGTCGCGGTGGTCGACGTCTCGGAGCGCCTGCGCGTCGCCGACTGGTTCGTGCTGATCACGGGCCAGAACCGGACGCACGTGCGCGCGCTCACGAACGAGCTGCACGTGCGCCTGAAGGCGCTCGGCGCGCGCCACCGCCCCACCGAGGGCGGCGACCTGTCGTGGTGGGTGGTGCTCGACTACGGCGACGTCGTCGTGCACCTCTTGCAGAAGGACGCGCGCGAGTTCTACGACCTCGACCACTTCTACGGCGACTGCCCGCGCCTGGACTGGCGCGCCGTCGAGCCGGCGCCCGCCCCCGCCCCCGCCCCCGCTGCGGGCGACGGGGGGCTGGAGGCCGGCTGAGCGCCCGAGCCCTGCGCTCCTCGCGCCTCGCGAGGAGCGCAGGGCTCGGGCGCTCGCCCCGCGGCCGCCTGGCCGCGGCCGGCGCGCCAGCGCCGCAGCGCCGCAGGCCTCCTTCGCGCGCAGCGCGAAGCGATCGTCGCGCAGCGACGGA
>CADEGS010000352.1 GCA_902826945.1 uncultured bacterium | reverse complement strand
TCGTCACGCTCGAGACCGACGAGGGTCGCACGGCGCAGGTCGCGCTGGGCTCGCGCTCGGAAGAGGAGGGGCGGGCGATCACGCGCGGCGAGCACATCGAGGTGCTGGGCACGATCGGGCGCCTGGGCCAGCGCGCGCTGCTCATCGCCGAGCGCGTGTCACGCCCGGCCGAGAGCGGCGCGAGCGACGAGGCTCCGCGACGCTACGCCGGCACGATCCTCTCGACGCGCCGCGTGAAGTACAGGAGCCTCGAGGAGCGCCACGTCCAGGCACGCGTCGAGCTGCGCCAGGGCGGCACGGCGCTGGTCGACCTGGGCCCGGCGAGCAAGCTCGCCGGCGTCGAGCTCTCCCGCGGCAGCGGCATCGCGGTCCTGGCGGACCGCGTGCGCATCGACGGCAGCCCGGCGCTGCGGGCAGAGGAGCTGCGCGTGGACGGCGCCTGGCTCGACCTGGATCGCCAGGCAGAGCGCGAGCGGCTGCGCGAGGCGGCTCGCAGACGCTGAAGCGACCGGCGCGCGGACGCGCGCGTGCTCCGCTGGCAAGCCGCACGAGCGAGATGCTCTCGCGGCACGGATCTTGTGGGAGACGTGGGCCTCCCGCCGCGCCCGGCGTCGGGCGCAACCACCGAGACCGCAACGATCCGAAGGAGCCTTCATGGTCGACGCAGCTGCAACCCCCACCGAGGAAGCCAAGGCCGTCGCGCGCGACACGCTGAACGCGGAGAAGGAGCGCGCGCGCTCGTTCCTGGAGGACCAGAAGGACGCCCTGGCCTCGCAGGTGAGCAGCCTGGCCGCGGCGATGCGCAGCGGCTCGCGCAGCCTGGCCGCGGACGGGAACGGATCGACACGACTGGCGCAGCGCACCGCGGAGGGCATGGAACGCCTGGCGAGCTCGCTGCACGAGCGCGACGTGCGCGGCCTGCTCGAGGAGGCGGAGTGCTTCGCCCGACGCTCGCCGATCGTGTTCCTCGGCGGCGCCGCCACGGCGGGCTTCCTGCTGGCGCGCTTTCTCAAGAGCTCGCGCGCAGAGCGCGAGGGCTTGCAGGGGCGCGACGGCCAACCGCGCGTGGACTCGCTGCGCCCCGACGAGGGCGGCGAGACGGACCGAGGAGGCCCGTGATGGGGCCCCGAACGAGCGACACGGCCGAGGCGGGCGCCCGCGAGCGTTGGCGAGAGACCTCCACGCTGGGTCTGGTGGGCGGGCTGGCGCGCGACGTCGGCGCGCTCGTGCACCAGGAGGCGGACCTCCTGCGCTGCGAGCTCTCCGGCAAGCTCGACCAGCTCCGCAACAGCGTCGTCAGCCTGGTGGCGGGAGCCGTGACCTGCATGGCGGGCACGATCTTCTTGCTCTTGTCGGCGGTGCTCGGGCTGGACACCTGGCTGAGGCGACCCTGGCTCTCGTCGCTGATCGTGGGCGGGCTGGTGACCGGCATCGGGCTCCTGCTGCTGCTGGCGGCGCGGCATCGCCTGCGGCCGCGCAGCCTGGTCCCCGAGCGCAGCGCGCGCTCGTTGCACAAGTACGCCGAGCTGGCCAAGGAAGAGACGAGGAGGAGCGCGTGAGCCCCGCAGAGCACGACCACGATCGAGGGGAGCGGATGGAGGACGAGCTCGACCGCACCCGCGCGCGCATCGAGGCGCGCGTGCACGAGCTGCAGCAGCGCGTTCGGCCGGGCGAGATCTTCGAGCATGCCTGGCAGCGCGTGCGCTCCGACGGCGGCGAGTTCCTGGAGAACCTCGGCCGCGGCGTGCGCGAGAATCCGCTGCCGGTGACGCTCTCCGGCCTGGCCCTGGGCTGGCTGGTGATGGCCACGCGCCGTCCTCCGGACGAGCCGCGCGACGGACCCTCGACCGCCGCGCAGAGCGCGCGCGAGGCGCTGGCCGGCGCCCGGCAGGCCGCCGACCGGGGCGTGGAGCGCGTGCGCTCGCGCTCGCGCGAGGCGCGACAAACCTACGCGCGCCTGCTCGACGAGCAGCCGCTGGTCCTGGGCATCGTCGGCGTCGCCGCCGGCGCCGCCCTGGGCGCGACGTTGCCTGCCAGCGAGGCGGAGGACCGGGCGCTGGGCGGCGCGCGCGACGAGCTCGTGCGCGAGGCCGCCCAGCAGGCGCGCGCGGAACCGGCCTGACGCGGCGCGGCGGCGTGCCCCCCCGATCCCCGACCGACACAGGAGCGACGAGATGCCCAGAGCGTGGAGCGACAAGGACGAGCGTCAGTACGAGAAGATCGAGAAGAGCGCGCGCAGCCGGGGCAAGACGCTCGACCGGGCCAAGGAGATCGCCGCGCGGACGGTGAACAAGCGTCGCCGCCAGGAGGGGCGCACGTCCAGGAAGACGACCTCCGGGACGGGCAACCCCGGCCGTTCGCTCGAGGACCGCACGCGCAAGGAACTCTACAACGAGGCCAAGAAGCGAGACGTCGCGGGTCGCAGCAAGATGAGCAAGGAGGAGCTGGTGCATGCCCTCCGCGGATCCTGATCGCGAGGCGGCGCGCGCGGCACGTTCGTTCGCACGTTTGCAGAAAGCCCTCGATCCGGCGCGGGCGGGCCGACGCGGGGCGCGCTGGCGCTGCACCTGCCGCGGGTCGGGCTTCGCTGCGCGGGCAGGGCCCGAGCGCGGTCCATCGTCGCGCGGCGACGGACGCGCGTGTCTCGGCCTGTGAGGGAGATCCGGCGCTCCGGCGGCGCACGAGCGCCGCCGCGCCGGGCGCTCAGCGGTTCGGCGACGAGCCGCTGATGCGCCCCAGCGCCGAGTCGGGGTCGTGGTGCTCGGCCAGGTCGCCGATCGAGACGATGCCGCACACCGTCCCGTCCTCGACGACCGGGATGCGGCGGATCGCCTTCCTGCTCATCAGCCGGATCGCGTCGTCCGAGTCGTCGTCGGGCGAGAGCGTCGCCATCTCGGTCGAGCAGACCGCGTGCACGGGCGTGCTCGCGGGGTCGCTCTCCGTGGCGACGCAGCGTACGACGATGTCGCGGTCGGTCAGCAGGCCGGCCAGCCGGCCGGCGCGCATGACGAGGACGTCGCCCACGTTCTCCTCGCGCATCTTGCGCGCCGCCTCGGTGACGGGCTTGTCGGCCTCCACCTGCACGAGGTGCGCGGTCATCAGCTCGCGGATCTTCTTGCCCATGGCATGGCTCCCTGGAACGGTTGCGGAAGGAAGGTCTCGCTGCGCTGCGCGGCAAGCGCCGTTCCGCGGCGGCGAGAACTCCGCGGGAACGCGCGTTGCACCA
>CADEGS010000351.1 GCA_902826945.1 uncultured bacterium | reverse complement strand
GCGATCCCGACCACGCAGTCGTCGGCGCCGACGCCGCGCGCGTCGAGCTCGCGCGCGCCGGCCTCGGCGTCGTCCTCGGCCCCCTCGACCGCGCCCGTGAGCGCCGCCTCGCCGCCCGCCACGACCGCCTGCACCTGTCCCGCAGCGGCGCGGAAGGTCGGTCCGCACTCGACCGCGTCGAGCAGGCCGAGGCGGCCGCTGGTCCCCGCCCCGACGTAGATCAGGCGGCCGCCGCGCTCGAGGCGCTCGACCGCGAGCTCGATCGCCTGCGCGAGCTCCTCGCGCGTCGCCGCGAGCGCCGCGTGCACGCTCGCGTCCGCGGCCTGCATCACGGCGACCGCCTCCCGCACGGGGAGCCGATCGAAGGCCGCGCGCGCCGCCAGCGCCGCCTCGGTCGGCAGGTGTCCGCGACCGTCGCTCACGCGAGTCCGCCCGCCTCGGCGCTCCCGTCCGACCTGGCCGGCCGCCGCTGGCCCGGGTCCCACAGGTTGCGGCCGAGCGAGAGCCCGCCGTCGACCACCAGGCACTCGCCGTTCACGTACTCGCAGGCCGGCGACAAGAGGTGCAGGCACTGGGCCGCGACCTCCTCGGTCGTCGCCAGGCGCCCGAGCGGCACCGCGCGCTCGATGCGCTCGCGCATGCCCGCTTCCGGCCAGAGCCGCGAGGCGGCCCCCTCGGTCTCGAACGGCCCCGGCGCGATCGCGTTGACGCGGATGCCGAAGCGCGCCCACTCGACGGCCAGGGTGCGCGTCATCGCCAGCACGCCGGCCTTGGCGCTGGCGGAGTGCACCACGCCGGGCATGCCGGTCCAGGCGTAGGTCGCGACCACGTTCAGGATCTGGCCCGCGAGACCGCGGTCGATCATCGCCCGCCCGAAGTAGCGCGAGCAGTAGAACGTGCCGTCGAGCACGATCCCGAGCACCGAGCGCCAGCCGCGGGCGGAGAGCCGCTCGGCCGGGCACACGAAGTTGCCGGCGGCGTTGTTCACCAAGAGGTCGACGCCGCCCTCGTCCGCCAACGCGAGCGCGAGGCGCTCGACCTCGGTCGGCTCGCGCACGTCGAGCACGCGCGCCTCGAGCCGCCAACCGCGCGCACGCCCCTCTTCGAGCGCCGCCGCGTGGTGCTCGGGGTCGCGCGATGCGATCACGACCCGCGCGCCGAGCGCGGCCAGGCCGCGGCTGACCTCGAGGCCCAGCCCTGTGCCTCCGCCGGTGACCAGCGCCGTCCTTCCGTCGAAGCTGCCCGGCGCCAGCCAGCGCGCCGCGGCCGGCGTCGCGCGCACCTCGCCCGCGGTCGATCTCGGCTCCACGGCTGGCGAGCCTCGCACATCTCGCCCGGGCATCAAGCCCCGCACTGCTTCCGGGCCGCGACACGGCGTGGGACAATCCCGAACCGTGACCGCCGTCGGCCCATCCTCCGAACCCGGCTGCGCGCCGCGCGGCCCCTCGCGCCGGAGCTTCCTCAGGACCGCCGGCGCCTTGTCCGCGGCGCTGGCCGGCTCGCGCGCGGCACACGGCCGGCCGCGCGCGCGCCCACCCGGCCTGCTCGTCTTGGTCGCCGACGACACCAGCCGCCTCTGCATCGGGGCGCACGGCAACCCGGACGCCACCACGCCGGCGATCGACGCTCTGGCGCGCGAGGGCCGGCGCTTCGAGCGCGCCTACACCGCGGTCGGCCTGTGCGTGCCCTCGCGCGCCTCGATGTACACCGGGCTCTGGCCCTGCGCGCACGGCGCGGACGGCTTCGACCCGATCCGCGCGGACGTCGCCACCTGCCCAGCGCTGCTGAACCCGGCGGGCGTCGCGACCGGCCTGATCGGCAAGGTGCACGTCGAGCCCGAAGAGCGCTTCCCGTTCGAGTTCCTCGCCACCGGCGAGGAATACATGAAGCAGCGCGACGCGGACGCCTACGCGGGCGCCTTCGACGAGTTCCTCGCGCGCGCGGGCGAGCGCCCCTTCGCGTGCTTCGTGAACTTCATGGACCCGCACCGGCCGTTCGGACACAAGAAGGACGAGTCCGAGGGCGGCGCGCCGCGGCTGCACGACCCCGAGCGCATCGGGCTCCCCCCCTTCCTGTGGGACACGCCCGAGACCCGCGCGGATCTCGCGCGCTACTACGACGCGCTGGCGCGCATGGACGCCACGCTCGGGCGCGTGCTCGCGCTGCTCGAGGCCTCGGGCCGCGCGCAGGACACGCTGGTCGTCTTCACGGCCGACAACGGCATGCCCTTCCCGTTCGCCAAGGCGACGCTGTACGAGGCCGGCATCAACCTGCCGTTCGTCGTGCGCTGGCCGGGCGTGGTCGCGCCGGGCACGTCGAGCGAGGCGCTGGTGGGCCTGGTCGACTTGCTCCCCACGGCGCTCGAGTTGTTCGGGCTCGAGGCGGAAGGACTGCAGGGGCGCTCGCTGCTCCCGCTCTTGCGCGGCGAGGTCGAGGCGCTGCGCGAGGACTGGTTCGCGATGCACACCTCGCAGCTCGTGGGCGAGGACTACCCCTCGCGCGCGCTGCGCCGGGGGCGCTGGAAGTACGTGCGCAACCTCGACCACGAGGCGCGCTTTCGGATGAGCGGCTTCAACCGCTCGCGCACCTGGCAGTCGTGGGAGGCGCTCGCCAAGTCGAGCGACGCGCCGCCCGAGCTCGCGGCGCACATGCAGCGGCTGCTCGAGCGGCCGGTCGAGGAGCTCTTTGACCTCGAGACCGACCCGTTCGAGCTGCGCGACCTGGCGCGCGAGCCCGAGCGCGCAGGCGAGCTCGAGGCGCTGCGCGCGGGGTTGCGCGCGCGGATGGAGGCCCTGGGCGACGACGCCGGGCTCGCGGCGCTCGAGCGCTGACGCGGCTCGCTCGTCTGGCCGCGCGCCGGCCGGCGGGCTAGAGTGTCGGGCTCTCCACCCCCGATCCAGAGGACGCGGACCCATGCAGACGCTCGAGAGCTACGTCGCCGGCCGCTGGCAGGCCGGCAGCGGCCAGCAGGCGCCGATCGAGAACCCGACCACCGAGGAGGTGATCGCCGAGACCTCGAGCGCCGGGGTCGACTTCGGCGCCGCGCTCGAGCACGCGCGCGCGGTCGGCGGGCCGGCGCTGCGGGCGATGAGCTTCGGCCAGCGCGGCGACATGCTGAAGGCGCTGTCGAAGGCGATCCACGAGCAGCGCGAGGCCTTGATCGAGGTCTCGATCGCGAACGGCGGCTCGACGCGCTCGGACGCCAAGTTCGACCTGGACGGCGCGACCGGGACGCTGGCGGCCTACGCGCGGCTCGGACAGGAG
>CADEGS010000350.1 GCA_902826945.1 uncultured bacterium | reverse complement strand
GTGCGTGATCATCACGCCGCACTTGTCGCAGACGATGCCCTTGTGCTTGATGCCCTTGTACTTCCCGCAGAAGCACTCCCAGTCCTTCTCGGGACCGAAGATGCGCTCGCAGAAGAGGCCGTCGCGCTCGGGCCGGTACGTGCGGTAGTTGATCGTCTCGGGCTTCTTGACCTCCCCGTAGGACCAGGAGCGGATGTCCTCCGGCGACGCCAGACTGATCTTGACGCTGCCGTAGTCGTTGATGCGGTTGCTCTGGGAGTCCGTCATCTTCGTCGTTTCCATCAGAGGGCCACCTTCTTCTGCAGCTCGATGTTGAGGCCCAGCCCCTTGATCTCGTTGCACAGCACCTCGAACGACACGGGCGTGCCCGGCTCGAGGATGTTGAGTCCCTTGACCATCGACTCGTAGATCTTCGTGCGCCCGTCCACGTCGTCGGACTTGACGGTCAGCTGCTCCTGCAGGATGGCCGCGGCGCCGTAGGCCTCCAGCGCCCAGACCTCCATCTCGCCGAAGCGCTGGCCGCCGAAGCGCGCCTTGCCGCCCAGGGGCTGCTGGGTGATCAGGCTGTAGGGGCCGGTGGCGCGCGCGTGCACCTTCTCGTCGACGAGGTGGTGCAGCTTCAGCATGTACATGATCCCGACGGTGACCTCCTGCTCGAAGGGCGAGCCGGAGCGCCCGTCGAAGAGCCGGAACTTGCCCGTGCGCGGCAGGCCGGCCTCGGCCAGGGCCGACTCGATCTCGTCCTCGCGCGCGCCGTCGAAAGCCGGCGAGTGGAAGCGCAAGCCGAGCTTCTGCGCCGCCAGGCCCAGGTGGGTCTCCAGGATCTGGCCGACGTTCATCCGGCTCGGGACGCCGAGCGGGTTGAGCACGATGTCGACGGGCGTGCCGTCCTCGAGGTAGGGCATGTCCTCGATCGGCAGGATCTTGGACACGACGCCCTTGTTGCCGTGCCGGCCGGCCATCTTGTCGCCGACCGAGAGCTGGCGCTTCGTGGCGACGTAGACCTTCACCATCTCGAGCACGCCGGTCGGCAGCTCGTCGCCGCGCGACAGGCGGTTCACGACCTTGTTCTTGTCGCTCTCGCGGCGCTCGATGCGCGCCTGGTAGTCGTTGATGAGCGACAGCGCGCGCTGCTTCCGCGCCTCCTCCAGGTCGTCCACCGCGCTCATGCACAGGAGCTTCACGCGGCGCAGCGTGTCGAACGTGGCCACGTCCTCGATCTCGACCCGCTTGCCGGTCATGTCGTCCTGGACCTCGGCCCCGATCAGCTTCTCGACCTCGTGGTGCATCTGCACCGTCAGGTCGCGGAAGGCGCGCAGGAAGTCCTTCTCGGCGTCACGGATCTGCGACAGCACGCGCTGGCGCTCGGCGTCGGTCAGGTTCACCCGCCGCGAGAACTTCTGCGCGTCGATCACCACGCCGCGCGTCCCCGGGGGCATCGTCAGCGAGGCGTTCTTCACGTCCACGCCGGCGCGACCGAAGATCGCGTGCAGGAGCTTCTCCTCGGGCGTGAGCTCGCTCTTCGACTTGGGCGCGACCTTGCCGACGAGGATGTCGCCCGCCTCGACCGGCGTGCCGATGCGCACGATGCCGCTCTCGTCGAGGTTGGACAGCGCCTTCTCCCCGACGTTCGGGATGTCGCGCGTGAACTCCTCCTTGCCGAGCTTCGTCTCGCGGATCTCGACCTCGTACTCCTCGATGTGGATCGAGGTGAACACGTCCTCGCGCACCAGGCGCTCGGAGACCAGGATCGCGTCCTCGTAGTTCAGGCCCTCCCAGGGCATGAAGGCCACGAAGATGTTGCGCCCCAGCGCCAGCTCGCCGTCCGAGGTCGAGGCTCCGTCCGCCAGCAGCGCGCCGGACTCGACGCGCTGGCCCTCGCGCACGACCGGACGGTGGGTCTGGCAGGTGCGCTCGTTGAGCCCGCGGTACTTCGTCAGGCGGTACTCCTCGTCGTCGACGAGGATCACCTGGCTGTCCGCGTAGGTCACCGTGCCCGGCTTGGACGCCCGCACCACGAGGTTCGTGTTGCGCGCCACGATCTCCTCCATGCCCGTGCCGACCAGCGGCGGCTCGGTGGAGAGCAGCGGCACGGCCTGGCGCTGCATGTTCGAGCCCATCAGCGCGCGGTTGGCGTCGTCGTGCTCGAGGAACGGGATCAGCGAGGCGGACACGCCCACGATCTGCTTGGGCGACACGTCGACGAAGTCCACCTCCTCGGGCGAAACCTCGAAGTTGTCGCCGTCGCGGCGCGCCAGGACCTTCGGGCCGAGCAGCTTGCCGTCGGGATCGATCGGCGAGTCGGCCGGCGCCATCATCTTCCCTTGCTCCTCGTCGGCGCGCAGGAAGACGACGTCGTCGGTCACCTTGCCCTTGCGGATCACGCGGTAGGGCGAGACCAGGAAGCCGTACTCGTCCAGCTTGGAGTACAGCGCCAGGGACGAGATCAGGCCGATGTTCGAGCCCTCGGGCGTCTCGATCGGGCACAGCCGGCCGTAGTGCGAGAGGTGCACGTCGCGCACGTCGAAGCCGGCGCGCTTGCGGTTGAGACCGCCCGGTCCGAGCGCGGACAGGCGCCGCTCGTGGGTGAGCTGCGAGAGCGGGTTCGTCTGGTCGACGACCTGGCTCAGCTCGCCGCGCCCGAAGAAGTAGTCGACCGCGCTCGAGAAGGTCTTCGAGTTGATCAGGTTGCGCGGGGAGACCGTCTCGGGGTTCTCCAGGTTCATGCGCTCCTGGGCCGTGCGGCGCAGCTTGAGCAGGCCCTTGCGGAACTCCTCGCTGGCCAGCTCGGCGATCGTGCGCACGCGGCGGTTGCCCAGGTTGTCGATGTCGTCGATCTCGCCCTGGCCGGCGCGCAGGCCGATCAGGTACTTGATCGAGTTCACGATGTCCTGCGCCTTGAGGACCTGCGTGTCCTCGGGGATGTCCTGCGTGAACTTGCGGTTCAGGCGGAAGCGGCCGACGCGCCCCAGCCGGTAGCGCTGCGGGTCGAAGAACTTCTCGTGGAACAGCTCGCGGGCCTTGTCGAGCTGCGGCGGGTTGCCCGGGCGCAGGCGGCTGTAGATCTTGAGCAGCGCCTCCGCGTGGCTCTTGCACGGATCCTCGTGCAGCGAGTTGATGATCAGCGCGTCGAGGTCGGCCGGGTCGGCCTCGACGACCTCCACCTCGCCCAGGTCGCCGGCCGCGATCTCGAGCGCCGCGGCCTCGGAGATCGGCGTGGCCGAAGGCACCAGCACCTCGCCCGTCTTCAGGACGACGATGTCCCCCACCGCGATCTTGC
>CADEGS010000349.1 GCA_902826945.1 uncultured bacterium | reverse complement strand
GGAGTGGAAGACGCCCGCCGGCCTGCTCGCGACCGTCCTGAAGGGCGGCGAGGTGCCCCCCGCGCACCTCGCGGCGCTGCAGCGCCAGGAGGCGCTGGCGCTGGCGCGCGACGACGGCGCCGCCTTCGAGGGCAGCCTGCGCGCGCTCGAGCAGGAGCTGCGCGCGCTGGCCAGCGCGCGCGGCGAGTACGAGGCGATCGGCCTGGAGCGCGCCTACTACCGTGCCAAGCTCGTCTCGCGCAGCCTGGCCTGCTTCGTCGCGGCCTTCCTGGCGGCCGCCTGCTGGTGGCTCTTCCCGCGCGTGCGCGCCCTGGGCCGGCTCACCTGGGCGGGCGTCGCGGCGGGCAGCGTGCTCTTGATCGCCGCCATCGTCGTGCGCTGCATCATCCGCGAGCGGCCGCCGGTCAGCACGCTCTACGAGACGGTGCTGTTCGTGACCGCCGTCGGGACGGTCCTGGCGCTCGTCCTGGAGCTGCTCGACCGCCAGCGCGTCGCCCTCTCGGCGGGTGCCGTGCTGGGCATGGTCGGCCTGTTCGTGGCCAACGGCTACGAGCTGCTCGACAAGCGCGACACGATGCCCAGCCTGGTGGCGGTGCTGGACACGAACTTCTGGCTGGCGACGCACGTGACCGCCATCACGATCGGCTACTCGGCGGGCATGCTGGCGGCGCTGCTGGCGAGCATCTACCTCGTGGCCAAGGCGCTGGGCTGGAAGCGCGGGCAGCGCTCCTTCTACACCGGCCTGGGACGCATGGTGTACGGCGTGGTGTGCTTCGCGGTCATCTTCTCGCTGGTCGGCACGGTGCTGGGCGGCATCTGGGCCAACGAGAGCTGGGGCCGCTTCTGGGGCTGGGATCCCAAGGAGAACGGCGCGCTCCTGATCGTGATCTCGCAGGTGGCGCTCTTGCACGCGCGCCAGGCCGGCATCCTGCGCGAGCGCGGCGTGTGCATGGCGGCCGCCTTCGGCGGCACCGTGATCGCCTTCTCGTGGTGGGGCGTGAACCTGCTCGGCGTCGGCCTGCACAGCTACGGCTTCACGAGCGGCATCCAGCGCGCGCTGTGGACCTACTACGGCCTGCAGTGGGCGGTCGTCGGCGCCGGCCTGGTGGCGTGGCTGCGCGCGCGGGCGGCGCGGCGCCGCGCGAGAGCCCTGCGCGCCCTTCCCGCGGAGGCCGCGGACGCGCGCCGGCGCGCGGCCTGAGCGGTCGCGCGCGGGCTCAAGTCCGGTCTCCGGCGGCGTCGATCCCTCCGCGGGCGTCCGTCCGCCCCCGGCGCCGGGCGCCGGGGCGCGCCGGCCCGCACCGATGTCGCGCGCCTCCCTCCCCTGCCCCCGACGACCGTGCGCCGCGCGCGCGCAGGAGCGCGCGTGACCTGGGGCCTGCTCTTCGGCCTCGTCCTGGGGCTGACGCTGGCGCTCCTCGCCCTGGTCGCGCGCCGGCGCGAGCTCGCGCGCATGCACGGCCACGTGCGCGAGCGCGAGCGCGCGCACGAGGCCGGCGACGCGACGGCGCGCCTGCAGCACCCGGTGATCGACCTCTCGCGCTGCCTGGGCTGCGGGACGTGCGTGCTCGCCTGCCCGGAGGACGGCGTGCTCGAGCTCGTGCACGGCCAGGCGATGGTGGTGCGCGGCGCGCGCTGCCAGGGCATCTCCGCCTGCGCGCGCGAGTGCCCGGTGGGGGCGATCACCGTGACGCTCGCCGACCTGGCCGAGCGCCGCGACGTGCCCGCGCTCGACCTGGGCCTCGAGGCGATCGGCACGCCCGGCCTGTTCCTGGCCGGCGAGGTCACCGCGCACGCGCTGATCAAGACCGCCGTCGAGCAGGGCGCGGCCGTGGCGGCCGAGGTCGGACGGCGCGCGCTCGAGCGCGTGCCCTCGCTCGTCGCGGCGCGCGCGCCCGCGCTCGTGACGGCCGGCGGCCTGGCCGGCGCCCTGGCGGAGGACGACGAGGACGTGCTCGACCTGTGCATCGTCGGCGCGGGGCCGGCGGGCCTCTCGTGCTCGCTCGAGGCGCACCGCCTCGGGCTGCGCCACCTGCTGCTCGACCAGGAGCCCACGCCGGGCGGCACGGTCGCGCGCTACCCGCGGCGCAAGCTCGTGGTGACGCAGCCGATCCGCATGCCGCTCGTGGGCACGCTCGCGCGCACGTCGTACGAGAAGGAGGAGCTGATGGAGCTCTGGCAGCGCACCGCACGGGAGTGCGACCTGCCCTTCCGCGGCGGCGTGGTGTTCCAGGGCCTCGAGCGCGACGAGCGCGGCGTGTTCACCGTCACGACCGACCGGGGCACCCTGCGCGCGCGGCACGTGTGCCTCGCGCTGGGCCGGCGCGGCGTGCCGCGCAAGCTCGGCGTCGCGGGCGAGGAGCTCGGCAAGGTCGCCTACAGCCTGCTCGACGCGCGCTCCTACCAGGGGCGGCGCATCCTCGTCGTCGGCGGCGGCGACAGCGCCGTCGAGGCCGCGCTCGGCCTGGCCGAGCAGCCGGGCAACGACGTCACGCTCTCCTACCGCCGCGACACCTTCTTCCGCATCCGCGCCCGCAACGCCGGTCGTCTCGAGGCCGCGAGCGCCTCGGGCCGGTTGCGCGTCGTGACCGGCAGCGAGGTGCTGGCGATCCGCCCCGAAGCCGTCGAGCTCGCCGTGCGGGACGCGGGCGGCGCGCGCTCGCTCGCGCTCGCGAACGACGAGGTGTTCGTGATGGCGGGGGGCGAGGCCCCGGTCGAGCTGCTCGGGCGCTCCGGCGTCTCCTTCGACCCCGCGCTGCGCCCGGCCGTGCGCGGGCCCGAGGAGCAAGGGACGGGCCTCGTGCGCGCGCTGGGCCTGGCGCTCGCGCTGTCCCTCGCGGCGCTCGTGTGGGCGCTGTGGCACGCCGACTACTACCGGCTGCCGCTGCACGAGCGCCCGGCGAGCGGGAAGCACGCCTTCCTGCGCCCGGCGCAGGGGCTCGGCCTGTGGACGGGCGTGGCGTCGGTGGTCCTGATCGGGCTCAACCTGCTCTACCTCGGCCGGCGCGCGGGCTGGCGCGGCCTGCGCTTCGCGTCGCTCCAGGCCTGGATGACGAGCCACGTGGCGAGCGGCGTGCTGGCGCTCCTGTGCGCCGTCCTGCACGGCGCCATGTCGCCGCGCGCCACGGTCGGCGGGCACGCCTTCTGGGCGCTCGCGCTGCTGCTCCTCTCCGGCGCGATCGGCCGCTACTTCTACGCCTGGGTGCCGCGCGCGGCGAACGGCCGCGAGCTCGACCTGGCCGAGGTCAAGGCGCGCCTGGGCCGCCTGGCCGAGGAGTGGGACCAGGGGCAGCAGCGCTTCCGCGAGCGCGTGCGCG
>CADEGS010000348.1 GCA_902826945.1 uncultured bacterium | reverse complement strand
TCGCAGGCGGTGATCACCCAGGGCTTCCCGACCGGCCGGCAGCCCTGGCTGACGATCGGCAGCATCTCGATGCCGCCCTCGAGCACGACGCCCAGCGCGCCCGAGTCGTGCACGCCCTCGGCGTCGAAGAGCAGCGTCTGGCCGGGCCCCATGGCGCCGCTCGCTATGCCGCCAATGACCGGCACGCCGCCGTGGCGCTGGTTGAACTCCTGCAGGAAGCAGTCCACGGGGAAGGCGTACGGATCACCGACGAGCAGCACCGACGAGCGCTCGGCCTCGCCGACCGGCGGCAGGCGATCGATGGCGGGCTCGCCGTTCTCGGTCTGGTGCGCGCGCACGCGGAAGCCGCGCACGCCGGTGCCGGGCAGGCGCGCCGCCCACAGGGCCAGGCCGGGCTGCCCCTCGACCTCGCGCTCCTCGCCGATGACGCTGACCGCCGTGCAGCCGCACACGACGGGCGCCCCCGTGGCGCGCGCCAGGCGCGGGCCGAGCTCGTCGAGCGCCGATCCGTAGTGGTGCGTAGCGAACGCGAAGAGGACGTCGGGGGCCTCGCCGTCCATCCGGCTCGCGATGCCGGCCAGGGCCGCCTGCTCGGCGCGCCGGGCGTCGGGATCGTCCGACAGCGCCGCCGCGAAGCGGGGGCAGGGCTCCGAGGTCACGCTCGTCTCCTCATCCGTCGGCCGAGAATCATGGCCGGCGGCCTTCGGCCCTTCCGGCGTGCACCAATATAATCCCCGGGCTTCCGACTCTCACCCGACTCCCAGGCAAGGGCCCGAGCGGCCCGGGCAGAGCGCACGACACCGATGACGATCACGAAGGACCCCGGCTCGGAGCTGCCGCTCCAGCAGCAGGAGACCGTGGTCATCCGCTTCGCCGGCGACTCCGGCGACGGGATGCAGATCACGGGCAACCAGTTCACGAACACCTCGGCCCTGGTCGGCAACGACCTGGCCACCCTGCCCGACTTCCCGGCCGAGATCCGGGCGCCCGCGGGCACCCGCCCCGGGGTCTCCGGCTTCCAGATCCACTTCAGCTCGGTGGACGTCCACACGCCCGGGGACGCCCCGGACGTGCTGGTGGCCATGAACCCCGCCGCGCTGGTCGTGAACCTGGGCGACCTCAAGCCGGGCGGGATGGTGATCGTCAACACCGGCAACTTCGGCAAGGCCGACCTCAAGAAGGCCAAGCTGGAGAAGAGCCCGCTCGAGGACGGCAGCCTGGCCGGCTTCCGGGTGATCGAGATCGACATCAACGCGCGCGTGGCCAAGGCGCTGGAGGGCTCGCCGCTCTCGCCCAAGGAGGTCCAGCGCTGCAAGAACTTCTACACGCTGGGGCTGATGTACTGGCTCTACAGCCGGCCGCTCGAGCCCACGATGCGCTGGATCCAGGGCAAGTTCGCGAAGGAGGCGGCGCTGGTGGACGCGAACCAGCGCGCGCTCCAGGCGGGCTACAACGCGGGCGACATCCACGAGCTCTTCCAGGGCCGCTACCAGGTGGACGCCTGCCACGCGCTGCCGGCGGGCACCTACCGCAACATCATGGGCAACCAGGCGCTGGGCCTGGGGCTCCTGGCGGGGGCGGAGTGCGCGGGGCTGAAGCTCTTCCTCGGCGCCTACCCGATCACGCCGGCCTCCGACCTCCTGCACCAGGTCGCGCTGTACAAGAACTACGGCGCGGTCTCCTTCCAGGCCGAGGACGAGATCGCGGCGATCTGCGCGGCGATCGGCGCGTCGTTCACCGGCAGCCTGGGCGTGACGAGCACGTCGGGGCCGGGCATGGCGCTCAAGACCGAGGCCATGGGGCTGGCGGTGTCGGTCGAGCTGCCGCTCGTGATCGTGGACGTGCAGCGCGCCGGCCCCTCGACGGGCATGCCGACGAAGGTCGAGCAGACCGACCTCCTGCAGGCGGTCTTCGGCCGCAACGGCGAGGCGCCGATCCCGGTGCTGTCCGCGGCCACGCCCTCCGACGCGTTCGAGTGCGCGATCGAGGCCTGCCGCATCGCGGTCGAGTACATGACGCCGGTGATCCTGCTCAGCGACAACTACATCGCGAACGGCTCGGAGCCCTGGCGCCTGCCCGACCTCGAGCACCTGCCGCGCTTCCAGGCGCGCTTCCGCACCGACCCGGCGGGCTTCCTGCCCTTCGCGCGCGACGAGCGCGGGGTGCGCCCGTGGGTCAAGCCCGGCACGCCCGGCCTGCAGCACCGCATCGGCGGCCTGGAGAAGGAGGACGGCACGGGCAACGTCTGCTACGACCCGCACAACCACGAGCGCATGACCCACCTGCGCGCGCAGAAGGTCCAGAACGTGCGCGACTCGATCGCGACGCCGAAGGTGAGCGGGCCGGAGCGCGGCGACCTGCTCCTGGTGGGCTGGGGCGGCACCTACGGCTCCATCCAGAGCGCCGCCGACCGCGCGCGCCAGCAGGGCCGCTCGGTCGCGAACGTCCACCTGCGCCACCTGTGGCCGCTGGCCAAGGGGCTCGACGAGATGTTCGCGCGCTACAAGGCCGTGCTCGTGCCCGAGCTGAACATGGGCCAGCTGTGGCGGATCCTGCGCAGCCAGTTCCCGCAGCACAACTTCCTGTCCTATTCGAAGGTGCAGGGTCGCCCCTTCACCTCGGCCGAGCTGGTCGAGCGCATCGAGACCCTCCTGGAGCGCTGACATGAGCACCGGAACGACCCCCACCCCCACGCCGCTCACCAAGAAGGACCTGAAGTCGGACCAGGAGGTCCGCTGGTGCCCGGGCTGCGGCGACTACGCGATCCTGAACTGCGTCCAGGGCGTGATGGCCGAGCTCGGCTTCTCGAAGGAGAAGACGGTGATCGTGTCGGGCATCGGCTGCTCGAGCCGCTTCCCGTACTACATGGACACGTACGGGTTCCACACGATCCACGGCCGCGCTCCCGCGATCGCGACCGGCATCCGCCTGGCGAGCCCCGACCTGACCGTGTGGCTCGTGACGGGCGACGGCGACGGGCTCTCGATCGGCGGCAACCACCTGATCCACCTCCTGCGCCGCAACGTGGACGTCAAGGTGCTCCTGTTCAACAACGAGATCTACGGCCTGACGAAGGGCCAGTACTCCCCGACCTCGCGCGTCGGCACGAGGACGAAGGCCACGCCCTACGGCTCGGTGGACCGGCCCTTCGATCCGATCGCGCTGGCGCTGGGCGCCGGCGCGACCTTCGTCGCGCGCACGATCGACACGCACCTGAAGCACATGGAGGAGGTCTTCCTGGCCGCCGCCGCGCACAAGGGCACGGCCTTCATCGAGATCTTCCAGAACTGCGTGATCTTCAACGACGGCGTGTTCGACG
>CADEGS010000347.1 GCA_902826945.1 uncultured bacterium | reverse complement strand
GCGAGCGTGCCGCCCGGCGCGCGCGGCGCGCGCCACGTCGTGCTCGGCCCGCCGCTGGCGCCGGCCTTCCTGGCGCCGCCGGCGACGCCGGCCGAGCGCGCGGCGGCGCGCGCGGCGCTGGGGCTCGACCCCGCGCGCCCGCTACTCGTCGTGCTGGGGGGCAGCCAGGGCGCGGGCGGCCTGAACCGCTTCGTCGCCCAGCACCTCGCGGCGCTGCAGGCGCACGGCGCGCAGGTCCTGCACCAGCTCGGCCCGGGCCGGCTCCCCGAGGGCGGCGCGGCGCGCGCGGGCTACCTCCCGCGCGAGTTCGTCGAGGACGTGCGCGGCGCCCTCGACGCCGCCGACGTCGTCCTCACGCGCGGGGGCGCCTCGACCCTGGCCGAGGTCGCGGCGCGCGGCGTGCCGGCCGTCGTCGTGCCCTATCCGCACCACGCCGACCGCCACCAGGAGTGGAACGCGCGCGCCCTCGGCGAGGGGGCGGAGGTCGTGGCCGAGGAGGCGCTCGACCTCGGGCTGGCGCGCCGCCTGGCCGAGCTGTGCGCGCCGGCGGGCGCCGAGGAGCGGGCGCGGCGCGCCGCGCTCCTGCGCGCGGCGGTCCCCGCCGACGCGGCCGAGCGCCTGCTCGCTCTCCTGCAAGCGATCGCAGGTCGCCCTCCTGCGTAGGGCGTCGCGAAGGCGCGGCGCGCGCTTGCAGTCGGCCCGCGCGAAGGCTGGAGTGGCGCGCATGGAGACGACCGGCGACGAAGCGGGGAGGAAGCTCGGAGCGACGGGCGGCGCGCTGCCCGCGCGCGTGCACTGCCTGGGGATCGGCGGCGCCGGGGTCTCCGGCGCGGCGCGCATCCTGGCCGCGCGCGGCGTGCGCGTGAGCGGCCACGACCGCGCGCGCTCGCCCCTGTGCGCCGAGCTGGACGCGCTCGGGATCGAGGTCGCCATCGGGCCGTCCAGCGCCGAGCTCTTGCCGCCCGAGGCCGAGCTCGTCGTGCGCTCCGCCGCCGTGCCGCGCGACGACCCGCAGGTCGCGGCGGCGCTCGCGCGCGGCGTGGCCGTGTGGAAGTACTCCGAGCTGCTCGGGCGGCTGGCAGCGCCGGAGCGCACGCTGGCGGTGGCGGGCACGCACGGCAAGACGACGACGTCCTGGATGCTGTGGCACGCGCTCGAGGGGCTGGCCGACGAGACGAACGGCGCGACCGCGGGCGCGCTCGTCGGCGGCACCTGCCGGCGGCTGCAGACGAACGCGCTGGCCGGCGCGCCGCAGGGCTGGTTCTGCGTCGAGGCCTGCGAGTACGACCGCAGCTTCCTGCAGCTCTCCCCGCACGGCGCGATCGTCACGAACGTCGAGCCCGACCACCTGGACTACTACCACACGTTCGAGGCGATCCGCGCGGCCTTCGCGCGCTTCCTCTCGGGCGGCGCGGCCGGCGGGCTGGTCGTGCTCGGGCGCGACGTGCCCGAGGACGTCGAGCTCGGCGCGAGCGCGACCGTGTGGCGCCTGGGCCGCGAGCTGCAGGCCGATCTCCTGGGCGAGGAGCGCGGCCGCTTCACGTTCCGCCTGCGCGGCCCCGGCTGGGCCACGCCGCCGGTGCGGCTGGCCGTGCCGGGGCACTTCAACGTCGACAACGCGGCGCTCGCGCTGGCGCTGGCCATCGGGCTCGCGCTGCGCGCCGAGCCGGGGCGCGCGACCGCGCTGGCCGCCGCTGCGGCGCGCGGGATCGAGCGCTTCACCGGCGTCGACCGCCGCTTCCAGAGCTGGGGCGAGGTCGACGGCGTCGAGGTCGTGCACGACTACGCGCACCACCCGACCGAGGTGCGCGTGACGATCGAGGCCGCGCTGCGCAGCTTCCCCGAGCGGCCGCTGCACGTGCTCTTCCAGCCGCACCAGCACAGCCGCACGGCGCGCTTCCTGTGCGAGTTCGCCGAGAGCCTGCGCGCCGCGGACGCGGTGTGCGTGGCCGACGTCTACGGCGCGCGTGCGCACATCGACGACTGCCAGGCGGGCGCCGGGCAGCTCGTCGAGGAGCTGGTCGTGCGCGGCGTGCGCGCGCAGGCCGGCGGCCCGCTCGGCCCGAGCGTGGCGCGCTTCGTGGAGTGGCTGCCGCGGCCGGCCGCGGCGCTCGTGCTCGGCGCGGGCGACGTCGAGACGGTGCGCGAGGACCTGCTCGAGCGCCTGGCGCTGCGGCGCGCACCCTCGCGTGCCCCGCGCGGGTAGGTCGCGGCGCGCCGCCGCGCGACCTGGGCAGCGCGCCGGAGCGCGCCGTAGACTGCGCCCGAGCGCCGCGCCCGCGGCGCACGCCCCCCGATGAGCCGCACGATCGACTGGCCCTGCGCGGCGCTCGCCGGCGCCCCGCTCGCGCCGCGCACGACGATGCGCGTGGGCGGGCGCGCGCAGTGGCTGCTCGAGCCGGCGCGGCCCGAGGAGCTGGTCCTGGCCTGGACGCGCGCGCGCGAGCGCGGCCTCCCGGTGCGCGTGCTCGGCGGCGGCGCGAACCTGCTCGTCGAGGACGGCCTGCACGAGGGCGTCGTGATCGCCACCGACCGCATGGCGCGCGTCTTCCGCCCCGCGCGCGAGGACGAGGGGCGCGCGTTCCTGGAGGGCCGCGAGGGCGCGGCGCCGGGCGCGCAGGCGGCGCAGGGCGAGCCGCTGCTCGTCGCCTGGGCGGGCGCGCCGCTGCCGGGGCTCGTGCGCATCGCGCGCGACCTCGCCTGGAGCGGCCTCGAGGGCCTGGCGGGCGTGCCGGGGCAGCTCGGCGGCGGCGTGGCGATGAACGCCGGCGGACGCTGGGGCGAGCTGTGGGACGTCGTCGAGCGCGTGCGGCTGCTCCTGCCTTCGGGCGCGGTGGTCGAGCGCGCGCGCGCGGACTGCGCGCCGCGCTACCGCGACGGCGCGCTCGACGGCGCGATCGTGCTCGGCGCGATCCTGCGCCTGCGCCACGGCGACGCGCGCGAGGTGCGCGAGGCCGTGCGCGACTACCTGGCGCAGAAGAGCGCCGCGCAGCCGGTGAGCGAGCGCTCCTCGGGCTGCGTCTTCCGCAACCCCGACCCCGAGCGCTCGGGCGGGCGCGGCGCGGGCAAGCTGATCGAGGACTGCGGCGGCAAGGGGCTGCGCGAGGGCGACGCGATCGTCAGCCCCAAGCACGCGAACTTCGTCGTCAACCAGGGCCGCGCGCGCAGCCGCGACGTGCTGGCGCTGATCGAGCGCGTCGAGCGCCTGGTCGAGGAGAAGAGCGGCGTGCGCCTCGAGCGCGAGGTGTGCCTGTGGCGCCGCGCGCCCGAGCGCGAGCAGGAAGGGGCACGCCGCTAGCCCGCATCCCTCACCACCTCGTGAGC
>CADEGS010000346.1 GCA_902826945.1 uncultured bacterium | reverse complement strand
CCCGTGCGCTTCATGTGCTCGAGCGGCGTGCGGCCGTGCGCGGCGGCCGCCTCGGACAGGCCCGGCACGCTCTGGAACAGGTCGGCGAAGTACTCGTCGGTCGAGATCGGCTCGCCGGGGCGCTCCTTCGACTCGAACCAGCGGCGGATGCCGAGCGCGCCGTCGGGGTCGATGCGCCAGGTGAGCGCGATCCAGAACTCCGTCTCCTCCCACACCTGGCCGGGGTTCGTGCCGAGCGTCTCGGTCACGGCCTCGCCCTCGAGGCGGCGGAACTCGCGCTGCACCGGCTGGCGGAAGCCGATCCAGGTGCCGGCGTGCGTCTCCTGGCTCATCACGTCGTGGCGCTCGGGCGCGAGCCCCATCGGCAGCACCCAGTCGGCCCACTGCGCGGTCTCCGACCAGATCGGCGTCAGCGCCACGTGGCAGCCGATCGTGCGCTCGTCCTCGAGCATCTCGATCCACGAGCAGCCGTCGGGATTGGTCCAGACCGGGTTGTAGACGCGCGTGAAGTAGACGTCGAGCCGCGTCCCCTGCTCGCGCAAGAGGTGCGGCAGGAGGAAGCTCATCTCGTAGTGCGCGAGCGGCCACTCGCGCGGCCAGTGGCGCTCGTTCCAGCGCCGGATCGGCGGCGGGCTCGCGCTCGGCTTCGGCACGAACTTGTCCCAGGCGTTCGGGTTCACGCCGCCGGGCGTGCCGACGCTGCCGGTGAGCACGTGCAGGAGGAGGAGCGCGCGCGCGACCTGCCAGCCGCCGAGGTTGCCGCTGGCGGCGTTGCGCCACAGGTGGCTCGAGAAGCGCGAGCCGGCGGCGGCGATCTCGTCCGCCAGCGCGCGCACGACTCCGGGCTCGATGCGGCACTCCTCGGCCACGAAGGCCGGCGTGTAGCGCGCGTAGAGCGCCTTCAGGCGCTCGAGGAAGCGCTCGAACGTGCCCGGGCCGCCCGCGTCGCAGTCGGCGAGCCAGGCGCGCCAGTTCGTCCAGCGCTCGACGAAGGCGCGGTCGATCCGGTCCTCCTCGAGCAGGAGGCGCGCGATCCCGAGCAAGAGCGCCGCCTCCGAGCCGGGCCAGGTCGGGACCCACAGGTCCGCGTGCGAGGCGGTGTTCGAGAGCCGCGTGTCGATCACCGCCAGGCGCGCGCCGCCGCTCTTCGCGTCGATGATGCGCTGCGCGTGCGGGTTGAAGTAGTGGCCGGTCTCGAGGTGCGCCGAGAGCAGCAGCATGAACTTCGTGCACGAGTAGTCCGGCGAGGGCCGGTCGGCCCCGAACCACAGCGTGTAGCCCAGGCGCGCGCCCGCGCTGCACACGTTCGTGTGGCTGTTGTGGCCGTCGACGCCCCAGGCCTGGAGCATGCGCAGCACGAAGTGGTCCTCGCCCGGGCGGCCGACGTGGTAGACGACCTCGTCCTGGCGGCCCTCCTGGAAGGCGCGGCGGATGCGGCCGCCGATGTCGTCGAGCGCCTCCTCCCAGCTCGCCGGCTCGAAGCGCCCGCCGCCGCGCGGGCCGACGCGCCGGAGCGGGCGCAGGATGCGCTCGGTGTCCTGGACCTGGTTGATCGTCGCCGGGCCCTTGGCGCAGGTGCGGCCGCGCGAGCCGGGGTGCGCGGGGTTGCCCTCGAACTTGTCGATCGTGCCCGTCTGCTTGTCGACGAAGGCGAGCAGGCCGCAGGCCGACTCGCAGTTGAAGCAGATCGTCGGGATGCAGCGGTAGTGCTTCTCGCGGCGCTCGGGCCAGGCCTCGGCGTCGAGCTCGACCCAGTCGTCCCAGCGCTCGGGCGGCGGGCCGACCGCGAGCTCCCAGGGCGCCTTGCGCGCGCCGCTCTCGGGGGCGTCCGTCATGTCACGAGATCGGCAGCGCCTGGCCGGCGCGCACGAGGACGTCCTCTTCCGTCCACAGGCCGACGAGCGCGAGCACGGCGGCGGCGAAGGTCGCCGGGCCCCAGGCGGGCAGCGCGAGCAGGACGAGCGGCACGACCGCGCCCAGGATCACGCCGACGCGCCAGTGGCGGCGCGCGTAGGGGCCGCGCTCGACGAGCGCGTGCGCGCGCGCGAACTCCGGCTCGCGGCCGCGCGGCGCGAGCTTGCCCTCGACGAGCGTCAGCGCGAGGTGCAGGCCGAGCCAGGCCGCGAGCAGGCCGCGCAGGCCGGCGCTCGCGCCGGAGAGCGCGTTCGCGAGCCCGTCGGCGAGGACCAGCGCCGCCGCGCCCGCGACGACCGCCTGCACGATCAGGTGCGCCCACAGCCCGCGCCGCATCCAGAGCACGCGGCCCTTCGCCTGGCCGAAGAGCCAGCCCGTGTAGCAGGCGGCGAGCCCGCCTGCGATCGCCGTCGCGCCGACGAGCAGCGCGTACGCGACGCCGCGCGGCCACGTGCCCGCGAGCGCGAGCGCGGCCCAGGCCGTGAGCAGCGTGCCGAAGGCGATCAGCGCCCAGGTGCCGCGCACGAGCCACGAGCTCCAGTTCGGGCGCGTCAGGATCGAGAGGAAGCGCTCCGGGCGCTTCAGGTCGAGAACGAGCAGGACCGAGGTCGCGGTCAGGAAGAGGAGGCCGAGCAGCGCGACCGCGAGCCCGTGCGCGCGCGGCGGGTAGCCGCTCACGCCGTCGGGCCACGGCCGGTTCGCGAGCAGCCCGCCCAGCCACGCCGCCAGGAACACGCCCGCCGCGAGCGACTTCGCGAACAGGTAGCCCGTGATCTTCCAGCCCCAGAGCGCGGGGTGCGCGACGTCGTACACCGTGCGCGCGCGCGCCTGCTGCTCGAGCGCCTCGAACTCGTGCGCCTCGAGCGCCAGGCCCGGCTGGCGTCCGGCCCACAGGAAGCCGCCCGCCGCGTTCGTCGCCAGCGGGTCGAGCCCGGCCGGCGCCGCCTCGCGGTAGAGCACGTTCGGGCCCGTGCCGGCCTCGACCTTGCGCGCGTCGAGCTCCAGCTCGCGCCGCATCGTCGCCACGCGCGAGGTCGGATCGTGGAAGTCGCCCGGGATGATCGCCTCGGTCGGGCACACCACCGCGCACGCGGGCGCGAGCCCCTGCTCGACGCGGTGCGCGCAGAAGTGGCACTTCTCGACCGTGCCCTTGTCGGTGTTCAGGTAGAGCGCGTCGTACGGGCAGCCCTGCATGCAGGCCTTGCAGCCGATGCACACGCGCGGGTCGACGTCGACGATCCCGTCGGAGCGCTTCTCGAGCGCATTCACCGGGCAGATCGTCACGCACGGCGCGTTCGTGCACTGGTTGCAGCGCAGGACCGCGAACGAGCGCTTGACCGCGGGGAACGCGCCCTCCTCGGTGTACTTGACCCAGGTGCGGAAGCTCCCGACCGGGACGTGGTTCTCCGACTTGCA